>JAGWWA010000067.1 GCA_018970605.1 Planctomycetota bacterium | reverse complement strand
GACGACGAGGGGGCCGGGTCTCCAACGACCGTGCCGGCGGCCGCGGCGGCCGCGGCTGCAAGAAGCGTTCGCCTGGTCAGGGGCTCGCTCATCGGATGACCCTCCCGGGGATGCTCGTCATCGTACCCAGAGCAGCGGTTGCGTGATCGGCACGTTGCGGCGGACCTCGGGATCCTCCGGGTCGGCCGGCAGCCGCTGCCAGAGTTCGAGCATGCCGGGGTCGCGGAAGGCAAGGCCTGCGAAGAGCAGGTGCGGCTGCCGCACCGGCCAGCCCTCCCAGTGCTGCACGTCGGGAGGCTTCGGCCACGACGACTTGTCGGCCAGATACGGCCGCAGCCAGGCCACCGCCCGCCGCATGCCGCGGCCGTCGGGCAGCTCGAACGTCCAGAGATCGTCCTCGGGCGTGGTGAGGATCTGGCAGAGCGTCGCCATCTGGTCGAGCTGAAAGATCGAATAGCCGTAGGGCTTCGTCCGCCCGAGTTCCTCCGGGAACGATCCGTCTTCGGCCATCTGGTTCGGCACGAACACCTCGCGGAACTGCCTTCTGCACTCGGCCAGGATCGCCTCGTCGCCCGTGAGGTCGGCGAAGGCGGCGAGCTGCACGAAGTAGGCCACGGCGTGGTTGTTCTTCGCCGCACCCTCCTTGCGGCCATTGTCGCTCGTGGTCATCCAGGTGCAGAGGTCGGCGAACCAGCGCTTCACGCCGGCCACCGTCTCCTCCGGCAGGGCGTGTTCCCGCGCGAGCACCTTCACGGCGCGGGCGACCTCGACAAGGTGCAGCCCGTCGATGATGCCCGCCGGCCTGCCGGCCGACACGCCGGGCACCGCCTGGGCGTGGTCGAGGTTCGGGTTCATCCGCGTGGCCGAGTCGAGGAAGAACACCCGCAGGAGTTCATCCGCCTTGGCCGCGTAGCGAGCGTCGCCGGTGACGAGCCGGGCCGCGGCGAGGGCGGCCACGCGGTCGCGGAGCGCGTTCACCGCGTGGCGGTGGTGAAAAAAGTTGTCGGGGTTGGATTCCCCGTCGCGGCGGACGTAGGGCAGGCCGTCGGGCTTCGTGGGATCGGGCCACCAGTAGTCGCCGTTGGAGTAGAAGTCGTTCGGCGAGCCTTCCGCGTGCGGGGCACGCTGGGCCGTGATCGTGAGCGGCGGCAACGCGAGGGCGGCGTCGGCGGCCTTGAGGATCCGCTCGCGGTCGAGGCCGGCGACGTCGATCGCCACCGCGGGAGAGGCCCACGAAGAGGCGACCGGCGAGGCCTTGGCCGCGGCGGCCTTGCCGTTGGCCGGTTCGGCGTCGAGCGTCACGAAGGCCGACCGAAGCCCCGGCGACGTGACCGCTGCCACCGCTTTGCGGCCCGCGAGCCTGACGCGGATCCGTGCCCGGCCGTTGGCCAGCTGCACCACCCGCGCCCCGTCGGGGGTGCCGAGGTTGTCCACGAGCTCACCCTCGCCGGCGAGGTCGAACCGCACGGTGTTGGCCGCGTCGAGGCAGGGCAGACCGTCCTTGTCGAAGGCTCGGGCCTCGAGCCACGCGTCCGCGCCGTCGCGCGATGCCTCGACGAGCGTGAGCTTCGTCGCCTTGCCCCACTTCGCCGTGTGGTAGTCGAACGCGATTTCGTCGGCCAGTTCGCCCGCGGGCCCGCGGGCCACCGCGCGGACGACGTTCCGGCCCGCGGCGAGCGGCACGTGCCATCGCAGGCCCGCGGCGGGGTAGTCGGCGACGTCGCGGCGCTTCATGCCGGTCGACGTGCCGTTGACGAAGAGCTCCACCTGCGGACAGTTGGAGTAGACGCGGATTTCCTTCGCTTCGCCCGGCTCACCCCAGCGGTCGTGCCAACCGTGGCCGAGCACGTGCACCATCGGCTTCTCCGCCCAGTAGCTCTGGAAGACGTAGTAGCTCTCCTTCGGCGTGCCGTCGCGGGTGACCACGCCCTTCTGGTTCACCCGCGGCACCGGGTTCTCCGGCCGCAGCGGCGTGGAAAAATCCTTGAAGATCCAGGCGGCGGCGCCGGTGAGGTCGGGCATCTGCTCCTGCTCGTGGAGGTGCCAGTCGAAGAGGTTCACCATGTAGCTCTCAGACCAGTCGCCATCTTTCGACATCCGCACCTTTCCGCCCGACGACTTGTAGGCCTTGCCCACCTCGGCGGTCCCCTGCCCTTCCGCCACCTTCTCCAGCATCCGCTCCGGATCCTCGGCGAACCGGCCGGCGTGGCTGTCGCCTCCCCACTCGGCGTGGAAGAAGTGCGGCGTGTCGGCGATCGCCTTCTGCGTGGCGGCGCGATACTCGCGGTAGCGGCCCGAATACCAGCCCGCCCAGATGCTCGGCGAGTAGACGTCCACGACGTCCTTGCAGAAGTCGCAGCGGCGGATCGCCGTCTTGCGCGACGGGTCGAGCTCGTGGGCGAGGCCGTTGAGCTCGGCCATGAAGGAGTGGATCGCCTCCTTGTCGAACTCGGGGAAGTCGCCGGGCCAGTCGTTTTCGTTGCCGAGGCCCCAGAGGATCACCGCCGGGTGGTTGCGATGCTGGTCGATCAGCGCCCGGAGCATGTCGCGGCACTGCTCGCGGTAGCGTTCGCCGCCGAGCCCGCCGCGGCACCAGGGGATCTCCTCCCAGACGAGCAGACCGAGCTCGTCGCAGAGATCGAGCACGAGCGGCGCCTGCTGGTAGTGGCCGAGGCGGACGAAGTTGGCCCCCATCTCCTTGATCTGCTTCATGGTGCGGCGGACCACGTCGTCGGGCACGGCCGCGGCCACGCCCGCGTGATCCTCGTGGTAGTGCGTGCCGCGGAGCAGCAACCGCTCGCCGTTGAGTTTGAAGGGTCCGTGCGGCACCCACTCCACACTCCGCAGGCCGAACCGTTCGTCGATCCGTTGCTCGCCGTGGGGCGAGGCGAGCGTCACGGAGCACGAGTAAAGCCGGGGCGTGGCCGGCGACCAGGCGGCCGGCGCGGGGATCGCGACGGTGTCGAGCTCCCTCTCGCCCTCCCACGGGGCGGCCTGCAGGTCGCGGCGGTGGATCACCGCGCCGGCCGGATCACGGACCTCGATGGCGAGCGCGAGTTCGTCGGTGAACTTTTCCGGATTGTGGAGCCGGCCACGGATCGTGACGCTCCCCGTGCCGTCCACGAGCACCGGGAGCACGTGCACCCGCTCGAGCGACACGGCCGGCACGTGCACGAGGTGGACGTGTCGGTAGAGGCCGCCGTAGCGGTTGAAGTCGCTGAGATCGGACGGGATCGTCTCCGCATCCCGCGAGTTGTCGCAGCGGACCGCCAGCGGCACCTTCCCCTGGCACGACTCGTCGGCCAGGGCGGCCGCGGCGGCGTCGGTGATATCGAGCGTCCACTCGTCGTAGCCGCCAAGGTGGCCGCCGACCTCCGTGAGGTTCACGAACACCGTCGTCGCCTGGCCGGCGCCGTCGAAGTGGAGGAGCGTGCGGCCGCGCGGGAACGGGTTTTTCGACTCGATCCGCGTGCGGTACCAGCCGTGCCCCTGGTAATACCGCTCGTCGGGGTCGACGGCGTCACGGGCGTTGAAGCAGTGCGGCAGCGAGACCTTCGTCCAGGAGACGTTGTCGCTCGCCTTCTCGCCCCGCCACACCTCCCAGGCGCTGCCGAGCGTGCCGCGGTAGTGCTCCCAGCCGTCGGCCAGGCGGCGCCCCTGCTCAGCCGCGGCCGCGGCGCGGCCGACGATCGGCCACGTCATCGCCGCCATCGCGAGCGCCAATGCCAGCAGCCATCCTTGGCGGCGACTGATCATGATCATGCTGCCTGGTTCCCTCGTGTTGTGTGTCATCTGGCGGGTCGCGTGCCTGTCAGGCGGTCACTCGTCCACGAACGTCAGTCGGATCCGGCCGTCGCCGGCGCCTGCCAAGCCCTGCACGAGCGCCGTGTACGAAGGGTCTCGATAGACGATCCCGGCCCGCCAGAGGATGGTGGCGAAATCGACCGGCTGCATCCGGCTGATCTGCTCGTGCGGCCAGCGGTGCGGTGCCGACACGTAGGGCACGAGGAAGTCGATGGCCCGGCGGATCGATCGGCCGTCGCGGGTCTCGTGGTGCCAGAGATCGATGCCCACGTGCTCCGCGAGCGTGGCGAGGTGGCACAGCGCCTGGAGATTGAAGGCGGAGTAGCCGAGTGACTTCGTCCGCACCAGTTCGTGCGGCTGGCTGCCGTCGGGCTCGACCTGCACGGCGATCCGCCGCGATCCGGCCTGCTCGAGCACGCCGACGGCGAGATTGCGGCGGCCGGTCGCGAGGGCCAGCTGCACGACCTGCGTGTCGAAGAAGGTGCCATGATTGTTGTCTGCGGCCTGCTCGTGGCGGCCCGGCTCGCTCTCGAGGAGCCAGTCGAGGTAGTCGCCGCCCCAGGCGGCGATCGCCGCCCGGTCGGCCGTCGAGAGCACGCCCGCATCATCGATGAGCGATACCGCGTCGATGGCATCGACCAGGTCGCGGCCCTCGATGATGCCGGCGCCGCGTCCGTCGTTGGTGCCGCGCACGGCCTGGGCGTAGCGGAGGTGGGGATGCATCCGCGTCGCCTCGGCGATGAACCAGGTGCGGGCGAACAGGGCGGCGCGCTCGGCATACCGTCGCTGGCCGGTGAACCGCCAGGCGAGGCCGAGCGTCTCCATGGCCGAGCCCAGCAGGCCCGCCCGGCCGCGGTCGGTGCACTGCTGGTCGTCCGATTCCGGATTTCGTCGGCCGTCGCGGCGGACGTAGGGCAGCCCGTCCGCCACGGAGCGATCGGGCCAGTAGTAGGGAGCGAGGCTCGCGTAGTCGTGCGGGTCGCCGCTCGGCGCCGGCATCCGCTTGGCGGTCACGGTCGGCGGCGGCACGTCGAGCAGCGCGTCGGCCTCTTTGACGAGCGTGGTGACGGCGTCGCGCACCTCGGTGTCGCCGGCGGCCAACCGCCGCTGCGCCTCGTCGAGCGAACCGGGGCGGGCGGCGTAGTACACGGGCGCGGCCGCCGGCTCATCGGCCCAGCCGCGTGCACCGAGTCCGCAGGCGATCGCGAGCGCCGGAATCAGAACGAGCGGCCTGAGCCTTCTCATAACGCCGCCGGTTGGCCCTTTTTCTTGCTTCCCGCCTTCGCCGCCTTCGGGGTCGCCTCGCCGGGCGGAGGCAGGTACGCCGCAAGGCGGTCGATCACCGGCTTGTACTGCGGGTCGGAGGCGAGGTTGCGGGCCTCATGGGGATCGTCGCGCTCGTCGTAGAGTTCCGTGGCCACGATCCGCGAGCCGCCGTCCTCGCGCCAGGCCGTGAATCGCCAGCGGTCGTCGCGGATGCTGTAGCCCATCAGCGGACCGTCGGTGCCGTCTCCCTTGCCTCGCGGATACTGGCTGATGGCGACGGGTTTTACGGAGCCCGTCGGGTCGCGGAGCAGCGGCACGAGGCTCGTGCCGGCGAGATCCTTCGCGGCGGGCAGCCCGCAGGCGTCGGCGAGCGTGGGGTAGACGTCCACGAACTCGACCGGCGCGGCGGCCGTCTTGCCCGCGGCACATCCCGGCGCAGAGATGATCAAGGGCGCCCGCGTGGCGAGTTCGAAGTTGGTGTGCTTGTGCCAGAGGCCGTGGTCGCCGAGCTGCCAGCCGTGATCGCCCCAGAGCACGACGACCGTGCGGTCGGCGACGCCGGCCTGGTCGAGGGCGTCGAGCAGGCGGCCGATCTGGGCGTCGGTGTAGCTGATGCACGCGTAGTAGCCGTGCCGGAGCCGGCGAGCCACGTCATTCGGCAGCGGGTTGCCGGGTGGGATGTCGAGATACTGGTGGAGTTCGCCGTTGGCGTGCCCGGCAAACGCGGGCGCGCCGGCAGGAAGCTGGTCGATCGCCGGGCCGGGGATCGCGGCCGGATCGTAGAGGTCCCAATACTTCTTCGGCGCCACGAACGGCAGGTGTGGCTTGAGGAGGCCGACGGCGAGAAAGAACGGCTTGTCCTGCTTCGAGAGCGAGGCGATCCGCCGGGCCGCCTCGGCCGCGGTGTGGCCATCGGGCAGTTCGTCGTCGGGCTTGTCGCTCACGACGGTGGCCGGCCCCTTGCCCGACTCCGCTTTCGGCGTGTCGGCGGAGTATTCCTCGACGCCGCCCCCGGTCTTCTTCGTGGTCTGCTTCGACCAGTCGTCGGGATCGGTGTCGATGGACTTCCCGTTGGGATACCAGTGAGGCTCGCTCCACGAGCGGCCGTCCTCGTAGCCGCGGTGGTAGATCTTGCTCAGGGCCGCGCAGTGATAGCCATGGGCCTTGAAGTACTGCGGCAGCGTGACGCACTCGGGCATCGCCGTGCGGAAGTGCGTCTTGAGGTCGAACACCCGCGTCACGTCGGGCCGCTGGCCGGTCATCAGCGACGTCCGCGACGGGCTGCAGACGGCCTGCTGGCAGTAAGCGTGCCCGAAGACGACCCCGCGGGCCGCGAGCCGGTCGATGTTGGGTGTCTTGACGACGCTGTTGCCATAGCAGCCCAGGTCGGGTCGCAGGTCGTCGACCGCGATCATCAGCACGTTGAAGTGGCGGGCAGCATCCGCATCCGCGGCTGGCGCGGCCGACACCGATGCCGCGAACAGGCAGACGATTCCCCACACCAGCATTCGTTCACCCATTCGTTCACCAGGCATGCTCCACCCCCGAGGTCGATCGATCAATCGGTCGTCTCTTCCGATCGCAGAGTATCCCATGCGGATGCCGGGCATGACAACAACGAGCGCCGCGTCGTCGGCTCGAGTGTGCAGCGCGTTTATGACGCACGTGCTCGCGAAGGAAACTTTGCATCAGGGCGAGCGTGGTGACTCGCGGCCGCCGAGCCAGCGGGCCACTGCCTCCGCCTGCGTGCGAACATGCAGCTTCTTGTAGACGTGCTCGAGATGGGTGCGGACGGTGGCGAAGGAGACGCTCAGCCGCGCGGCGATCTCCTTCTTGGAGAGCCCCTGCACGAGCATGTCGAGCACCTCCCGCTCGCGGGCCGTCAGGGTGGACGCCATCGCCGGCGCGGCATGGGACGTGCGGGTGAACGCCTGCACCACCTTGCGGGCGACGGCCCCGGTCATCGGCGCGCCGCCGGCGGCGACGTCGCAGATCGACTCGACGAGCTTGGCCGGCGTGATCGGCTTGACGAGGTAGCCGACCGCGCCGGCCGAGAGGGCCTCGAAGATGGTGTCGGTGTCGCGGTAGACCGTGAGCACGAGCGTCTGCCACGGCCGCCGCAGCGCGGCGATCCGCCGGATCACCTCCACTCCGGAGATGCCGGGCAGGTTGACGTCCACGATGATCACCCGCGGGTCCACGTCGGCGAGCTGCTCGAGCGCCTGCTCCCCGCTCGAGAAGGCGCCGGCGAACTGGCATTCGCGGCTGCCGCGCAGGATGTCGCCGAGGCTCTCGCGGACGCGGCGGTCGTCCTCGATGATCGCGACGCGGATCGGCCTTGCTTCCCCGGCCGCGACGGCGTTGTCGGCTCGCGTGGCGGTCACGTCAGACCTCCACCGCGATGTGGACCGTCGTGCCGGTGCCCGGCAGCGATTCGATCGCCAGTCGGCCGCCGAGTTCGCTCGCGCGGTGCCGCATCGTGGAGATGCCGCTGTGCCGGCCCGATTCGTCGGGCGGGATCGCGCCGCTGTCGAACCCCCTGCCGTCGTCGAGCACGGTGAGCCGCAGCACGTCGCCGTCCACCCGGATGGTGACCAGCACCTCGCCGGGCATGCCGTGCATGACGGCGTTGTTGAGCGACTCCTTGAGCAGCATGCAGACGTTGTGCCGCACCCGCGACGACACCACCCGGTCGGGCACGTCGTCGGGCAGGTCGAGGCGGCAGGCGACGCCCGCGGCGGCGGCGAACTCCTGGGCGAACTCGGCGAGGTATGAGACGAGCTTGTCGAGCGAATCGTTGGCCGGATTCACGGCCCAGACAATCTCGTCGAGGGACCGGGTGAGGCCGGTCGTGGCGGTGCAGATCCGTTGGAACAGCGCCCGGGCGGCGTCGTGGTCGTGGCCTTGGCCGTGGTCGTGGTCGGCCGCCATCGCCGAGAGATGGGCCACCTGCGTGAGTCCCGCTCCCAGGTCGTCGTGGATGTCGCGGGCGATCCGCTCCCGCTCCTGCTGCAGTTCCCGCTCGCGGGCGAGGCGGCGGCGATATCGTTGCCGCACCACCGCCAGCACCACCGCGGCCACCGCCGCCGCCCCCGCCGCCCCGCAGGCCGCGATGAAGCCGGGCCGCTGCCAGAAGTGAGCCTCGACGTCGAACGAGGCCGCCGCCCCCTCGGTGGCGTACTTGCCGTCGAGGCTCGCCCGGACCTCGAACGTGTGGCGGCCGGCCGTGAGCCCGCGGATCACCACGCGCCGCTCCCGTCCCACGGGCATCCAGTCGTCGTCGACGAGCGGGGATTCCTCGGGAACCCCGCGGGACAACCGGTAGCGGAATCGCAGCGCTTCCGGTGCCGCCATGTGGATCGCGGTGAACTGCACCGCCACCGCCGCGGCGTCGGCCGGCACGGTGATGCCCTCGGGCCCGCCCTCGACGATGCTGCCGTCGTGCCGCGTCGCCGTCACGCTTTCGATGATCGCCAGCGGAGCCGTCCGCCGCAGCACCGTGGCCGCGGGGTCGAGCACCACCAGCCCCTGGGCGGACGGGAAGAAGAGTTCGTCGGCAGGCCCACGCTTGTTGATCCGCCCGCTGCAGTTGACGTGGGCGAGCGGGCCGTCGGCATCGAATCGGCGGAACAGGCCGCGTCTGGCGGGCGATCGGTCGATCACCGCGAGGTCTCCGGCGAACAGGCCGTCGCGCGTTCCCAGCCAGAGCAGGCCCGAGGCCGAATCCTCGATCTGGGTGATGGCCGCATCGGGAAGTCCATGCGTTGCGTCGAACACCTCCACCGGCGTGCTGAGCCTCATGAGCCGGCCGTTGCCTCCCGCCCAGAGCGAGCCGCGACGATCGCGGTGGAACGACCACACCGACCCTGGGGGAACTCCGGCGCCGTCGAGACGCCGCATGGTCTCGCCCGCGGCGTCGATCTGGCTGATCGCGTCATCCTGACGCCCGATCCAGAGCGTGCCGTCGGCGTCGGGAAAGATGTCTTCGACCGCGCGGGCGTTGGCGTTCGGCTCGGGTGCCGGACGCGGCGTCGTCGAATCCGGATCGAGATAGAACAGCCCCTCGCCGCTGCCGATCCAGAGCCTGGTGCGCGGGCTGCCGGCGAGGGCCGCGATCACCGCCATGCGCCGCTCCTCGGCGGCGAACATCAGCTGCGTGAGGTGGGAGCCGGGAACGCCGTGCCAGAGTCCGGCGCCGTCGGTGCCGAGCCAGACGTCCCCCGCGGCTCCCACGAGGATCGTCTCGAACCGCAGATTCTCCGAACTGCCGGGAAACTCCACCGACTCGAGTCGATCGCCGCCGGCGGCCAGCCTGCACACGCCTCCCCGCTCCGGCGTCACCCAGGTCGTGCCGTCGTCGGCGATCCAGGCTGCCCGCACTCCCGGAACGATGCCCGCCGCCGCGATCACCCGCACGCCCTGGGTCCGCCGGCGGAACCGCACGAGACCGCCCTCGGTGGCGGCCCAGATCGTGCCGGTGCTGTCCTCGAGGAGCGCCCTGACGGCGACGTTCACCGGCGCCTTGCCGGTGTCGAGCACTGACCAGCGGTCGTGACGGTATTCGCGGATCCCCTGGTCGCCGCCGCACCACGTTCCCCCGGTGCGATCGACGAGGGCGGACCGTGTCAGTGCGGGACATGTGGCGACGGCCTCCCAGGCCTCGTCGTTCCAGCGATACACCGTGGCGCCGGCGATCACCGTCGGCGTGCCGTCGTGAACTTCGAGGTGGAGGGAGTCTTCCGTGTGGCTGTGATCGGGAACGGGATGCGACTCGATGTCCCGGCCGACCACCCGCTGCGGCACGCCGCCCACCATGGTCCAGCCCGACGCCTCGTTGCCCGGCACCTCGACCACCGCGGCCGCGCGGAACGTCGTCAGGTCGGCGTGGCCGCCGAGATGGACGAAGCCCTGCTCGTCGCCGGTCAGCGTGGCGTTTCGCCAGTCGTCCGCGTCGCCATCGGCGGGCGCCGACAGCGGTGTCGCCCAGCTGCCTGCTCGGAAGCAGCGGACGCCCCTGGTGGTGAGCACATAGACCGCTCCATCGGCCGCCGCGTGGAGCCGCAGCATGATCTCGTGGGGATCGGCGTCGAAGTCGGCGCCCGGCGAGCCTGCATCGACGAACCGGATGCCGTCGAAGCGCAGCAGGTGACGGAAGGTCGCCACCCAGAGGTAGCCGTCGGAGCCTTCGCCGACGCACTGGACCACTCGCTCGGGGAGGCCATCTTCGACGGTCCACTGCCGGAGCACGTAGTCGTCGAGGAGGCTCTTGGGCGTCGGGGACGGCGGGGCCTCGGATCGCGCCGGATGCCATGCCGCGCAGGCCGCCACCACGGCCATCGCGCAGGCGAGTGTTCGGCCGGTGAACCGCTGGCGGGTGGAGATGGTTCGAGGCATTCGGCCGGTCATGCGGCTCACCCACGATGGATTGGCGCGAAGGCCGATCCCGACAGTCGCGAGTCTATCGTGAAATCCCGCCGGATTCCGGTGACCGAGCCCCCGCCGAGGGCGCTCGGACGATCGTCCGATTGCCGCCCCCGGGCGTTCGTTTACGGTTGTAAAGGTGACGGGGAGAACGCGGTCGAGAGCAACCGTTCGATTCGCAGGGAGGACGTGCCATCATCATCGCAGAACCTGACATCTCGGAATCTGGCTCGAACCAGACAGGCCGCCTGACGATCGGTTCATGGGCGCGGATGCGAGAACTGCTCGCCCTCAGGGCTGAGCACGGGGAGTTGTCCGCGATCGAACGGCGGATCGCCGATTTCATCGTCGAGAACCCGCTCTGCGTCCGGGACCGTTCGTCCCAGCAGCTCGCCAACACGCTCTCGGTCAGCCAGTCGAGCGTGGTGAAGTTTGCGAAGCGGCTCGGCTTTCGCGGCTATCCCGACATGAAGCTCTCGATCACCGAGGCCCTGGCTCGGGAGGCGGCGTGCAACGGGCCGATGGTCGTCTCCGACGATCCCGACACGGCCCGTGCCGAGGCGCTTTCCCGGGGCAAGGCGGCGGCCGACGACGAGACGCGGGCGCTCAACGCGCCGGAACTCCTGGCCGATGCGGTCCGGCGGCTGGCCGCCGCGGAGACGCTCTTCGTTGCCGGCGACGGTGGTGGTGGGTTTGCCGCGCAGGCCTTCGCGGTGCACGCGTCGGCCCTCGGCCGACGCTGCATGGCCTACGCGCAGCCCGCGCCGCTGCGGACGGGCCTGCTGGCCGCCGGCAGCCGCGATGTGCTGCTGCTCGTGTGCGACCGCGGCGACGATCCGGCCTGGCTGCAGGCCTGCCGCGAGATGCGTGCCGCGGGTGGCGGCATCGTGGTGGTCACGCGGCAACGGAGCGACGCCCTGATCGCGGCGGCCGACGCGTGCCTCGTGGTGTCTGCGCAGGCGACGGCTCCGCACGTGGCGGAGTTGATCTATGAGTCGGCCGTCCGGCAGCTGCTCGACGACTTGTTTCTCAGGATCCTCGCCGCCCGGCCCGAAGCGGCAGCCGCCGTCGCGGCCAATCGCCGCCGGCTGGCGGGCGGCGAGTAGCGCACCGGCTGCACTCGTAAAAGCCCAACGCCGTGAGGCGTTGCCCCCATCGCTTACGCGAATGGGCTTCCTGAGAAGACGGCGGCTTACGCCGGGAGCGTCGATCCCGCGAGCTTCTTCCTGGTGCCCGACGTGGTGCCCGTCGAGTCGGCGAGGGACGCGAAGGCGAGGCTCATCGCGTCGAGCGACGCGGCATCGGTCGTGCCGGCCGCGAGCTGGGTCGAACTGGCCGGGAGGTAGCCGCCGGCGTCGAACAGCCCCGAGCCAAGGAAGTCGGCGGCGTCGAGGATGTCAACCATGCTGTCGTAGTTGAAGTCGCCTCCATCCCACGAAGCCCATGCGCCCGTGTCGAAGGTGCCGCCGGCGATGAAGTTGGCCGCATCGAGGATGTCGATGGTGCCGTCGATGTTGGCGTCGCCCGGCGCCGCAAACGCGATCTGGATCGAACCGTCGACGAGGACCGCCCAGCCGACGGACCGGCTCTCCTGGGTCGCCGCGGCCCGCGACACGATGCCGGTGGCGCCGTCCCAGGTGCCGTCGTTGCGGCCGGCGATGAGCCGCTGCCGAAGCGTCTCCTCGACGGAGCCTCCGGCCGCCACCGTGATCGAGCCGCTCCCCAGATCGAGCCGCCCGAGGGCGTCGACCGCGAGCGACGCCAAGGCAACGCCCCCCGCGGCCACGTCGAGCGACAGGCGGGCCCCGGCGCGGACGTCCACCCGCCCGCTTCCAAGCGCCGCGACGTCGCGGATGATCAGTTCGCCGGCTTCGACGACCACGCTGCCGGTGAACGTCGCGGCTGCGGTGAGCACGAGCGTGCCGGCCCCCCGCTTCGTGATCCCGATCGTGCCGCTGCGGACCGTCGAGTCGACCACCGTCTGGCCGGCGGCGACGACGATCCCCGTGTCGAGGGTCCAGGTCGAAGTCGTCGCCTGGTTGAGCTGGCTTCCCGACCCATCGGCGATGCCGGCCGACGCGCCGGCGAGCGACAGCACGTACACGCCGTCGGCCGCCGTCGCGGCTCCGAGGTTGCTCAGCGTGTAGGTCCGCGAGTCGGTGGTGCCGAGCGTGGCCCCCGCGAGCGAGACGGCCGATCCGCCGCGGGTGAGCGTGAGGTCGCCGAGGCTGAATCCGGTCACCGGACGCACGAAGGTGATCGTCACGGAACTGACCGGCGTGGCGGAGGTGCCGGCCGACGAGGGAGCCAGCGTGGGCGATGGCAGGGTGAGGGCGATCGCCGTCGTGAGCGGACTGCCGGCCGCGGTGCCATCGTTGGGCTGTACGGTCAGGGTGGCGGATGCGCCCGTCGCAGGCGCCGTGTAGGTCAGCGTGGAGAGCACTGCGTTGACCTGGGTGAGGCCGCCGGTGACCGTGATGGCCGACGTTCCCGAGGCCCCCGATGTCACGGTCACACCGCTGATCGTCGGGTACGCCGCGACGACCACGCCCACTTCCGATCGTCGTAGGGGCCTCCATCCGGTGCCCGTGGCCTCCACCTCGTAGCAGCCGATGTCGCGGCCGGTGCTGGGGCGGGCCAGGTCACGGACGTCGAGGCCGGCATACTTCGAGACCGTGCCGGCG
Organism: Planctomycetota bacterium; assembly: GCA_018970605.1. Lineage (GTDB taxonomy): Bacteria > Planctomycetota > Planctomycetia > Pirellulales > UBA1268 > QWPN01. The sequence continues at coordinate 4,246 of JAGWWA010000067.1, read as the reverse complement.
AGGTCGTAGCTGACGCTGGTGGACGAGGTGTCGCTCACCGTGGGCGTGCCTGCCGCCTTGCCGATGAGCGGGCTGTTCGCCGCGGGCACGGCGAGCACGTCGAAGCTGCCCGTGAGCAGCGGATTGGCCGCCGAGGCGGTGCTGATCGTGTTGACGACGCCGCGGGGATTCGCATCGCCGGCAAAGATGTTGTCGATCGAGAAGTCGGCCTGCCCCGTCGAGCCGGTGAGGAAGGCGATCTTGCCGACGTCGAGCGATGTGCTGCCCGAGGTGGGCGCGGTCATCGTCGAACCCGACGCGCTCGGCGTGACGAGCGTGGTGCCGACGTAGACGACGAACGACTTGGCGTTCAACGCCTGATCCACGCCGGAGGGATCGACGTAGCGGGTGGCCGTCGTGGCGTTGTTGTACCAGACCTTGACGTTGTTGACGGCCGTCGGGCTGACCGTGGTCGTGGTGCCGACCTGCGTGCCCGAGGAGTAGATCTTGAGGTTGTCGGTGGCGGCCTGGTTGAAGCGGATGTCCACGAACGCGGAGGCCGCCGAAGACATCGCGGCGGTGTCGTTGACTCCCAGCCGGAAGTAGAGCTGGTTGGCCGAGGCGACCGATGCGTTGGCGTTCTGCTGGATGTCGAACGAGATGAAGCCCTGAGGGCGGGCGGTGGAGTTCGACGAGGAGAGGCTGTATTGCAGCGAGCCGACCGTGGACGAGGTCGTCTTGAGGTAGCGGGCCATCTTGCCGCCGTTGCCTGCGGCCACGGTGGTGTAGCCGGCCGAGACGAGCTGCGGCGACGTCGCCGAGGTGGGCGTGGCCCCCGTCGAATAGGCCTCGAAGGTGTCGTTGAGCCAGGTGTCGCCGAGCAGGGCCTTGGCGCTGCCGAGCTGGGAACTCGAGGCCGAGTAGACGTGGTTGCCCGAGGCCGTGCCGCCGTGGGCGGCGAGCAGCAGGCTGCCGTAGCCGGCGGTGTCGTTGCCCACCATGCCGTTGGCGCCGATGTTGCTGCCGTAGGAAATCACGTTGTTGAGGAACTGCGTGCCGTAGACGGGGGTGGGTTCCCCGTTGGCGTTGTCGAGCGAGATCGTCGCGCAGTCGATGAACGTGTTGCCGATCACGTGGGTGTAGTTGGCCGTTTCGTACTGGGCCCCGTTGCTGCCGTTGGTGAGCGAGGACAGCGTGCCCACGGCGGTCGATCCGGAGCCCAGGATCAGGGCCGAGCGAATCCCGTCGCTGCCGAGTTTGTAGAAGTAGTTGTTGGCGACGGTGTTGCCGAAGCCGAACACCCGCACGCCCCCCATGCGGTCGTTGCGGGTTTCCGTGAGCACGATGGTGCCGGATGCATCGTACGCCCCGCCGGCGAGAAACACGTTGCCCTCCACCACGTTGTAGTCGCCCTGGCGGATGCAGACTTCGCCGTAGTTGTTGAGGATCGTGTTGTTGCGGACGACGTTGCGGCGGGACTTGATCGAGACCATCTCCGGCTCGCCCGTCTGGTCGCTCGCTCCGCCATCGACGGCCTGAATAGAGTGATAGAAGGTGTTGTTCTCGATGGTGACGTTGAAATCGACGTCCACGAAGCTGCTGCTGCCGCAGCGGATCGTCTCCCAGCCGTTGGAGAGGTCGGCCGGCAGCCGGCCGTCGGCGGCGACCGGCAGGCGGATGTCGCTGCTCTTGGGGATCTTCCGCTCGCCGAAGTAGTTGTTTTTGAGGGTGTGCCAGCCCCAGTTCACGTCGGCCACGTCATCCTTGTAGATGACGACCGTTGCCTGGCGGATCGATCGCCGCCGGGTGGGGTCGGCGACGTTGATGTCGTTGGGGTCGAAGTCGCGGCCGGTCATCTCGCAGTACTGCACCGTGTGGTGGTAGCCGTACATCAGGACCCAGGCGCCGTAGTGGTCGTTGTTGGCGTAGTCGGTGCTGTCCCAGCCGCAGCGGTCGAACGTGACGTGCGACAGGCTCATGTACCGGGAGCCGGTGTCCATGCGAACCAGGTAGGCGGTCGCGCCGGTGTCGTCGTAGTCGACGTAGTTGCCCGCCTTGAGCATGCCGCTGGTGGACGAGAACGTGAGCCCGCAGAGTTCGATGCCAGTGCCGGAGAGTTCGATCGCGCTGACGCCGGCGATGATCACCCCGCCGGGTGTGGGAACGTAGTTGGCATTGCAGGCGATGATCATGGCGGGGTTGGCCTGCGCCTGGGCGTCGGTCATCGAGCCGGTGATCGTGTTCACCACGCCCCCCCACGTGCCCCCCTTGAGGAACACTCGGTCGCCGGTCCGCAGGGTTGCGAAACTCGCCCCGGTGCGATCGACGCCCGCGTTGAACTGGGCCGCCGACTCGACGTAGAACTGCCGCCCCGCCGCCGGCGGCGTGGCGAGGTTGAGGCTCACCGTGCCGGCCGACACCGACACCGCCACGCTCTCCGTGGCCGTGGCGTCGGCATCGGTGACCGACACGAGCGACGGGCCGGAGAAGGCGAGCGTGTTTCCCTGGATCACGGATGCGGTGGCCGGCCCGCTGGCGGCGGGTGCCGCCAAGACCGTCCGCGCTTCAAGCCGCTCGAACGCAACGGCGACGCGGCGACGGTCTTTGGTGGTGGTGCGCCGTCTCATCGCCGTTTCGCCCGTGAGCCCGTGGAGTGGGAGATCGACCCGGCGTCCGGGTCGGGGCAGGCACCCCTGCTCTACGCGTCTGACCGCCCCATGGATCGCACTCGCCCGCTCCTGGTGAGCGTAGTGACCGTCGGCCGCGGCGGCAATGAATGGACACAGTTTTTTCGGCTGCTTTTGTGGGGCTATCGATGACTAGGACGGTATGCGTCGCAGGGCGCTTGAATAACCCAACCCCACGCAAGCCCGCTGGCGAGCGGGCTGGACCAGGGCATTCCTGGATGCCCTGCGCACGGTAGAGTCAGGGACGTGGGGCTGCGGAAGTGTGCCCGGTTGCTCGTCGTCGTCCATCAGGAGTCTGACTACGCCCATGCGTCGTTCATCCGTGTTTGGTTCGTGGGTCCGGCTTGCTGCGGTGGTCGTGCTGGCGAGCGTCGCCGGCCGTGCCGAGGTGTGTGTGGCGGCTGCCGGCGGCGATGTGAAGCCCAACATCATCGTGATCCTCGCCGACGATCTCGGCATCGGCACCGTGGGCTGTTACGGGTCGGACAATTTCAAGACGCCGAACGTCGACGCGCTCGCAGCGGGTGGGATCCGCTTCACGACCTGCTACAGCGCACCCAACTGCGGCCCCTCGCGGGCGTTGATGATGACCGGCCGCTACGGCTTCCGCACCGGCATGACCGGCAACGACAAGCCCGCGGTCGCCCATCTCGAGGCCGGGCTGAAGCGCGAGGCGATGATCCCGAAGGTGCTCAAGACGCGGGGCTATGCCACGGCCAGCGCCGGCAAATGGAGCCAGATTCCGCTCCAGCCCTCCGACTGGGGCTTCGACGAATACATTCGCACCAAGGGGAGCGGCTCCTACTGGCCCACGCCCGAGCGAAACACCTACATGATCAACGGCGAGGAGAAGGACTGGCCCGAGGGGCAGTACATGCCCGACCTGAGCGAACGGTTCGTGTTCGACTTCATTGACCGGCACAAGGAAGGGCCGTTTTACGTCCACTACTCGCTCGCCCACATTCACACCGACATCCTGCCCACGCCCGACAGCAAGCCAAACAGCGATGATCTGTTCTCCGACAACGTCGCCTACATGGACAAACTCGTCGGCCGGCTGATGGCCGAACTCGACCGCCAGGGGCTCCGCGAGAAGACGCTCGTGATCTTCACCGGCGACAACGGCACCTACGGCAACGAGGCGCCGCGGTCCACGATCGGCGGCCGGGAGCTCTGCGGGGCCAAGGGGACGTTGCTCGAAGGCGGCAGCCGTGTGCCGCTCGTCGCCTCCTGGCCCGGGCACATCCCGGCCGGACGGGTGTGCGAAGACCTCACCGGCCTGGTGGACTTCCTGCCCACGCTGGCCGAGGTCGCGGGCGCCGAGGTTCCCGGCGGCCAGCCGATCGACGGGCAGAGCTTTGCACCGCAGCTTCTTGGGCAACGCGGCACACCTCGCGAGTGGGTGTTTGTGATGCTCGGCCGGCACTGGTATGTCCGCGACGCCGGCTGGAAGCTGACCGACACGGGCGAACTCTTCGACATGCGTGACGCGCCCTTTGCCGAACGCGAAGCCCCGTCTGGCCCCGAAGCCGATGCGGCCCGCCGCCGTCTCGGTGCGGTGCTCGCCACGCTCGATCCTG
>JAGWWA010000002.1 GCA_018970605.1 Planctomycetota bacterium | reverse complement strand
TGGCAAACCTGCTCGCCCATCCACGGTATGGCGTCGAAAAGAAGTACCTCGTGCAGGTTGCCGGCGTGCCCAGCGATGAACTGCTCGATCGGCTGCGGCGGGGCATTCGCCTCGCCGAGGCCGAGGTGCATGCGAAGCGGGTGTCGATCCGCTCGCAACACAAGCAGAGCGCCGTGCTCGAGATGGTGCTCGACGAGGGCAAGAATCGCGAGATCCGCCGCATGCTCGCCACGCTCGGCCATAAGGTCCACCAGCTCAAGCGTGTAGCCGTGGGAGGCCTGTCGCTCGGCAACCTGCTGCCGGGCCAGTTTCGGCAGCTCACGTGGAGCGAGATCGAATCGCTGCGCAAGGACGCGATCGCCGCCGTTGGCCGCGAGGCCGAACGCGAGCCGCCGCGGCCGCGCGGTCCCGCCCGGGGCCAGCGGCCCGGCGGTCCGCCGAGACGGCCCGGGATGCGGGGACGCCCAGACGGAAAACCTCCCCGCGGCCGCCCCGACGGGGGGCCGGCGGGCCGGCCAGAAGGCCGGCCGGCAGGCAGGCCCGACGGCAGGCCGGGAGGGCGTCCTGCAGGCCCAGGCAAGCCCGGCGGCGGCGTGGCCGGGCCGCGGAAGCGGAAGCGGGCCGGCAAGGCCTCGCAGTGGCGGTCGCGGCCCGCAGGCGGAGAGGGCTGATCGATGGCCGCCCCAGCCGTCTGCCATGCCGATGAGGCCGTCGTCCTGCGTGCCCGTGTCGTCTCGCACGACCAGGTGGCCGAGGCGACATGGCGGATTCGCCTCGACTGCCCTTCGATCGCTGCGCGGGCGGTTCCGGGGCAGTTCGCGATGCTCAGGCTCCCCGACCGCTGCGATCCGCTGCTCGCCCGACCCTTCGCTGTCTACGACGCGTTCTCGGACGGCATCGAGCCCCGCTATGCCGACTTCATCTACCTCGTCCATGGGCGTTTCACTCGTGCCCTCGCCGACGTCCGGCCGGGTGACGAGATCCTGGCCTGGGGCCCTCTGGGCAACGGGTTTGCGGCACCTTCCGCGGAGCACCTCGTGCTCGTCGCCGGCGGCATCGGGCAGACGGCGCTGCTCGCCCTCGCCCGCGAGCGGCTTGGGCTGGCACGATACGGCCAACCATCCCGCGAGTTCCCGCGGGCGGGTCACGTGACCTTCTGCTGGGGCGCGCGTTCTGCCGGCATGTTCGCCTGCACCGACGACTTTCGAAAGGCCGGCTGCGACGTGCACCTCGCCACGCTCGACGGTTCGGCCGGCGTGAAGGGGACGGTGGTCGACCTGCTCGAGCAGCGGTTCGCAGCGGACGTCGATGCCGCGGCGACGCGCATCGCCTGCTGCGGTCCGGAGCCGATGATGGCAGCCGTCGCCGCCTGGGCGGCGAGTCGCGGGATTGCCTGCGAGGTGTCGCTGGAGACGCCGATGGCCTGCGGCATCGGCATCTGCTTCACGTGCGTCGCCCGGATCCGCGATGCAGATGGGGGCTGGGACTATCGCCGCACATGCGTCGAGGGGCCCGTATTCGACGCAGCCCGAGTCGTCTGGTAGACGTCAGCCCGAGGATTTGGCCGATACCTTGCGGCCCTTCGCCGGCGGCTTCGTGGCGCCGGTCCCCTTCTCGGCGTTCTTCACGCGGGCGGAGAGCCGCGACTTGATCCGCGCCGCGCGGTTGCGGTGGATCGTGCCCGATGACGCCGCGCGGTCGGTGGCCTTGGCCATGCCCCGGAACTGCTCCTTGGCGGTCGCCACGTCGCCGGAGGTGATCGCGTCGAGGACCTTGCGGATCTTCGACTTGATCTCCGACTTCACCGCACGGTTGCGGTCGCGGTTGCGGAGGTTCTGGCGGTTACGCTTCTTGGCGCTGGCCGAGTGGGGCATTCGATAATCCTCGATCGTGGGGGCGTGCGGGGGGTGCCGGGAACGATCCCGGCCGGTGACGGCAGCGGCCCCGGGGCCGGCTCAGCCGTCGGCACCTTTATCCTGTGCCGAACCCAACTTGTCCAGACGTTGGGCCACATCCCGGTATCCGAAGTCGAGTCCAGCCAGTGCGGACAGGTGTTTTCGGGCCGAGTCGAGGTCGTCCAGGCCGGAGGCCAGCACGCCCGCCCGGTAGAGAGCCCGCTTGCGGAGTTCCAGTTCGCGGTCGGTCAGCGTCTCCACCGCCGTCTGGTAGTTCTGCATCGCAAGCTGGTACTGCTTGATCTTCTGGAAGCATTCGCCGAGTTCCAGCGAGATCATGCCCCGGCGGCGGGTTTCCTTCATCGCCTCCTGGAAATGGCGGATCGCCTCGGGGTAGTTGCCGGCTGCCTTGAGCCGCAGCGCCAACTCGTATTTCCAGGTGAGGTTCTCGGGATACCGGCTGCAGCGTGCCGCGTAGACGTCGATCTCCTGCTTCGCCTGCAGGGCCTTGAGCCGTTCGACGGTGGCACGGTTCTCCGGCGTGTCGTCGCCTGCCAGCCGCTTCTCCGCGAGCATCAGCCGCTGCTTGCCCCAGCGAAGCTGTCGGTCCTCCAGATGCTCCTGGATCTTCAGGTCGTTGCCCGACGCTTCGAGGGCCCTGCGCAGCACCTGCTCGGCCTCTTCGGCGGTCGCGTCGCGCTCGAGGAGGTCGGCGAGTTCGATGGAGGCGTCGACGTCCGCGGGATTCGTCGCAAGCGTCTGCCGCAGTTCCGCGGCGCGGCCGCCGGCCTGCGGCTGGGCGGGCTGGTTCGGCTTGCCGGTCGGCCGGCCGGCCGTCTGGCTGCCGCGGCCGATCATCCCCTGACCGGCGGCGATCGTCTTGTCGACCGACAACTCGGCGATCGCCTTCTCGGCCTCCTCGGCGAAGCCCTTCGTCCGGCCGATCCGTCGCCAGCACTCGATCGCCTGGTCGAAGTTGCCCTGACTGGCGGCGAACTTCGCACACTGCTTGTTCACTTCCGGATCGGTCGGCGAGGCGTCGAGCGCGGCCCGGAGATAGAAGGCCTGCGTGTCGACGAACATCAGGTTGCCGCAGGCATCGGCCATCGCCAGCAGCGTGACGTGGTCGGAGAGGTTGCCCTTGATGGTCTCGACGCCCTGCTTGATGATCTCGCGCCATTGGGCCGTGGCGGCGAGTTTCTTGAGCCCGGCCCGCGCCCCGGCCCCAAAAAACGACGTCAGGCTGCCCGCCTTCTTGCCGCCGTATTTCCGCTTGAGCGACTCGAGCAGTTTCTGCAGAAAGATGGCGTTACCCGGGTCTCCGATGACGCACTGGGCGAACATGTCGATCGCGTAGTCGACGTTGCCCTGCAGGGCCTGCATGCCCGTGGCATAGCACTTCATCACCCGCGACCGTTCAGCCGGCGACAGAGCCGCCGTCGAGGGGGTTGATGCTGGATCGACCGGGCCGGGGGCGGCCGCAGTGGACTCATTCGCCATGGTTGGGGACGATTGGGGGGTCGGAAGTCGTCACCGAGTGTAGTGAGGTCCGCGGGAACACCAAACGCCGGTCCCTCCGGCCGCGGAACTCGATCATCGCCATGCCATCCCCCACGTCCCAGTTGCCCGGCCGAGTCGTCTTCGTGGGAGCCGGCCCCGGCGCGGCCGATCTGCTCACGCTCCGGGCCGTGGATCGTCTGCGGGCCGCCGACGTCATCGTGCACGATTCGCTCGTGCCCGACCTTGTGCTCGACGAGGTCAATCCCACGGCGGAGCGGATCCGGGTCGATCGGGAACTGGACCAGCGGCCCAGTCCGGGCACGGCGACGGGCAGGCTCCTCGCCCGCCTGGCGCTCGAGGGCCGCGCGGTCGTGCGGCTCAAAGGGGGAGACCCGACCGTGTTCGCCCGGCTCACGGAGGAACTCGAGCCGTTGCGGCAGGCCGGCGTCGCGGTGGAGTTCGTGCCGGGCATCACGGCCGCGCTGGCAGCGGCCGCGGCTGCGGGTGTGCCGCTCACCAGCCGCGACTCGGCCTCGAGTGTCACGCTCGTCACCGGACGCGAGGCCGACGGCAAGCCGGACGGCATCGATTTCCGGTCGCTGGCGGGGCTGCCTGGCACGCTTGCCGTCTACATGGGCGTGGAGCAGGTGGCCCGCTGGTCTCGTGAGCTGCTGGGGGCGGGTTTGTCAGCCGACACCCCGGTGACGATCGTCAGCAGGTGCTCGTGGCCCGACCAGCGGATCGGTGGGAGCACGCTCGGTGACTGCGCCGGCGACTTCGCGACCCAGGGCTGGCGATCGCCGGCCGTGGTGGTGGTGGGGGCCGCCGTCCCGCCGGCATCTGGACCGCTCCGCGGCCAGCTCGTGCTCGCCACGCGGCCGGCCGGACAGGAGGGCGAGATCGCCGCCGCCGTGCGGGGGGCGGGGGGCGAGTGCATCAACGTGCCCCTCGTTCGCATCGCTGATCCGCCGTCGTGGCAGCAGCTCGATGACGCGCTCGGCCGCGCCGACACATACGACTGGATCGTGTTCGCCAGCGCGAACGGCGTTCGCGGCTTCACGAGGCGGCTCGCCGCCCTCGGCCTCGACGGCCGTGCGCTGGGCACCGCCCGGCTGGCGGCGATCGGTCCGGCCACCCGGCGGCAGCTGGAGGCTGCCGGCTACCGCTGCGATCTCGTTCCGGACAGGTTCTCGTCGGAGGGGCTCGCCGCGGCGCTCGCCGGTCGGACCGTGCGTGGTCGTCACTTGCTCGTGCGGGCCGACCGGGGGCGCGACGTGCTGCGACACGAACTCGAGTCGTGCGGACACCACGTCGAGGAAGCCGTGGCCTACGAGAGCGTGGCGCTCGAGTCCCTCGACCCCGACACGCTCGCCGGCCTCGACGCGGCCCCCGTGACGTGGTTGACGCTCACGAGCCCGTCGATCGCCGACGCGGCGGTACGGCTGCTGGGCCCGCGGCTCCGGTCGTGGAGGATCGCCACGATCAGTCCGCTGACGTCCGCCGCCCTGGCCCGGCATGGTCTGCGGCCTGATGCCGAGGCAGCCGACGCCACGGCGACCGGCCTGGTGGACGCGATCGTCCGCCATGAGGCGGCAGGGCTTCGCCCGCCGGCAGAGTCGGTGGAGACCGCCAAACTCCCCCCGACATCCCGCGGCTGAACGCCACCGGATGGGCCTTGAGTGGCCATGGCCGGGGCGTCGATAGAACGCCTGCCGGGTTCGCCGAAGCGCCGCCGATGCGCTCGGATGAAACCGCCGAAGAGGGGGCGAGTCGATGATGGGGCGGAAACAACCAGCCACGGTGGTCTTGTGTGCAACCGCGCCGCGGCAGGCCATCACGGGGCGTTCCCGGCCGTGGCTCGACGCCGTTCGCGGCGTCGCCGTGCCCGTGACCTGGGCTGTCGGCATCGACACGCTCGCCGACGTTGCGGGGCAGGTTCACGGGCTCGACCTCGCGCTCGACATCCCGCCGGCGGCCTGCGGCTCGCGGTCGCGGCTCCGCGAACTCCTGCTCCGCGGTCGTGACCTGATGCCCGATCTGGCGGCGGTGGTGCTCCGGGGGCCGACACCGGCGGCGAACCGTGGCGTGCTCGTGGAGGAGGGGATCGGCGTGGCGGTGGTCGCCGCGTTCGAGGAAGAATCCCGCGGCAACCGACGACCCGCCCCGAAGGGCTGGAACTGTCGCAACCCGGTGTGGGGTCTGTGGGAGGTGGTGGTCACTTCCGCGCGGCCGGCGGGCCTTGCCGGCTGGCTCGGGTTGGGCGGCATGCCGCGACTCGTGCCGGGCGGGCTGCACGTGCTCCGCACGGATGGCGTGTCGGCAGGCAACAACGGTGCGGCTTCCCTGGCACCACGACTGGAACGCTGGATCTCCTGGGCGGGGCAACGCCGGTTTGGCGGCACCGCGACGGTGGTGCCGCTGTCCGCGCTGCCCCGGCTGATCTCCGGCGGCGATCGCGAGGCCGTGGGCCGCTCCGTGCTCCGGGCGGCGTGACGACGTCGCGAATCAGGCCTTCGCGCGGGTGTTGATCGACCAGCTCAGGTAGGCGACCAACAGGCCGGCAAGGATGAAGCCGATGTCGGCGGCCACGCTCACCCGCTGAAACGGGAACGCGGCCGCCAGGTCGGCCACGAAGAGAATCACGACGATACCGGAAAGAATCAGGCCTGCGAGGGAGAGCACGATCGACGCGCGGGGAGCGCTCCTGGGAAGGCGACGGTTTCAAGCGAGCCGGCAATTCCATACCATACCCTCGACGCTTCCACCATGACACCCGCGACCCCCGAGCCCCGTACCGTCGCCGTCTACACCGGGTCTTTTGACCCGATCACGCTGGGCCATCTCGACGTGATCGGCCGGGCCAGCAGGATCTTCGGGACGATCGTGGTCGGGGTGGGCATCAATCCGGACAAGCACCCGCTGTTCTCCCTCGAGGAGCGGGTCGATCTGGTGAAGGCTGCCGTGGCCGGGTTTGGCAACGTCCGCGTGGAGTTGTTCAGCGGCCTTTCCGTGGCCTTTGTGCGGGAGCAGGGGGCCCGCGTGCTGCTCCGCGGCGTGCGGTCGCTGACCGACATCGAGGCCGAGTTCACGATGACGCTGGCCAACCGCAAGCTCGACCCGTCGGTCGAGACGGTATTCCTGATGGCCGACGCCGCCTACTCGCACATCTCGTCGTCGCTGCTCAAGCAGATCACGCCGCTGGCCGACGACGAGGCGCTGCTGAAGTTCGTGCCGCAGCCGGTCGTGGCGGCGCTGCGACGGAAGCTCGCGACAGGCTGACGGCCGACGAGCAATCCCCCGCAGAACAGACGGTTTCCAACCTGCTCGTGCCGCCGGCGCCGGTGAGGGGCAGCCCACGCCCCATCGCCGGACGCTCGATGCGGGCATCCTGCCCTCCACTCGCTCGATGCTGGCTGCGCTCCGGCATCCTGCCTACGCTGGCCAGCAACGCCGGCTCTCGGGGCATGGGCTGCCCCTCACCGCCATTCCCTTGCGAAGGCCCTGAAGACCCGATGCCGTCGGGGCCTCTACGACTGGCACGTGATCCTGAGGCGTTCCTGCGGCGGTGTCGCTCCGCCAGGAAGCCCCGAGCGGGAGCGAGGGGATCACGCGTGGCGGCCGCGAGCGATGCGTGCCGATCCGCGGAGCCGTTCCCGTCGCTTCCGCTCCGGGCTTTGAGGGTTCCGTGCAGAAACGCGCGAGGATCACGTGGGAACCGCACGAGGCCTCGGGCAAACCACGCTGGACGCCGCATTGTGTGGTGGCTCGCCCCACGCCTCGCGGCGTTGGGCTCGGACGTCGACCGCGCGAGGCTCTTGACGGCCCCTTGTCAGTTCTGCGGTGGGCCGCCTTCGAAATGGCGGCGAAGGTAGCGGGCTCGCTCGATGTTGCGGTCCTTCGTGTCGAGCTCGACGCCGCGGATCTTCTGCAAGTGGGCCGGCTGCGTACGGACGAGAAGCGAGTTGATGTCGGCGATCTTCACGTCGCCGATCAGCCCGAGCAGGACCCCCATGCGGACTCGGGAGAGGAGCTGCATCGTCTCCTCGGCGGTGATCGTCTGGGCTGTCCGGAGGATGCCGTACGCGCGGCTCACCTGATCGTGGACGTTCTGCTGGGTTTCCCGCACCAGAAACTCGCGGGCCCGCCGCTCGTAGTCGATCAGCACCGGCACCACGTCGCCGACCTGCTCGATCAGTTCCTCCTCGGTCTTGCCGAGCGTGGTCTGGTTGGAGATCTGGTAGAAGTCGCCCATCGCCTGGGAGCCCTCGCCGTAGAGGCCGCGGACCGCCAGGGAGATCTTGTGCAGGCTCCGGAAGACCTTGTCGATCTGCCGTGTGATGACCAGGGCCGGGAGGTGCAGCATCACGCTCACCCGGATGCCGGTGCCCACGTTGGTGGGGCAGGCGGTGAGGTAGCCCCATCGCGGGTGGAAGGCGTAGGGCACGACCCGGCCGATCTGGTCGTCGACCGCCCTGATCTGCTCCCAGGCCCCCCGCAGGTCGAGGCCGCTGTGCATGCACTGGATCCGGAGGTGGTCCTCCTCGTTGATCATCAGGCTCACCTGCTCGCGGCCGTCGATCGCCACGCCGCGAGCCCCCTGGGCCTCGGCGTGTTCGCGGCTGATCAACTGCCGCTCCACGAGGAACTGTCGGTCGACCTCCTCCAGCCGGCCGACGTCGATGTACTCGAGTTGGCTGCCGGCCGAAGAGGCGGTGATCCGCTCGCGGAGGAACCGCTCGACGTCACCGCGATCCTGGTCCGACAGGCGGCTCACGAACGGATAGTGGGCCACGTTCCGGGCGAGCCGCACGCGGCTGCTCATCACGATGTCCGATTCCGGACCCGTGCCCCGGAGCCATTCGCCGACGTCCTCGGCGAGGGTGTCAAGTTTCATCGGTCGCCCCGTCCGCCTTCGTTCGTTGGCCCTGCCCCGGTCTGCGGCCCCGTCAGCCACCGTTCCTCGATGCTCCGCACCGCGTCGCGATCCTCGCGGGCCCGTTCGTAGGCTTCGCAGGAGATCGCCTCCTGCATGCTCCGGCGGAGCCCGATCACGCGTGTGAGATCGTCGGTGCCCTCCGGCAGCGCGTCGCCACCCGCCATCGCGGGCCGCTCCGGCCGGCGGCCGGTGTGCTGCGTGCCACCGTGAATGTTGGCGATCAATGGCTCGAGTTCCTTCTCGAAGTGGACATAGTCGTGGGGGCATCCGAGTCGCCCCTGGTTGCGGAATTCGAAGAAGGTGATGCCGCACATCGGGCAGGCCTTCTTGTCGAGGAGCGCGAGTTCGTCGGCGGTCTGGCCGACCGTCAGCGGGCCCGACAGTCCACCGGCCGGTTTCTCCTCCCCCTCCTGTGCCGCCTCCGACTGGTTGAGGTAGACGCGCGCGTGGTCCTCGCAGAGGTGGAGTTCGCGCACCTCGCCCGTCTCCAACTCGGTGATGTGGAAGACCGCCTGCTTATCGCACTGTTGGCACTGCATCGACCGCTCCTCGACAACACCTCGAATCATAGCGGGTCGCGGGCTCACGGTCGCCCTCGGTCTGTCGGGCGGCGTGTTGTTGGTCGGCGGATCCGGGGGTAGGCTCTTCCCCGAGCCGTTGCCCGCGTCGCCCGACTGCCCGCCCATGCCCCACCTGCCGGACAGGTCGCGTTTTGGAGAACTGGCGCGGGGCCTTGCGCCCGCCGCGGGCCGCCGCCTCGTGCCCGTCTACCGGCGGCTGTTTGCCGACGGCCTGACGCCTTTGTCGGCCTTCGCCAAGCTCGATGCCGGCGAGGCCGCCTGCCTCTTCGAAAGCGTCGTCGGCGGCGAGAAGGTGGGCCGGTACAGCTTCCTGGCGGCTGATCCGTTTCTCCGCCTCGAGGCCTGGGGCTCCGAGGTGACGGTGTCGGGCAAGGAGGGCGCGGAAACGCTGCAGTGCCCGGATCCACTCGCGGAACTCGAGCGGAGGATGACGCCGTTCCGGGTCGCGCGGCTGCCGGAGCTGCCGCCGTTCACCAGCGGCGTCGTCGGTTATGCCGGCTACGACACCGTTCGCTACGTGGAGCAGCTGCCAGATGCCCCCCCCGATGACCGCGGCCTGCCTGACCTGTCGTTCGGGTTCTACGACCGCATGGTGGTCTTCGACAACGTCACCAAGGCGATCGACGTCGTCGTGCTGGCCGAGGTGAACGAGGACGACGACACCGGGCTCGACCGCGGCTATGCCGCCGCCTGCCGCCGGATCGACGAAACCATCGCCACGCTCTCCGCCCCGCACGCCTGGCCGCCGCCGGCCGACATCGGCTCGAAGCGGGAGCCCGCCTGCCTGACTGACGGCACGGCGCGGTCGGCCTTCGGCCGCGAGGCGTTTCTTGCGGCCGTCGAGAGGTCGATCGAGTACATCCGGGCCGGAGACATCTTTCAGGTGGTGCTCAGCCGGCGGATCGACATGCCGTTTGCGGCGTCGCCCCTCGAGCTCTACCGCACGCTCCGCGTGGTGAACCCGAGCCCGTTCATGTTCTACCTGCGGTCGCCGTCGTGCACGCTCGTGGGCAGTTCGCCCGAGATCATGGTGCGGTGCATCGATGGCGCCGTGACCGTGCGGCCGCTGGCGGGGACGCGGCGGCGGGGGGCCACACCCGACGAAGACCGTGCATTGGCCGCGGAACTGCTCGCCGATCCCAAGGAGCGGGCCGAGCACGTGATGCTCATCGATCTGGGGCGGAACGACGTCGGCCGCGTGGCGGCGATCGGCTCCGTGGAACTCTCCGACGTGATGGTGATCGAACGGTACAGCCACGTGATGCACATCACGAGCAACGTCACCGGCAGGCTCGCCGAGGGGCTCTCCGCGTTCGACGCGCTTCGCGCCTGCCTCCCCGCGGGGACGGTGTCCGGAGCCCCGAAGATCCGTGCCATGGAGATCATCGACGAGCTCGAGCCCGTCCGCCGCGGGCCGTACGCGGGCGCCGTCGGCTACGTCGATTTCAATGGCTCGATGGACACCTGCATCGCGTTGCGGACGGTCGTGGTCGCCGGCGGTCGGGCCTCCGTGCAGTCGGGGGCCGGCGTGGTGGCCGACAGCGTTCCCGAGAAGGAGTTCGAGGAGACGCTCAACAAGGCGAAGGGGTTGCTCGTCTCCATCGAGATGACCAACGAGCGGCTGGCGGCCGGTTCTCGGGCCTGAACGACGAGGGGCCGATGATCCGCTGCGAACGCGCTACGGTCGAGCGGTCGGGCCGCGTGGTCGTCGAGTCGCTCTCGCTCGCCGTGGCACCGGGCGAGGCGCTGGCGGTGGTGGGCCGGACGGGATCCGGCAAGAGTTCGCTGCTCGCCGCAGTGGCCACCGTGCTGCCGCTGCACGCCGGCGCCATCCTCGTCGATGGGCACGCCGTCGGCCGGGAGGCCGAGCAGGTGCGGCGCCGTGTGGGCTACGTGCCCGACAGGCTGCCGGAATGGCCTGGACTGCGGGCCGGCGAGTTTCTGGAGGTGTTTGCCGCAGCCGCCGGACTTCAGGGGGAAGGTCTGCGGATGGCCGTCGATCGCGCGCTGGCGATGGCGGGGCTCGACCGCGAGCGGTCGGCTCTGCTCGACGACCTGCCCGCAGGCCATCGCAAGCGAATCCTCGTGGCCCGGGCGCTCCTCCATGACCCGCAGGTGCTCCTGCTCGACGATCCGTTTGGCGGCCTCGACGCCTTCGAGCGGCGGGACGTGGCCCGGCTGATTGCCGATGCGCACCTCATCGACAGGACGGTGCTCGCGGCCATCGACGACGCCGACGTGCCGGCGTGCTTCACGCACCTCGCCGTACTTGCCGAGGGGCGACTGATCGCCTCAGGACAGGCAAATCCGGCCGCCTTCGCCGCCGGGCGGACGTGGCGGTATGCCGTGGTCTGCCGTGGAGCGGCGCCTCGGGCGGCGGCCGTGATCCGGGGTCTTCTCGGAGCGTGCGACTGCGAAGAATCCGATCGGGTCGCGTTTCAGCTCGATCCCGCGAGGGCGTCGCTCGGTGAGGTGGTTGCGGCGCTCGTGCAGGCGGGTGTCGGCGTGGAGTCGGTCGGTTTCGAGCCACCGTGGCCGGCGCAGGTGATGGGACGGTCGTAGGCCGCGCTCGGAATACCCGTGCCCGAGGCTCGGGGCTGCCCGTCGGTGGTCCAAGCCCGACGCCGTAAGGCGTGGGGTGAACCGCCACCAGACGCCAGGTTCAGCGCGGGACGCCGGTTCACGTGTGCCCCGAATCAGCCCTCACCCCAGATGCGCCGCACCTCGGCGAGGCCCTCGACGCAGAGGTCGTAGTCGTCGGAAAGCCGTTCCAGCAGCCGTCGCTCTTCGTCGGCATCAATCGGCTCGAGCGTGGCCGCAAGCCGATAGGCCCGCTTGCCCGTCGAGCGGTAGGCGGCCAACCGATCGACGCGGCTCGGGGCCTCGATGCGCCGGAGTGCCTCAGGATAGAGGCCGCTCCAGAAGAGCGTGACGTCGCCGATGTGGCGGTATTCCTCACGGGCCTCGTCGGGCTCCGGATGGCCCGCGGCCTCCACGAAAAGCGACACGACGTCGGTGACCGGCGGCGCGGCGGTCTTCGCCGCTGCCGTGTCGATGCGGAGAAACCGCACGAGGAGCAGCGACACGTAATCGACGAGCGGCGGATCGACCACCCCGAGCCGCGTGTGAAACGCGTACTCTGTCAGGCCTCGGAAGAAGCGGTCGATGTCGGACGGATCGCGGGCTGAAAACATGGCAAGCTCGCACGCACGGGGGCACGCCAGCCACTGGTTCTACGGCACGTTATAGGCTTTCGTTCCCCGGCCGGGCCAGACGAATCCGGTTCCTCCGCCCATGCCGCGGCGTGCCGACGTCCGACCGTTCCGGGCGGGTAGCCGTCAGCCGCAGGCGGCCGTGAGGGAGGCCGTGTACGCCGCCACATCCGCGAGCATCTGGCTTCGCGGCTGGTCGGCTGCCTCCGCGATCCTGCGGACGAGGGCCGAGCCCACGATCACGCCGTCGGCGACGGCCGCCACGGCCCGCACCTGCTCAGGGCCGGAGATCCCGAAGCCAACCAGGATGGGTACGTCGGTCTTGGTCTTCAGCCACTTCACCCGGTCCACGAGACCCGGCGGAAGTTCGGTCCGGGCACCGGTCACCCCCGCCACCGACACGCAGTAGAGAAAGCCGGTGGACTTTCTCGCGATCGCCTCGGCCCGGTCCGGCGGGGTCGTGGGCGTGACGAGCCGAACGAGCGCGAGCCCGGCCTTGCGGCAGGCAGCATCGAGATCGTCGGACTCCTCCAGCGGCAGATCGGGCACGACGAAGCCGGCGAGGCCCGCGGTCACGGCGTCGGCCACGAAGCGGTCGATGCCACGGCGAAAGATCAGCGAATAACTCGCCATCGCGAGGATCGGCATCGTGCAGGTCGCGGAAGCCCGCTGGGCTGCATCGAAGACACCGGCGAGCGTGAGCCCCTTGCCCAACGCCCGCGTGTAGGAGGCCTGGATCACCGGGCCGTCGGCGATCGGGTCGCTGTAGGGCACGCCGAGTTCGCAGAGCGACGCCCCCGCCTTGTCGAGTGTCTCCAGCACGGCCACCGTCGTGTCGGCGTCGGGGTCGCCGGCGGTCACGAATGGCGCCAGCGCCTTTCGGCCGGCGGCCCGATTGGCGGCGAACATCGCCTGGAGTTTGGCGATCGGCGGAGCGGCAGCAGTCGTCGCGGTCATGTGGTTCACCGGGGGGTGTCAGGCCGTGCCGCCGTCGGCGGTGAGGCCGCGGAGGCGGGCGATCTCGGCGGCATCCTTGTCGCCGCGGCCCGACAGGCAGACGACGATGATCTCATCGGGCGACCGCTTCGCCGCCTCGCGGGCGGCCCAGGCGAGCGCGTGCGACGTTTCGAGTGCCGGCAGGATGCCCTCGTGGCGTGCCACCATGTCGAAGGCGTCGAGCGCCTCGAGATCGGTGACGCTCGTGTATTCGACTCGTCCCATGTCGTGCCAGTAGCTGTGCTCGGGGCCGACGCCCGGATAGTCGAGGCCGGCCGACACGGAATGAACGTCGGCGGTCTGGCCGTCCTGATCCTGGAGCACGTAGGAGAGCGAGCCGTGGAGGATGCCAGGGCTGCCGTACGAGAGGCTCGCTGCATGGTCGCCGGCGGTCCCCGAACGACCGCCCGCCTCGACGCCCACGAGGCGAACCTCGGGATGGTCAACGAACGGATAGAACATGCCCGCGGCGTTGCTGCCACCGCCCACGCATGCGACCACCGCGTCGGGCAGCCGGCCGAACTGCCGCCGGCTCATCTCGATCGTCTCGCGACCGATGACCGACTGGAAGTCGCGGACGATCCGCGGAAAGGGGTGCGGGCCGACGACCGAGCCGATGATGTAGTGGGTGGTCTCCACCGAGCCCATCCAGTCGCGCATCGCGTCGTTGATCGCGTCGCGGAGGGTCCGGGAGCCGGTCTCGACGGGCCGGACCTCCGCCCCCATCAGCCGCATGTTGCGGACATTGGGAGCCTGCCGACGGACGTCTTCCGAGCCCATGTAGACGACGCACTCGAGGCCGAACCGGGCGCAGGCGGTCGCCGTGGCCACGCCGTGCTGGCCGGCGCCCGTTTCGGCGATGATCCGCCGCTTGCCCATCCGGATCGCCAGCAATCCCTGGCCGAGCGTGTTGTTGATCTTGTGGGCGCCGGTGTGCGAGAGATCCTCCCGCTTGAGCCAGATCTGGGCGCCGCCGGCGAGTTTCGTGAGCCGCTTGGCGAAGAGCAGGGGCGTGGGGCGGCCCACGAACGCTGAGAGCAAGCCGTCGAGTTCGCCTGAAAATGCCGGATCGGCCACAGCCTCGGCGTAGGCCCGCTCCAGCTGGTCGAGCGCGGCCGAGAGCGTTTCCGGCACGTAGCGACCGCCGAACTTGCCGAAGCGACCGTAGGCGTCGGGCACGCCGGAGAGCATCGGGGAGACGACGGGTGTGGATGCCATGGCGGGATTCCTGCGACGGCCGTGGGGCGGGGCCGGCCAGGCGGCCGGTTGCTCGGCGATTCACCGCGATTGTAGCCTGCTCCCGGCCCCTCACCATCCGCGCCCCGTCTTGCCGCACGAGCGATGCCCGAACTGCCGGAAGTCGAGACGATGCGGCGCGGGATCGCGGGAATCGCCGGCCGACGCATCGCCGGCGCCACGTTTCCCAGAAGCCGCGTGCGGCCGATCTCGATCGAGCCGGGCGTCGCAACGCTCGCGCGGCGGCTGACGGGCCGGACCGTCGCCGGCGTCCACCGTCGCGGCAAGCGGATCGTGATCGAACTCGCCCCCGGGGCAGGCGACGAGCGGCGGTGGCTGGCCTTCGAGCCGCGGATGACAGGCCTGATGCTCGTCGTCGATCCGCCGACGGTGGAGCACGTCCGCATGGTGGTCGAGTTCGCGGGCCGAGGCTCCGGCAGGTTGACGTTCTGGGATCGCCGCGGCCTGGGGACGATCCGGCTCTTTGATGACGCGGGGCTCGAGCGGGCCTGCGGTCCGCACAAGCACGGCCCCGATGGCCTCGTCGTCACCGGAGAGGATCTTGCGGCGCGTCTTGGCGACTCGCGGCGGGCCGTGAAGGTGGCGCTCCTCGACCAGCGGGCCGTGGCGGGCATCGGCAACATCTACGCCGCGGAGATCCTCTTCCGCGCCGGCATCGATCCGCGGAGTCGCTGCCGCCGGCTGAAGCAGCCTCAGTGGGATCGCATCGCGGAGCAGGCTCGCCGGGTGCTCGCAGACGCGGTGCGGCACGAGGGCTCGAGCATCGGCGACGAGACCTACCGTACGGCCGACAACCGCGTGGGTCGGTTCCAGAAGCGGCATCGCGTGTATGGCCGTGAGGGCGAGCCGTGCACCGCCTGTGGGACTGCGATCGTGCGAATTGTGCAGACGCAGCGGGCGACGTTTTTCTGCCCTGCATGCCAGCGGCGTCCGTGAGCCGAACGTTCACGTGCCAGGAAGCCCAATCGCGTGAGCGATGGGGGCACGTTGACTTCGCCACGCCGCTCGGTGCTGCCCACGCTCCGTCGCCGGACGTTCGCTACGGGCATCCTGCCCTCCGCTCACTCGATGCTGCCTGCGCTTCGCCATCCTGGCTGCGCTGGTCAGCAACGCCGGCTCCCGGGCATGGGCAGCCCCTCGCTCGCCGTTCAGGAAGCCCAATCGCGTGAGCGATGGGGGCACGCCGGCTCCGTCTCTCTCGATCCTTGGCTGCCTCCAGAAAGCCCCGAGCGGCAGCGAGGGGATGACGGTCGTTCGAAGGATCATCCCGCGGCTCGCAGCCGTGTGGCACGCATCGTGCGGGTGTCGTAGGCTGAATCGCCTGGAATCGTGTCGGCCCATGGGGCGAACTCGACGATGCGACTGTCGCGACGAGACCTGCTGCGAACCTCGGCTGCCGCTGCGCTTCTTCGCAATCCGTTCGTTTCGGCAGCGGAACACACGACCACGGATTCGGCCGAGACGGTCGCCGGCCGGCTGCATGCTTCGCTCTCGCCCGACCAGCGATCGAAGATCTGTGTTCCCTGGGACTACGTCCATCCGAGATTCGGGCTCCTGCGGACGAGGGTGGGCAACAACTGGAACGCCACCACACCCGCGGTGAAGGGAGACTTCTTCTCGAAGGAGCAGCAGCAGCTCGTTCGCGAGATCTTCGAGCGGCTGATCCACCCCGACTGGCATGCCCGCTTCGACCGCCAGCTCGAGGACGACACCGGTGGCTTCGGGCACGGCCAGTCGGTCGCGCTCATCGGCGAACCTGGCAGCGGGACGTTTCAGTTCCTGCTCACCGGCCGACACATGACTCTCCGCTGCGATGGTGATTCTGCCGAGCACGTCGCCTTCGGCGGCCCGATCTTCTACGGCCACGACACCGGCGGCGGCACGGAGGCGAAGGATCACGAGGGCAACGTCTTCTGGCCGCAAGCCGTCGCCGCGAACGGGGTGTTCGCGATGCTCGACGGACGCCAGCGGGATCTGGCGATGGTGGCGAAGACGCCGCCTGAAAACGCGATCGCCTTCCGCCGCAGCGGCCAGGAGCCACTCGGCATGCCCGTATCGGAACTTTCGCCCGACCAGCGGGCGGAGCTCGAACGCGTGCTCGGCGTGTTGCTCGAGCCCTACCGCACCGTCGATCGCGACGAGGTGCGCGGCTGCCTCACCGCCCAGGGCGGCCTCGACCGCTGCCGCCTCGCCTTCTACCGCGACGACGACATTGGCAACGACGGCGTGTGGGACAACTGGCGGCTGGAGGGTCCCGCCTTCGTCTGGCACTTCCGCGGTTCGCCCCACGTCCACGTGTGGGTGAACATCGCCGACAGCCCCGCCGTTCCCACCAACGCCTGACACCCCACCTCCCAGCATGACCGACTGTTGCATCATCGGTGGCGGCATTGTCGGCCTGTCGATCGCCCGCGAACTCGCGGGCCGCGGACATGCGGTCCGGGTGCTCGTCCGCGAACCGTGGCGCGACACCGCCTCCTGGGCCGCGGCCGGCATCTTTCCGCCGGCGCCGGAGCGTGCCGATGCAACGCCCATCGAGCGGCTCACCGCCTGGAGCGATCGGCTCCATCGCGACTGGGCGCGGGAGCTTCTCGAGGAGACCGGCATCGATACGGGTCTTCGGGTCTGCGGCGGTCTGCACGTCTACCGGGATGATGCGGGCCGATCTCGGCTTCAGGCTGACGCGGCAGCATGGCGGGCGCGGGGCGTGGCGTGCGACTGGCTCGATGCCGCGGACGTGACGGCCTGTGAGCCGGCGCTCGCCCCGGGCGTCCGGCAGTCGGCCGTGCTGGGCGGCTACGGGCTGGCCGACGAGACGCAGATCCGGCCGCCGCGGCATCTCGACGCGCTCGAGCGGTCGTGCGAACGGCGCGGGGTGACCATCAGCCACGGCGTGACCGTGCGCGAGATCCTGGTCCGCGAGGGCCGCGTGGAGCGGGTGGTGGCCGACGTGGCGGGAAGGTCCGAGACGATGCGCGCCGGGGCGTACGTCCTCGCGGCCGGGGCGTGGTCGGGGGCGCTGGCAGAGTCGCTCGGCGTGTCGATCGAGACGCGGCCGATTCGCGGCCAGATCGTGCAGCTTCGGATGACGGAGCCGCGGCTCGTGCGGGTGGTCAATCGCGGGCTCGACTATCTCGTGCCCCGCGAGGATGGCACCCTGCTGGCCGGATCCACGCTCGAGGACGCCGGGTTCGACGCCTCGACCGACGAGGCGACGATCGCCCGGCTCGTGGCGTTCGCCCGAGACCTGCTCGGCGATCTCGGCGGCTCGGCACCGGAGCGATCGTGGGCCGGGCTGCGGCCCGGCACGGCCGATGGCCTGCCCACGATCGGCCGCGCCCCGGCCTGCGGCAACGCGTTCGTCGCGGCCGGCCACTTCCGGGCCGGGCTCCACCAGTCGACGGGCACGGCCGTGCTGATCGCCGATCTCGTGGAAGGCCGTCGGCCTACGATCGAGGTGGACGCGTTCGCGCCAGACCGGTCTGCCCGGCCGCCGACCAAAGACTCCGTCTCCGCCCTGCTGGCCCGCGCCCGCGCTGAGGCCTGCGCCGAGCACTGAGGGATGTTGCACTTGATCCTCGCGTATCGGAGGGCCGGAGCCCGCAGCGAGGGGCCGCGACGGGCACGGATAGCCCTGAGCCTCGTGAACGCCTCACGATCAACTGCGACGCGCATGAGGGGCGTCATGCTGCGAGCGGCGAGAGCCGGCGGTGGATCGCTTCGATGTCGCGGTGGTCGAGCGATCGGTCAGGACGCGAGGTGGCCACGACAGTGGCCAGGTCGGCGAGCCTGAGCATCGCGGCCGGGATGCCTCCGCCGATCTCATGGATCACGTCCACGAGTCCCTCGGCGGTGGTGGCGTTGATGCCCGCAGCCGTGAGCATGGGCACGACGATCAGGCTCGACTCGTCAGGCGAGAGAGGCCGCAGGCTCGCCCGCAGATGGATGGCCCGCTCGACGGCCGTGTCGCGGGAGACGAGGGTGAGCAGACGTCCCTCGCCGGCGAGGACGAGACAGGCCGGCGAGGCGCGGTGCCGGCAGGCAGCCAGCATCCTCGCGAGGTCGCCATCGGCGGCCCGATGGGCGGCGTCAGCGACGACGACGTCGGGCAGGTCACCCGGCCACGGCGCGGCTGACCGGAGCCAGTCGAGGAGGTCGCGGCATTCCACGGTGCGGCCGCGGCGCTGCTCGCCCGCGGCCACCGCCGCCAGCACGGTGGTCTTGCCCACGCCCTGCGGTCCGCAGAGGAGCGCCACGCCTCCGGGCCGGTCGATCGCCGCGGCGATCTTGGCGGCTGCAGCCTGCTGCGACGGTGTGACGGACGATGTCGGTCGGAGGGCGGGCGTCATGGCAGGGGTCCGGTGGAGGTGGGAACGAACGAGACGACCTCGCCGAGCGGTTCCACGCCGATCGCCTCCAGGCAGGTGGACCAGCAGGCGGGCGGACGGGATCCGGAGCGGACGACGAGAATCGCCGCATCGCATCCGCTCGACACCACGAGCAGCCGCTGCCGATTGATCCGTCCCGGTGGAAACCAGACGCCCCCATCGACGATCACGATCCGTTTGTCGTGCGGCGTGTCCGCGGACGGGATGGCGACCGCCGCGACCCCGACCGCATCCCGGCCTCGATCGCGGAGCGCGCGGACGAGACCGGTGCAGAGCGTCGAGCAGCCGGCGGCACGCTCGCACGCCACGATCGCGATCGCGCGGCGGCCCCGGCCGCGGGCGGCGATCGCCTCGTCGGCGAGGGCTTCCCATTCCGCTCGAGCCGCAGCCATCAGTCGCCCCACGAAATCGGCGGCTGCCGGCGGGTCGGCCGTCGCGATTTCCGGCGGGGTTGTCGGGATGACGACCGGTGACTCGGCCCGCGCAATGTCGGGCGGGGCGCCGACGGCGGGAGCCAGCGACGTCTGCCAACGATCGACGAAGGCGGCGTCGAGAAAGTCCAGCGTCATCGGGAGATCGTCTCCGGCGCCGCGACAGGCTGCATCCGCGCGAGCCGCTCCACGCGGCTCCGCTCTGCGCGGTGGGCGTCGTTCCACGACGCGAGCGACCAGGCCACGGCGGCCAGGAGGGCCAGGGCGGCGACCGAGACCGAGGGAAACCGGCTTCGTGGGCGCCGCGTGCGGACCCGCGGCCGCAACTCCACCGTGGCCAGCTGCGGCCCTGGAGCGGCTCCGGGCGAATCTCCGCGCTCGCCGGCGGGCGCCTCGGTGTCGCCGGCGATCGTGATCGCCGCGGCGTCGAGCGCGGGAATGCGGGCAAGCACCTTCATGGACGTCCTCTCGCCGCAGCATCGTCGTGGGCGGACTCACGCCTTGAACCGCCGGTGGCGAGCGGGATGGCCCCTGCCCAGCCAGCACCATCGGGGCGAGCCAATCGCGTCCTCCAGGCGGTGCAGTATGCCCTGTTCCCCGGGTCGCCTATGATGCGGCGATGCCGTCAATCGGCAGAGTTTCCGCCGTTCTACCCTCTTTCCAGACCCGGATCGTCGATGACGAAGGCCCCCCTCTCAGCCCGTTCCGATCTCCTCCGTTCCGTCCTCGACACCCGCATCGCCATCCTCGACGGCGCCATGGGGACCATGGTCCACCAGCTGGGCCTCGACGAGGCGGGATTTCGCGGGCAGCGGTTCGCCGGCCATCACCGCGACCTCAAGAACTGCATCGACGCGCTCACGCTGTCGCAGGGGGATGCGATCCGCGGCATCCACGCCGCGTACCTCGAGGCGGGTGCCGACATCGTCGAGACCAACACGTTCGGCGCCACGAGCGTGGCCCTGGCCGACTTCGGGCTCCAGGAGCACACGCGGGAGATGAATCTCGTCGCCGCGTCGCTGGCGCGGGCTGCGGCCGACGCTGCGACCGCGAAGACGCCCGACAAGCCACGCTTCGTGGCCGGCTCGATCGGCCCGACCAACAAGCAGCTCTCGATCGCGGGCAACGTGGCCGATCCAGGCCACCGTGACGTCACCTACGACGAGATGGTGGCCGCCTACCGGGAGCAGATCGAGGCGCTCATCGAAGGGGGCGTCGATGTCCTCCTCGCCGAGACCGCCTTCGACACCCTCGTGCTCAAGGCATGCCTGCACGCGATCGAGCAGACGTTCTCGGACCTCGGCCGCTCGCTGCCGGTGATGGCGTCGTTCACGATCTTCGAGGGGGGACGGACGCTCTCCGCCCAGACCGTCGAGGCCTGCTGGACGAGCATCTCGCACGTCGACCTGCTCTCGGCCGGCATCAACTGTGCGCTCGGCCCCGAAAAGCTCCGCACGCACGTCGCCGACCTGTCGCGGGCCACGCCGCGGTTCGTCAGTTGCTATCCGAACGCGGGCCTGCCCAACGCGTTGGGCGGCTTCGACGAGACGCCCGAGATGATGGCGAGCGTGCTGGAGGAGTTCGCCCAGAATGGCTGGCTCAACATCGTCGGGGGCTGCTGTGGCACCACGCCGGCCCACATCAAGGCGATCGCCGACACGATGCGGAACTATCCGCCCCGGAAGCCGGCGGAGCCGCCGCGGCGGTCCCGGTATTCCGGCCTCGAGATGCTGGAGATCCGGCCGGAGACCAGCTTCACGATCGTCGGCGAACGGACCAATGTCACCGGCTCGCGTGCCTTCGCCCGTCTGATCAAGGAGGAACGATACGAGGAGGCCCTGGGCGTCGCCCGCCAGCAGGTGGAAAACGGCGCCAACATCATCGACATCAACGTCGACGAGGGGATGCTCGACGGCGTGAAGGTGATGACGAAGTTCCTCACGCTCCTCTCCAGCGAGCCCGAGATCTCCAAGGTTCCGATCATGATCGACTCCTCGAGGTTCGAGGTGCTCGAGGCGGGGCTGAAGTGCATCCAGGGCAAGGGGATCGTCAACTCGATCAGCCTCAAGGAAGGCGAGGAGGTCTTCCTCCACCATGCCCGCACGGTCCGCAGCTACGGCGCGGCGGTGGTGGTGATGGCGTTCGACGAGGAGGGGCAGGCCACCGACGTCGAACGCCGGGTCGCGATCTGCCAGCGGGCCTACCGGCTGCTGACGGAAGAGGCCGGCTTTCCGCCCGAAGACATCATCTTCGACCCCAACATCCTCACGGTCGCGACCGGCATCGAGGAGCACAATCGCTACGCGCTCAACTTCATCGAGGCCACGCGGCGGATCAAGGAGCTGATGCCGCTGGTGAAGGTGTCGGGGGGCGTGAGCAACATCTCCTTTTCGTTCCGCGGCAACGAGATCGTGCGCGAGGCGATGCACTCCTGCTTCCTGTATCACGCCATCCAGGCCGGGATGGAGATGGGCATCGTCAACGCCGGCCAGCTGGCCGTCTACGAGGAGATCGAGCCGGAGCTCAAGGAACGGGTGGAGGATGTGCTTTTCGATCGCCGGCCCGACGCCACCGAGCGGCTCGTCGAGTTTGCCGAGACGGTGAAGAACCGCGGTTCCGGCGAGGCCGCGAAGGTCGACACCTGGCGGACGCTCGGCGTCGAGGAGCGGCTCACGCACGCGCTCGTCAAGGGCATCGCCGACCACGTCGAGGAGGACGTCGAGGCGGCCCGGGAACACTATGCGACGAGCCTCGAGATCATCGAGGGCCCGCTGATGCGGGGCATGCAGACGGTCGGCGACCTGTTCGGCGAGGGGAAGATGTTCCTGCCGCAGGTCGTGAAGAGCGCCCGCGTGATGAAGCGGGCCGTGAACCACCTGCTCCCCTACATGGAGGCCGAGCGGGCCGCCTCGGGGGCCGCCGATACGAAGCGAGGGACCGTGCTGATGGCCACGGTGAAGGGCGACGTGCACGACATCGGCAAGAACATCGTCGGCGTGGTGCTCGGCTGCAACGGCTACGAGGTGGTTGATCTCGGCGTGATGGTTCCCTGCACGAAGATCATCGACGAGGCGGTCCGGCATCAGGCCGACATCGTGGGACTCTCCGGCCTGATCACCCCGAGCCTCGACGAGATGGTGCAGGTGGCCCAGGAGTTCGAGCACGCCAAGTTGAAGATGCCGCTCCTGATCGGCGGGGCCACCACCTCCGCTCGGCACACGGCCGTGAAGATCGCCCCGAAGTATTCGGGCGCGGTGGTGCACGTGAACGACGCGTCCCGGGCGGCCGGCGTCGTCGAGAAACTCCTGAGTTCGACGGCGCGGGAGGAGTTCGTGCGATCCACCCGCGAGGCCCAGGCTCGCGACGTGGAAAACTTCAAGCGGCGGCAGGAGACGAAACTCGTTCCCTACGCGACCGCCTGCGCGAAGCGATGGACCTGCGACTGGGCGGCCGCCCCCATCGACGTGCCCGAGTTTCTCGGCGTGAAGACCCTCGACGCGGTTCCGCTTGCCGAACTCGTTCCATTCATCGACTGGTCGCCCTTCTTCATGTCGTGGGAGCTCAAGGGAAAGTATCCCGCCATCTTCGACGATGCCGTCGTCGGCGAGGAGGCGCGAAAGCTCTATCGCGACGCGACCGAGATGCTCGACCGGATCGTCCGCGACCAATCGCTCCGGGCAAAGGCCGTCTACGGGTTCTTTCCGGCCAGTGCGGTGGGCGACGACATCGCCTTGTACGCCGACGAATCCCGGACCGCCGAGGTCGGCCGGGTGCACACGCTCCGGCAGCAGTGGGAGCGGAAGGGGCAGGACGTCTTCCACGCCCTTGCCGACTTCGTGGCGCCGGTGGAGAGCGGGCGGAAGGACTACCTCGGGGCCTTCGCCTGCACCACGGGCCACGGCTGCGACGAGCTCTGCCGGACCTACGACGCCCAGCACGACGACTACTCGTCGATCATGGTGAAGGCGATCGCCGACCGGCTCGCGGAGGCGTGTGCCGAATGGCTCCACGCGAAGGTTCGTCGGGAATGGGGCTACGGCCGCACCGAAAACCTCACCAACGACCAGCTGATCGACGAGCAGTATCGCGGCATCCGGCCCGCCCCGGGCTATCCGGCCTGCCCCGACCACACCGAGAAGCAGGCGATCTTCACCTGGCTCGGGGCGGAGCAGGGGGCGGGAATGCGGCTTACGGAGAGTTTCGCGATGATGCCGGCGGCGAGCGTCAGCGGGCTCTATTTCGCCCATCCGGAGAGCCGATACTTCGCAGTGGACCGGATCACGCGGGAGCAGGTCGAGGCCTACGCGGCGCGGAAGGGCATGGCTGTGTCGGAAGTCGAGCGGTGGCTCGCCCCGAATCTCGGCTACGACGTCTGAGCGGGCTGCGGCGCCAAGCCCGCATCCGCGCCGGACACGGCCTCGCGGCGTTGGGCTTGGATGGTGCGTGTGGAAGCCGACCAGCCGGAAGGCCGCGGGCATACCACGCTGAACGCCGCGTCCGGTGGCGGTTCGCCCCACGCCTCACGGCGTTGGGCTTGGACGGATCAGGAGGCCGTGAGCCCTGGGGTGGGCGTGGAGGTTGCCGCCGGCGTACATGAGTGACTCACAAAAGCCACGGCGGACGCGGAAGATCGTGCTCGACCAGGTGGTCGCGGCGGAGACGGGGGCGGCGGCCTCGATCCTCGTCGAGCGGTTTCTCGACTACGTCCGTCACGAGCGGGCGCTCGCCGCCAACACGCAGTCTGCCTACCGCCGCGACCTCCGTGACTTCACCGCGTGGCTGGCCGGCCGGCCCCCGGCGACCCTCACCGTGCGCGACCTGGGCGACTACTTCGCGGCCCTCGCGAAGAAGGGCCTGGCGCGGGCGAGCATCGCCCGGCAGGCGGCGACGCTCAAGACCTTCTACGCATTCCTGCAACTCGAGGGCGTCATCACCGAGAGTCCCGCGGAGCTGATCACCGCCGCGAAGCGGGACGACGTGATCCCGGGCACGCTCTCGCCGGCCCAGGTGGATCGGTTGCTGGAGAGCCCCGAGGGCGGGTCGCCCCGGGCCTGCCGCGACCGGGCGCTGCTGGAGTTGCTCTACGCCACGGGCTGCCGTGCCTCCGAGGTCTCCACGCTTCGCCTCGGCGACGTGCATCTCGCGGAGAGCTTCTGCACGTGCCGCGGCAAGGGAAACAAAGAGCGGGTGGTGCCGCTCGGCCGGCGGGCGATCGCCGCCGTCCGGGCCTGGCTCGACGGCCCCCGGCAGGCGTTTGCCGCGCGAGCCACTGGAATGCCCTCCTGGGCGGTGCTTTCCACTCGTGGCAACCGACTGTCGCGGATGCGAATCTGGGAGATCGTGCGACTGCATGCCGACAACGCCGGCGTGCCGAGTGACATCGGCCCCCACACGCTGCGGCACAGTTTCGCCACGCATCTCGTGGCGGGAGGCGTCGACCTCCGGCACGTTCAGGAGATGCTCGGGCACGCCAGCATCGCCACGACGCAGCGGTACACGCACGTCGATGCCGGCCGCCTCCGGGCGGTGCACGAGAAGTTCCACCCGCGGAAGTAGGTGCAGGTTGTCAACCTGCACATGTGGCGCATCGCGGCGTGGAGCGCTTCAGCCGTGATCTCGGCACAGGTTGACAACCTGTGCTACTGAGGGCGAGCGAGAGTCCGCCCGTGCCTTGTCGCCGGACGTTCGCTGCGGCCATCCTGGGTTTCGCTCACACGATGCTGCCTGCACTTCGCCGGGCACCGATCCGCCGCAGGCGGATTGGTCGTGGCTGCGATTGCTTCAATAGCCCGGTCGAGGGCAGGCACGATCGGGTTATGAACTTTTCCAGCCCGCAAGTTACCGGCTGTCCACACAACACGTGGATGAGCCTGCTACTTCTTTTTCGGCGGCGCGAACTTGATCTTCTTGATCAGTTCCACCACCGTGCCGTCGGGCTGGACCTGCCCCGAGACGGCGGTCACCGCCCGGATCACGTTGTCGTAGCTGAGGTCGGGGTCGCAATCGAGTTCCACCTCGGTTTTGTCGGCGCTCGAGCCGGGGCCGGCGCCGACGAGGTCGACAATCCGCCGCCGCAACTCATCGAAGTCGCCGATCGGCTGGCCGTTCATCGTCAGGCTGGTGCGTTCGCCTCCGGGGCCGGCGGTCATCCTCACGCGGACCGGCGGGAGTTGATCCTCCGAGGCGGCTCCAACGCTGGCGCCGAGCGGCATGCGGATGTCGAAGTCGCCCTCGGTGATCACGGTCCTCAGCGTGAGCATGAAGAACGTGATCAGCTGGAACACGACGTCGATCATCGGCGTCATGTCGATGGAGATCCTGTCGGAGAGGGCTTCCCGCTTTGCGACCACGTCAGGCTCCGATCATTTGCTCTCGTCGTACTGTGCCCGCAGCACAAACCTCTCGAACCCCTTCTCCTGGCAGGCCTTGATCAGCTCCTGCACGTCGCCCGTCTTGGAGCGGCCGTCGGCCCGGACGATCACGGTGGCCGACCTCGGCTCCTTGTTCGAGGCGATCATCACCCGCTTCTCATTCTCGAGGTAGCCGCCAATTTCCTGGAGCGACACCGGTTCCCCCGCATAGATCACACGCCCGTCGCTCATCAGCTGCAGCGTGATCGGATCGACCGAAGGCCCTTCGGCCGGCTTGGCGAGCTGGCTCATCGGCAGCTGCACCCGATCGTCCTGCACGGCGGTCGAAAAGTTGAGCGTGAACACGAAGAACGTGATCAGCTGGAACGTCATGTCGATCATCGGCGTCATGTCGATGTCGGTTTTCGACGGTCCATCGCTCTGTTTGCGTGCCATGCGGAGAAGGCCCTTGGTGCGGCGAACCGCGCGGCGTCAGCCGGCCTTCTTGCCCATGTTCTGGAACCGGGCCATCAGCCGCATCGCCTCGTCGTCCACGTCCATGTTGAACCGCTGCAGCCAGTTCTTGAACATGCCGTAGCAGGCGATGGCGGGAATCGCCAGCCAGAGCCCGATCAGGGTCGTCACCAGAGCCTGCGAGATGCCGACGGCGAGTTCCGACGGCTTGGGGGCCGTGTCGCGTTGGGCGATGAGCATGAAGGCGGCCACCATCCCATCGACCGTCCCGAGCAGCCCGAACATCGGGGCCAGGGCCCCCACCAGCGAGACGTAGCTGATCTTGTGCTCCAGGCTCATCGCCTGCTCGCTTTCGGCCGCCTGCATCGCCTCGACCGCGGCCGGGTAGCCGGACTGCAACTTGCCCATGCCGGCGGCGAGCACCCTTCCGAGGTAGGAGTCGTCGTTCTTCGCGAGTTCGTAGGCCTGCTGAAACTCCTTGTTCTCCAGGTGCTGTTCGAACTGCTCGCTGAGGGCCTGCGGCAGCAGCACGGACTTCCGGAACTGCATGAAGCACATCACGAGAAGCGCCACCAGCGCGAACGAGAGCAGGAGGAAGATGATGACGTACTTGATGCCCAGCGCCTCGACCAGGAATGCCAGGTAGCTCTTGCCCTCGGGTTCGCCGTCCACCGCGTCATCGACGGCGACCTCCTCGTCCTGAGCCATGGCGACGGCCGGTGACAGACAGGTTGCCACGGGAGCCCACGCCGCCGCGAGGCAGGCGGCGACGAGCACGCGGGACACGCATCCGGAGACCACCCCGGCCAGCCGTGACAGGAATCCGTCCCGCCGACGTTCGCACGAACCCACGAGCATGATCATCTCCTCGAAAAGATCTGGCCTGGATCGACTCCAATCCAACGATCAGCGTACCCGCGCCCCCGCCGCCGCAGGAAGGGCTGTTGGCGGCATGATCATGACGCCTTGGCAGGGGTGAGTTTTTTCGTCCACGGGCTGGCGGGGTAGGTGGTTTCAAGAGCCTGACGGGCCTCCCTCGCTCGCTCGGGATGATTGGCCTTTTCCCAGAGTTCGACGAGATTGAAGAGTGCCTCCGCATGGTCGTCCGGTTCGTCGTGGTGGACCAGATCGACCGTCAGGAACGAGATCAGCGCATCGCGTGTGTCGCCGGACGCGGCCCGTTGCGCATTGCCAAGCACGTTGTAGGCCTTTGCGAGCGACGCGCCGTCGCGGTCGGTGGCTGTGAGCAGGTTCGTGACGACGGTGATGGCCTCGCCGGGCTTGCCCTGTCGCGTGAGGCAACGGGCTCGACCGAGATCAGCCTGCCAGGCGGACCGCTCGCCGCTCAGGCTGCCGATAAGGGAAGCGGACTTCGCGGCCGACTCGTACTCCTGCTGGGCTTCCGCGTACTTGCCTTGGAGAAAGAGCAGGTCGGCCTTGAGGGTCGCCGCCCGGACGGCGATCGCCGGGGGGCCAGTGTCGAGCGCTCCGTACGCCGCCGCGGCCTCCGACTGTTTGCCCTGCGTCGCCAGCAGATCGCCGAGCAACTCCTGCATGGCGTAGAAGTGAAGCGACCGGGGCTGCTTCGAGAGAAACTCGGAAACGGCCTTCTCGCCCGCCGCCAGATTCTCGCCGGCGGCGAGTGCCTTGCGGGCCGTCGCCGCCGACCGCACGTACGCGAGTTCCGCCCTGACTCTCGCGTCGGCGGTCTCCAGGTCGTCCGACGTGATCTTCCCGAGTTCCTCCAGGGCGGCCGCCGCGTCCTTGCGGGTCAGAAGCCCACGGGCGATCTGAAGCCCGTCGGGCTCGCCGGCGAAGCGGACTTCCCGGATCGTCTCGATCGGCACCTTCGTGGTCGTGACGTCGCCGTCGTCCTTGTGCGTTTGCAGGTCGAGCGAGTTGGGCGAGGCGTCGATGATCTCGCCCCGCAGCTCGGTGCCATTCATCAGTCGCACCCGGTCGAAGGCCTGCTCCACGGCCCAGCCGCTCACCTGGCCACCAGCCACCACGACGGCTGCGGCCAGCGGCCGGAGGAGAAAGCGCCAGGGGGTGCGATCGCGGATCGAGCCCTGGCGACGGGCGGCCGTGGTCTGGCAGCGGTATGGCCCGTTCATGGGGTCGCGGCGGCGGCCGCCGCCTCCTCGTCGAGTTGGGTGAATCCGCCCGGATGGGCGGCGCCCTGATCCTTCTGGATTTCCTTCAGGACCTGCTCGAATCGCTGCCGGAGGGTCTCCCCTCCAAGATCCGGGTAGAGCTTTCGCGTCATGACGATCGAGGTCTTCGCCGTGTCGAGTCTCTTGGTGCGGTCGGGCGCCTGGCCGTTCAGCCGCGCCCTGGCCAGCAGAGTCTCCGCGACGTGCAGCCGGGCCTTGAAGAACATCTCACGGGCCTTCAGCGACTTCTCGTCGGAGCCGGCGAACGCCTGTCGCGACAGTTTGTTGGCGATGCCGCCCCAGCCCCAGATCACCGCGGGTGCCGAACTGCGGCCGACAGCCGCCTCGCGCAGCAAAGCGTCTGCCTTCGCGGTGTCTCCAGATTCGCCGGCCGCCCTGCCGGCAGCCTCGAGCAGTTCCGCGGCCTGAACCTGGATCTCGAGCGAGTTCTGCCGCTTCTGGTCGGCGAGGATCCAGTCGAGCTGCTGCTGCGCATCGTCCCACCGGCCACGGTCCTTGTAGATGCTCGCCATCTTGAGGCGGATCGACGGCTCGAAGGCGGCAGCCTCCGCACGTTCCTTTTCCGAAGCCTGGGGGTCGTCCTTGCGGGCAAGCAGCCTGGCATAGGCCTCCGCGGCGCGGTCGAGATACTGCTCCGCCTTGGACCGTGACACGATCGATCCCGTGCCCCTGCCCGACCCGAGCGTCAGGTACGTGGTCGCCACCCACACCTGCGAGGAGACCTTCGCATCGCGCGTGGCGACCCCGTCGAGAAACTTTTCAAACCCCTGGAGAATCCTCGTCGCCCGTTCGCGAACCTGGGGGCTGCCTGCCTCGGGGCCGCTTCCAAGGGCTTCAAGCTGCCCCTGGAGGTCACGGCCCATCGCCAGGTACATGGCCGTGAGTTTGGCGGAGGCCTCCGCGCCGAGGCCGGCGGCCGTCTCGAGCGCGTCCATCGCCTTCTGGGCCTTGTCGAGCTGTTCCGTTTCGATGAAGTGCCGCAAGGCCACCGTCAGCGCGCCCTCCGCGAGGTGCCCCTGGGAAAGGGTCGGATCACCCGAGGTCACGGCGGTCCAGGGTCCGAACACCGGGTGCTCGAGGAGCCGGCCGGCCGTGGTGCGGTCGCCATCCTCGAGGGCCATCTGCACGCGGGCGAGCGCGGCCGACACCGCGACCTTCGCAGCGGGTCCGGGCGGCAGCGTCGTCGCGCCTTCGAGCGAGGCAAGGCCCTCGTCGATGGCCGCGTGCGCCGCTGCGTTCCAGCGCTCGATGTCTGCATCGGAGGGGCGGGCGTCGGGCTCGCGTTTGCGGGCATCCTGGGCTTCGCGTCGCAGGGCCGTTCCCGCCCGCATCGCAAACTCCGCCCGCCGCGGCGAAGCCGTCGGGCATGCGGCCAGCAGTTCCTCGATCGTCGCCGGGGCGTGCGCTTCGATCGCGGCGTTGAGGAGCACGGAGTAGGCGTCGGCCCCTTCGGGCTCAGCCGGCCAGGTTCGGCCCATGCTGGTGGCGACGGCCATCAGGTTCTGTTTGGCCTGGGCGGCGGCCGCGGGGTCGGGCTGGAGTGCCAGATGCTGCAGGCTGGCAAGCGCCACCCTGGCGGCCTGCTTGCTGCCATACGAGTTGGGATACCGTTCCAGCAGAAGCGTGCCGACGGTCGCGGCGTCGGCATACCGCTTGGCGTCGTAGTACAGGAAGGCGAGCATCGACCGCGCCGTGTTGACCGCCGT
The DNA here is from genome assembly GCA_018970605.1 of Planctomycetota bacterium. Lineage (GTDB taxonomy): Bacteria > Planctomycetota > Planctomycetia > Pirellulales > UBA1268 > QWPN01. The sequence goes on along the minus strand of JAGWWA010000002.1, from coordinate 37,790 downwards.
CACGTCGGCCTTCGGGTCGGCGTCGCCGACCGCAACGGCCCGTTCGAACAGCGTCGTCGCCGCATCGCGGTCGGTGGCCGACTCGGCGAGTTTCGCGGACGCCTCGGCTGCCTTGCCGGTCGCCTGGAGCTGCTTCGCCTCGGCCTGCTTCTCCTGAAAGGCCGCGTAGGAAACACGGGCGTCGGCCACGATCGCCGCCACGTCCTTGTCATCTTCGCCGTCGGGCAGTTCCTTGCCGAGTTTTCCGGCGAGTTCACGCGCCTCCTTGGCGAAGTCCTTGTTCGCCATGGCCACCTCGATGGCGAGCTTGCGGGCGTCTCGCTGCAGCAACCCCCGCGCCTGCCGTTCCTTCGCATCGACCCTCTCGGCAAGGGCGGCGAGGGCCGCAGCCGCGCGGTACTTGAGCGCGAGCCACTCCGCGTCGAGGCTGCGGCCGGGAAGTTTTTCGGCCGGCGTGAGCACGAACCGGCGCAGGCTGTCATCGACCCGCTCGAGGACTCCGCGGGCCCGTGCCGGATCCTTCTCGGCGGCCACCATGGCCAGCCAGCACTCGAGGCTCGTGTTGGCCGCCTTCGCCCTGAGGCCGACCGCCACCGGAGACTTGTCGTCGATCGCGACGACGGGGGCGAGGATGTCCGCGGCGGCCGCGTGCTTGCCACTCGCCGCCAGGTTGCGGCCCCAGTAATACCGGGCATAGGTTGCCGCCGTGGGCGCCGATGCGGCGTACTTCTCCGCGATGCCCTTGAAGAGATCCGTGGATTCCGTGAGCGCCGCCGCCGCCTCCTTCGATCCGGACGGGGCGGCCTTGGATTTCTCGAACAGCGCGGCGCCCACGAGGATTCGCGTGGCGAGCAGTTGCCCCTGATACTTCTTCTGCGACTCTTCGAGGCGATCCAGCGTCTTCTGCTGGTCCGCCGGCCGTCTGGCGGCCGGCTTCTTCCGCGGGGTGTCCGTCGGCTTGAGCGCAGCGATCTCCGCATCGACCTCTCGAAGCGACTGAATGATCGCATCCTCGGCATTGGTGACAGTCGCGATCTCCTTCTGGTCGGGCGTCACGGTGCCCTTGAGCGATCTGATGGCGGCGTCGAAAAAGGCCGTCGCCTCGGCGGAAAGCCCGGCAGCGTCCTGGCCGGGGCGTTTTGCCTGTTCGAGCTTCTTTTGCCCTCGATCGATCAGCAGGGTGCCCTTCTGCGTGTAGGCGGTGATCGCCAGGTCGCCGGTAGGGGAGTTCGCCAGAAACGCATCGAGCGATTTCTCGGCGTCGTCGAGATACGCACCGCGCTTCGCGGCGTCGCCCTCCGTACGGCTGACGCCCACGAGCGCCTCGGCACGACGAAACGGCAGTTCGGCCTTGAAGTCCTCGGAGATCGACGGGTCGGCAGCGGCCCGCTCCACCACCCAGAGCATCACGTCGGGCATCTGGCGATCCTCGAGCCCTTCGAGCAGGGCCCGAGTGGATCGCTCGCTCACCGATTCGCCGGACGCCTGCGGCATGCCGATCAGGGCGACGAGGAGCAGGCCGAGAGCCCTGTGAGCCGTGCGCATGGGGCGACAAAGCGGGTGGGAGGATCCAAAAACGCTCACCCCTGCATTGTGGGGCGGTCTCATGAGGCCGTCAAACCGTCGGCATGCATTTCGGCATGCCTTCGGCTGGACGCCGAACGTCGTCAGGCCTCGGCCGCGGCACCGCGCGACGTTGCGTTCTTGGGGGCCGCACGAGCCTCACGTGGGCTCGCTCCGCGGGGCCTGGATCACGCCCGCCGCGTGCCACGTGACGACGCCGACGAGGCGGCCAGCCACGCGGGGAGTTGACCCGCAGCCGGCAGCTTGACGACTCGCGCGGACTTCACGCCCGGGCAGGCCGCCACGGCGGCGACCGATTCAGGCGACGGCTCGTGATCGAGGTTCAGCACCCCGATCGCATCGCCGCCCGGCGTGGATCGGCCCACCGTCATCTGGGCGATGTTGACGCCCGACTGGCCGAACGCCGTGCCGACGCGGCCGATGATGCCGGGCACGTCCTGATGCGTGAACACGAGCAGGATCCCGTCGAGGTAGGCCTCGAGCCGATGGCCCTCGAGCTGCACGATTCGGGGCATGGAGTGGCCGAACAGCGTGCCTGCCGCGCGGTGCACGTGGTCGCCGCCGACGAGATCGACCGCCACCACCGAACTGAACGCGCCCGGATCGGTGCGGCTCTGCTCCACGAGCTCGATGCCCCGCTCCCGGAGCAGCATCTCGGCGTTGACGATGTTCACGTCCTCGATCGAACCCTCGAGGAGGCCGGCGGCGAAGGCGGCGGTGACCAGCCGCGTGTTGCGCGAGGCGATCTCGCCGCGGTAGGCGATCGAGCACGACCGCGGGGCACCCGAATCGAGTTGCGAGAGCAGCAGCCCGAGCCGCCAGGCGAGGTCGAGGAAGCCGCGGACGCCCTCCAGGGCGGCAGGATCGATCGCCGACGAGTTGACGGCGTGGCGGACGGAGCCGGTGGTCAGGAAATCGACCAGCAGGCCGACGCCCTCGACGGCCACCTGCGACTGGGCTTCCTCGGTGCTGGCGCCGAGGTGCGGCGTCACGAGGACGCCCGGCATGCCGAACAGCGGGCTGTCGGTGCACGGCTCCTTCTCGAAGACGTCGAGTGCCACACCGCCGATCACGCCCCGCTTGAGTCCTTCGGCGAGGGCGGCCTCGTCGTAGATGCCGCCGCGGGCGCAGTTGAGCAGGCGGATTCCCGGCTTGAGGATGTCGAGTTCCTTCATGCCGACGAGGTGGCGGGTCTCGTCGGTGAGCGGCGTGTGCACGGTGAGATAGTCGACCTCGGGGAGCATGCCACGGACGCTGTCGACCAGTTCGATGCCGAGTTCGGCCGCGCGGTCGGGCGAGAGGAACGGATCGTAGCCGAGCACCCGCATGTCGAACGCCCGCGCCCGCTCCGCCACTGCCTGACCGATGCGCCCGAGACCCACGATGCCCAGCGTCTTGCCGGCGAGTTGCACGCCCATGAACTTGTTGCGGTCCCACTTGTGGGCCCGCAGGCTGGCGTCGGCGGCAGCCACGTTTCGCGACAGGCCGAGCATCAGGGCGAAGGCGTGTTCCGCCGTGCTGAGCGTGTTGCCGGCGGGCGTGTTCATGACCACGATCCCGAGCCGCGTCGCCGCTTCCTTGTCGATGTTGTCGGTGCCCACGCCGGCCCGCACGATCGCCCGGAGCCGGTGGTTGCCCGCCAGGGCGTCGGCGGTGATCTTCACGCCGCTGCGGCAGATCGCCCCGTCGTGCTGGGCGAGCGCCTCGCGGAGGGCGTCGCCCGAGAGGCCGGTCTTCACCTCGTAGGTGATGCCATGCGGCTTGGCCGCGTCGAGCAGGGCGAGGCCGTCGGGGCTGAGCGTGTCGAGCACGATGATCGAGGGCATGGGCGGCGGTCCAAGGGGCTGCGGGAGGCGGGGGTGGGAGGGGTCAGTCCTGGTGCTCGCGCTGGAAATCCGTCATGAAGTCGCGAAGAGCCTCGACGCCGGCAACCGGCATCGCGTTGTAGATGCTCGCCCGGATGCCGCCGACGGAACGGTGGCCCTTGAGATCCATCAGGCCGCGCTTCACCGCTCCGGACACGAAGGCCTTCTCGGTCGCCTCGTCGGGCAGCCGGAAGGTGACGTTCATGTCGGAACGGCATTCGGGGCGGGCGTGGCCGGCGTAGAAGCCGCCCGACTGGTCGAGCGTGTCGTACAGCAGTTTGGCCTTCGCCGCGTTGTGCCTCGCCATGCCCTGCAGGCCGCCCATCCGGCCGCTGATCCACCGGCAGACCAGATCGAGGATGTAGATCGCGAACACGGGCGGCGTGTTGGGCCGCGATCCGTTCTTCACGAAGGTGCGGTAGTCGAGCATGGTCGGCAGGTCGTCCCGCGACCGCTCGAGGAGATCCTTGCGGATGATCACGGTGGTCACGCCGGCGATGCCCGCGTTCTTCTGGGCGCAGGCGTAGATCAGGCCGTAGCGGGAGACGTCGATCGGCCGCGAGAGGAAGTCGCTGGAGCAGTCGCAGACCAGCGGCGCGGGACCGAAGTCGGGATCGTGCTTCCACTGCACGCCCTGGATCGTCTCGTTGCTCGTGATGTGGACGTAGGCGGGCTGCGGCGACAGCGCGATCTCGCGGTCGGTCGGCAGCCGATCGTGGTTGGTGGCGGCGCCGTCCCAGGCGACGTGCACCTTGCCCTCACGCCGCGCTTCCTTGGCCCCCGTCGCACCCCAGGTGCCGGTGATCACGTAGTCGGCCGAGGCGGATTGGCCGCGGAGGAGGTTCATCGGCACCATCGAGAACTGCAGGCTGGCTCCGCCCTGCAGGAAGATCACCTCGTGGGAGTCACCGATGCCCAGCAGCCGCTTCAGGCCGGCGAGGGTGTCCTCGAGGATGCGGTCGAAGGCGGGGCTGCGATGGCTGATCTCCAGGACCGACATGCCCACTCCCGGCAGGGAGAGCATCTCGTCGCGGGCCTGCTCGAGCACCTCGACCGGCAAGACGGCCGGTCCGGGGGAGAAGTTGAAGACGCGATCCGTCATGGCGGGCACCCGAAAATCCTGTGGATTCACGGGGCAGAATAGGAGTCGCCGCGCGGAGGGTCAACGGCCCGCGTTCCCCGGCGGTGCCTGGAGCGGTGCCTGGAGAGGAGCGACGGGCATGGGGGGTGGTGGTGGCGGCAGCGCCGCGGTGCGGTAGGCGGCGGCCTGCGAGGCTTGGAGGCTCGCCATCTTCGCGGCGACAGCCGGCTGTTGGGGATCGGCGGCCAGCGCCCGGCTGTAGTTGGCCAGAGCCTGCGCCGGGTCGCCCGCCGACTCCCGCAGGCTGCCGAGGGCGACGAGGGCTCGGGTGTTGTTGGGATCGATCGCGAGGGCATCGATCAGTTGGTTTTCCGCCTCTTGGACATTACCGTGCTCCTGGGCGAGCCGGGCCAACTCGATGTGCGGGGCGGGATTGGTCGGCTGGCTCTGGGCCCAGGCGTTGAGCTGCGTCACCGCCTCGTCGTTCCGCTTCTCTTCCACGAGGAGCACGGCGAGCGCCCGCTGGCAGGCCTCGTGACTCGGGTTTCGTGCCAGGCAGAGGTGGTAGTACTGCTCGGCCGTCTGCTGGTCGGCCTCCCGGCCGAAGAGTTTCGCCTGCTGGTGGTAGGTGGCGCCGAGGTTGTAGAACGTGTCGGGGTTGCCGGGCTGCTTCGCGAGCGCCTGCTGAAACGAGTTGACTGCGCCGAGGTAGTTGCCCTGCTGGTAGAGCTTCACGCCCTCCGCGTTGTCGGTCTTCGCCATCCCGCCGCAGCCGGCGCAGGCGGCGGCGAGCAGCATGCCGGCCATGCGGCAGCGCATCGACAGCGCGGGCGAGCGGGGGGAGCGGACGGGCAGGTGCAACGGGAGACTCCGGTTCCCGCCGGCGTGCGGGGGCGGGAACCTAGAGGGACGGGCCCTGCCGGAGCAAGCCCGCCCGAACCGCCTGTCTTGCCCGGTCGATGCTCACGGGCTCGGGGCCTCTCGCTCCCTGCATCAGGAAGCCAAATCGCGTAAGCGATGGGGGCACGCCGGGACTCAGGAAGCCCAATCGCGTAAGCGATGGGGGCACGCCGGGACTCAGGAAGCCCAATCGCGTAAGCGATGGGGGCATGCTGGCTCCGCACCGCTCGGGGCCGCCCATGCCGTCTCGCTGGACGTTCGCCTCGGCCCTCCCGGCCTCGGCTCACTGCGTGTCCGCTGCGCTTCGCCATCGTGGCTTCGCTTGCTCCCACAGCCCGCTCGAGGGCACGGGCATCCCCTCGCTTCCTGGTCAGGAAGCCCAATCGCGTGAGCGATGGGGGCATGCCGGGACTCAGGAAGCCCAATCGCGTAAGCGATGGGGGCATGCTGGCTCCGCACCGCTCGGGGCCGCGTATGCCCCGTCTCAGCCCGCGGCGACCCGTTCGTAGCCGAGCGATCGCAGCACTTGGAGAACTTCGCTGCAGGTCGGGAACATCCGGCCGCTGGTCCGCTTGTAACGGTCGAGAGCCTGCATGAACTCAATCTCGTCAGCGCCGTAGTCGCGCTCGCAGGTGGTGGGGTCGATCATGCGACGACGTGCATGACGGGCAGGCTGCTGGCTCTCCGCGACGCGATGGCGGCGGGCGGCGATGCCGGGCGACTGGGTGGTGGCGGTGGCGGACATGCGTGGGCTCCTGATGACGAGGACCGGCCGAGGACCGACGCTGCGGGATCGCTGCGAAGGTCTGCCGGAAGCATGACCGATGACGGTTGGCGAAGCGGTGCCGGTCCGCGAAAGAAACCGGGTCGGGTAAGGTCCACGGGCCGCACGACCCGCACGACCCTCACTTCCGGTCGAAAAACTTCTTGAGGGCCTCGGCGGCCGCATCGCGCGACGAGTCGGCGGCTGCCTTCTTTGCGGCACCCTGCGGGAGTCCGCTCGGCTTCGAGTTGCTGGCGGCCTTGAGGGCTTCCAGTGCCGAGCGGCTCGAGCCGGACCCGGATTCGTCCTTGGGGACGGCATCGATCCCGGAAACGAAGGAACCGCCGATCGTCGAACCCGTGGATGTCTGGTTCGGGGCCACGGTGTGGATGCTGCTCGAACTGCCGTCGGCCGACTCGTCTTCCGCGGGCGTCAGCGACCTCGTCGTGTCCGACATCCCGGCGGGCTGATCGTCGGCCATCAGCCACCGCGAAACGTCGTCCTCGGACCCGCCCGCCTGCGGTGCGGGGGCCGTGCATGAAACCTTCAGCTCGAGCGAAGCCACACGGACGATGTCTCCGTCCACGATCTTCGTCCGCTCGGTGATTTTCGTGCCGTTGACGAACGTTCCGTTGCGGCTGCCGAGATCCTCGACCCAGATTTCCGTCGGCCCGACGGTGATCGCGCAGTGCCTCCGGCTCACCTCTTCGCTCAGGGGCCGAACGTCGCACTGTTCGGCTCGGCCGATCAGAAGTTTGTTGCGCTTGATGGCGATGGATCGGCCGGCACTCTTGCCGGACGCGACGATCATTTTGACGATCATGGTGGGCCCGGAGGGAGGGAAACGCACCGGCGATCGGGGGGCGAAGCCCGTGGGCGGGTTCAGACGCACCTATCATACCAACTGCCGACCCATGCAGGCCAGCCTCCGGCCCTGCTTAGCGGCGGGCCGTCCATCGTCGGTCACGGAACCGGCCCGCGCGCGATGCAATCTCCTGCCCGCGCCCGGCCGCGAACGCCTGCGGTTGAAACTCCCTTACGATTCCGAGGGGCTCGGCGACGAGAGCCGTCCATCGATCTGCCAGTGACTTCGCCGTCCACTCCGGGGCCTTGCCGGCGAGTTCCGCCAGGCCATCGTGGCGAGCCTCGGCGGTCACCGCCGGGCAGGTGGTGAGCAGCAGGCTTCCGTGCTGCAAGACCGTCGTGCCAAGCCTCCGCTGCGCGCTGCCCATCACCTTGGGGTCGGTCGGCATGGCCGACCTTCCCGGACGGCAGACAACGACGTCGCCGGGAGACCGGCGGGCGAAGCAGAGCAGGGCATCGCCGGGCGGATCGTTGGTCGACGGCAGGTGGAGACGGGCGTCGAAGCCGAGCATCCCGAGCACCGCCACCATCGCTCCATGCATGGCATCGTAGAGCGCCTGGGGACTGCCGCCCCAGGGATGCGATCTCGGCACCGCCGCCGCGTAGGTCAGGTCGGTGCCGTGCACCAGCGCGCCGCCGCCGCTCGGCCGGCGGACGATCGGCAGCCCCGCGATCGCGGCGGATGCCTCCGCCTCGGCAATCGGTTGGAAGGCGCCGAGCGACACGGTCGGCTCGGACCACGCATACAGGCGGATCACGAGGCCGCCGCGGCGCTCGGCCTCTTCGGCGAGGAGCTCGTCGGCCGCCATGTTGGTCGGCCCGTCGGCGGCATCGTCCCACCAGACGGGCAGGACGCCGGCCGTCACGACTTGACGGTCGCGTCGTACGCCGCCTGATCCATCAGACCGGCCATTTCAGCAGGGTCGTCGGGCTTGATACGGACGATCCAGCCGGCGCCGTAGGGATCGGCGCCGAGCGTGTCGAGCTGGCCGGGAAGTGCCGCGTTGACCTCGACGATCTCGCCAGAGATAGGTGCGTAGATGTCGCTCACCGCCTTCACGCTCTCGATCTCGCCGAGCGACTCGCCCGCCTTCACCTTTTTGCCCACCGGGGGTAGCTGCATGAAGACCAGGTCGGTCAGTGCCTCGACGGCGTACTTCGAGATTCCGACCGTGGCCAGGCCACCAGCCTCCGGGCGGACCCATTCGTGGGACTTCGCAAACTTCATCTCGGCCATGGATAGTCACTCCTCGGGTCGATCGACTTGCTGCCGACTGGTGAAGGATAGCGGATGCGGTCAGCCGCGTGGCGAGGGCCGCCTGTAAAACGGGAGCGGCACGACCCTGGCCGCCTGTGGCACGTCGCGGACGAGGACGTCGGTGGTGGTTCCGACGGTGGCCACGTCACGATCGAGGAGCGCCATTGCCACGGCGTGGCCGAGCGACGGTGCGAGGCTTCCGCTGCTGACGCTGCCGACTTCGCGGCCCGCCGCCATCACCGGGCTCCCCTCGCGAGCGGCCCGCTTCGACTCGAAGGCCAGGCCAACGCGGACGCGGGACGGCTCCGCCGCCTTCATCCGAGCGAGGGCATCGCGGCCGGGAAACTGCCGCGGCCCGCCCGCTGCATTCTCCAGGTTCACGGCCAGGCCGAGGCCGATCGCAAAGGGGTCGCTTGACGCCACGAGTTCGTGGCCGTAGAGCGGCATGCCGGCCTCGAGCCGGAGCGTGTCGCGGGCGCCGAGACCGCAGGGCTTGAGTCCGCGTGGCGCGCCGGCGTCGTGGATCGCCTGCCAGACGTCCTCCGCCACGGCCGCCTGCACGACCACCTCCACGCCATCCTCGCCCGTGTAGCCGGTGCGGCTCACCGCCGCCGGCTGGCCGGCCACGAAGGCACGCGTGGCTCGGTAGTTCCCCAGCCCCGAGATCCGGCCCGCGTCGTCGTCGCCGCAGAGCACGCATACCGTGGCCACGGCCAGCGGCCCCTGCACGGCGATCATCGCCGTGTCGGCCGTCCGGTCGGCGAACGACAGGCCCGCCGCCGGCAGCCGGGATCGCAGCCACGCCACGACGCGGTCGCGATTGCTCGCGTTGACCACCATCGCGAACCGGGGTGTGCCATCGGGCGCGTCGGTCTCTCGGGTCACGAGGGCGTCGTCGAGGATCGTCACGCCCGACGGGCCCTCGTCGCTCGTCACCAGCGTGTAGCGGGCCTGGCCTACCGCGATGTCGGCCACGCGGCGGGTCAGCAGCGATTCAAGCCAGCCATGGGCGGACGGACCCTCGATCGCGAGCCGGCCCATGTGCGAGACGTCGAACATCCCGATCGCCTGCCGCGTGGCGAGGTGCTCCTCGACGATCGACGAGTACTGCACCGGCATCCACCACCCGGCGAAGTCGACCATGCGTCCGCCATGCGACTCGTGCCAGGGGGCCAGGGGGGTGCGAAGCGGCGTCGTTGACACGAGCGAGTCCTTTGCTGCGAGGAAGGGGAGCGACAGTGTACAAGCCGCAGGCTCCGAGACCCTTGGGCCGCCCATCCACCGCCCAGGAAGCCCCGAGCGCCAGCGAGGGGATAGCGGGTGGAACCACATCGCGGCCCCGGTCGTGCTGGCGGTGCGCCGCTGGTCGCATCGGTTGTCTACCCGTGTGCCTGCCTCGGACACCTCCCGCTCAGGGCTGCCCATGCCCGTCGCCGGACGCTCGCTGCGGCCTTCCTGGCCTTCACTCGCTCGATGCTGACATCGCTCCGCCATCCATGGCTCCGCTCGTCAGCAACGCCGGCTCCCGGGCACGGGCAGCCCCTCGCTCGCCGCTGGTCGCATCGGTTGTCAACCTGTGTGCCTTTCTGGGCTGCCTTCCGTTCTCAGTCTTCCACCAGAGATTCAGGCAGGACGGGGTGCGGCGCGGTCGGGTCATCCACGCACACCCCGACACGACACAAGCCTCACCGCCCCCGGCGGCGTTTCGACGGCTTGCCTTTCGGTGTCCGCTTCGGCTTGCCAGGGCCCTTGCCACCGCGGCCCTTGCCGCGCGGGAGCTCGCGGCGGTCGCGGATGCCAGCCTTTGGCCGGCGGCCGCGGCCGACGAGCCGGAAGTTGAGCTCGCGGCGGTCGGTATCGACGCGGGCCACCGCCACCCGGACGCGGTCGCCGAGCCGAAAGGTCTGGCCCGGGCGGCGGCCGGAGAGCGTGTGGCTGGCGCGGTCGTAGCGGTAGGCGTCGTCGGGGAGCGTGTCGAGCGGTACGAGGCCCTCGGCGGGCAGCGCGAGCCCCTGCACGAACAAGCCGAACGGCTCGACGCCGGTCACCACGGCGTCCATCTCTTCGCCCACCCGCGACTTCAGAAAGTTGAGCAGCTTGAGCTTCACGAGCTCGCGTTCCGCCGTCTCGGCCCGCCGTTCGAGGTCGGAGCAGTCGCCGCCGAGCTGGACGAGGCCGTCTGCGGGCGGGCGGCGGCCGCCGGCAACTGCCTCCAGCGCCCGGTGGACTGTGAGGTCGGGGTAGCGGCGGATCGGCGAGGTGAAGTGGCAGTAGCAGTCGCTGGCGAGGGCGTAGTGGCCATCGTCCTGGGGGCCGTAGGCGGCGCGGGTGAGGCTGCGGAGGACGGCGTAGTGGACTGCGTGCTCCTCCGGCTTGCCGCGGGCCATGTCGAGGAGTCGCTGCAGCTCGAAGCGGCTCTCGAGCGAATCGACCTCGAAGCCGAGTTCGGAGACGAACTCCGTGAGCTGTCGAAGCTTTCGCGGATCGGGCGCAGGGTGGATGCGCCGCAGGAAGGGTGCTTCGGCCGCCTTGAGCGCCTCGGCCACCGCCTCGTTGGCGGCGAGCATGAACTCCTCGATGATCTGGTGGCTCTCGGTGTTTTCCACGACGTGGGCCCCCGACACCCGACCGTCGCGGTCCAGATCGATCTTCACCTCCGGCATCTCGAGCTGGAGGGCCCCGTGGCCCATGCGCCGTGACCTGAGGATTCGGGCGAGGTCGCGCATCCTCCCGAGCAATGCCCGCACCTCGGCCGTCATCTCGACGGCCGGAGTGTCGGGGTCGCCGAGAAACACGTCGACCTCCTCGTACGTGAACCGCCGCCGGCTCTTGATCGCGGTCGACTCCACCGCCGCATGCACCGGAATCCCGTCCGGCGAGAACTCGATCCAGCAGGTCCGCGCGTAGCGGACCTTGCCGGGCTGCAGGCTCGCCAGGTTGTTGGAGACGACCTCGGGGATCATCGGGATCACGCGGTCGGGCAGATAGACGCTCGTGCCGCGGTTCCGCGCTTCCTGGTCGAGCGGCGACCCTTCGCGGACGAAGTACGAGACATCGGCGATGTGCACCCCGAGCAGCCAGTGACCCCGCTCCACCCGCTCCAGCGAGATCGCGTCGTCGAAGTCCCGGGCATCGACCGGGTCGATCGTCACGATCACGCGGTCGGTCAGGTCGCGGCGGCCGGCGGGAATCGACTCGTCGAACCGGTCGGCCTGGACTCGCGCGTCGTCGAGCACCTCGTCGGGGAATGGGCCCGGCAGGCCGAACTCGTGGATCACCGTCTGCGTGTCGACGCCGACGTCGCCCGCCTTGCCGAGCACCTCCACCACCACGCCCTCACCGTCGCGAAGGTGCGTGGGAAATCGCACCATCTCGACGACGACCTTGTCTTTGGGGTGTACGCCTTTCGCGCCGGGATCGCCGACCGAGATCGCCCTGGGGAGCACCGTGCCATCGACCTGCACCCAGCCCTGGCCTGCTGCCTCGAAGTAGGAGCCGACGAACCGCGTGGTCCGTCGCTTCACGATCTCCACGATCTCGCCGGCGAGCCCCGGCCGGCCCGCGTCGCGAGCCTTGGAGATCCGCACGCGGACGGTGTCACCCGAGACGGCATCGAGGGCTGACACCACGGGGATGTGGATGTCGCTCGACCGGTCGCCCGCGGCAGCCTCCAACGGCCGCACGAAGCCGTAGCCGGCGGCGGCCCGGCGGAACATCCCCACGACGCCATCGCCGCGGCCGCGATCCGGCGAGGAGGAACGGGAACGCGGTCGGTCGTGGCCGTCGCGTTTTCGCGGCATGGCAAGGATCCTGCGGTCGGCACGTCGCGGATGTGCCGGCACCATCCGGCACCAGGATTCTACAGCCGGATGTGGGGGATCGCCCATGCGAGGCGGCCGATCGTCTACGATGAGGCCGCGAGGGCGGTGCCGCCCTGATTTCCGGCGTGGTCGCGTTTCAGGCAGGAGCTTCCATGAGCACTCGAGGCTGGCGGGTCGTGTTGTTCGTTCCGTTCACCGCGTTGGTCGTCGGTTGTGATGACCCGGCGCCGACGCCCGAGGCGTCGTCACGTCCGAACGCCGTCCAGACGGCGCCCATCCAGACGCGAAAGACCGTCGGCAAGACGACGCAGAACGTCCTCGACCTCGCCGAGGCGAAGGCGCAGGGAGGCGTGGTGGTCGACAACGCCGCGGAGGCAGAGGAGGGCGGCCTCGGCGCCTACTCGCAGGCCTATCGCCACAGCGTGGCCACGATCGGCGGCCTCGCCGTGGAACAGAAGATGAAGCTCTACCAGGCGGAGCACAACAAGGTTCCCGCCACGCACAAGGAGTTCATGGCCAAGATCATCGCCCCGGGCACGCCCGACGAGGTTTCGCTGCCGATGCTGCCCTACTACCAGGAATACGCGTTCGATCCCGAGGCGAAGAAGCTCGTCGTGGTGGAGTTTCCCGCCAAGAAGGAGCAGCGCCAGAAGGAGACGACCGGGTCGGCGGGCCTGTGATCGCGCCGCCTCGTCGTCGATCGCTCGTCCGGGGTCTCGTGCTGGCGACGGCGGTGATGCGGGTCGCGTCGGGAGCCGACGTGCTCGTGGCCGTGGATGGGCACGATGCCGCCGACGGGCTGCCCGGCCGTCCCGTCGCCTCGCTGCGGCGGGCGTTCGATCTGGTTCGCGACCTGCGGAGCCGGCAGGGCGACCTCGACCGGCCGGTGCTGATCGAGGTTGGCCCGGGGCGACACGAACTGGCCGATACGCTCGTGCTTCAGCCCGAGGATTCCGGGACTGAGCGGTCGCCTACGATCGTCCGGGCTGCGGCCGGGGCGAGGCCGGTGATCAGTGGCGGCCGTGTGATCCATGCCTGGGAGCCGGCCGACGACGGCAGCGGACACTGGATGGCCCGGTTGCCGACGGTGCCACTCGGCGAGTGGACCTTCTCGCAGGTGTTCGTGAACGGTCAGCGGCGGTTTCGGCCCGTGCTGCCCGCGGCCGGCTGGCACAGGATCGCGGGCTCGGTCGAGCCCACGCCCGCGTCGCTCGGCAAGGGGCACGACCGGTTTGCGTTCGACGGCGAAGACCTCCGCACCGATTGGATCAACATCGGCGACGTGGAGGTGGTGGCGGTGCACCGGTGGGCGATGTCGCGCATGCGGATCGCCGGCGTGGGACCGATCGCCGGCCCTGCGGGCGAGCCACTCGGGGCTGGCAGCGCCGTCACCTTCACCGGTCGCACGCAGGCTCCGGGCGAATGGGGCGAGTTCGCCAAGGGGAGCCGCTTTCTCGTCGAGAACGTCCGCGAGGCCCTCGGCGAGCCCGGCTCCTGGTATCTCGACCGGATGGACGGGATCCTCACCTACTGCCCCCGGCCGGGCGAACTGCCCGGGACGGTCGAGGTGATCGCGCCACGGCTCGACCGACTGATGCTGCTGCAGGGAGATCCAGCCGACGGCCGTCCGTTGGAACACGTGCGGTTCGAGGGGCTCACGTTCGCCCACGGCAACTGGACGCTCCCGCCGGACGGCCAGTCGTTTCCGCAGGCGGAGATCAACGTTGGGGCCGCGATCTCGGCGAGAGCGGCCCGGCACGTGGCCTTCGTGGACTGCCGCGTGCGGCACATCGGCCGCTATGCCTTCGGGTTTGGCGAAGGATGCTCCGACTGCGCGGTGGAGGGGTGCGACCTCGCCGACCTCGGCGGCGGCGGCGTACTGATCGGCGCGGGCGGCGGCCCCGGGTCGTGGGGAGACACCGGCCCGCAGTCGGCGGCGGTCGAGCGGATTGCCGTGCGTGACACCGCGATCCGCCACGGCGGCCGAATCCACTCGGCCGCCGTGGGCGTGTGGATCGGGCACGCCTCCCACTGCACGGTCGAGCACTGCGACATCCATGACCTCACCTACACAGGCGTGTCGGTTGGTTGGACGTGGGGCTATGCCGAGAGCCGCGCGCACCACAACCGAATCGCCTTCAACCGGATCCACGAGATCGGCCACGGCGTGCTCTCCGACATGGGAGGCGTGTACACGCTTGGCGTGTCGCCAGGGACCGTGGTGGAGGGCAACGTGATCCACGACGTGACGAGCCACGCCTACGGCGGCTGGGGACTCTACGCCGACGAGGGTTCGACGGGCATCGCGATGCGCGACAACCTCGTCTTCCGCACATCGTCCGGCGGCTTTCATCAGCACTACGGCCGCGACAACCGGATCGAGAACAACGTGTTCGCCGCGGCCCGCGACTGGCAGCTCCAGAGAACGAGGGTCGAGGATCACACCAGTTTCACGTTCTCCAGGAACATCGTCTGGTGGGATTCGGCAGCCCCGCTGATGCACGGCGACTGGTCGCAGCGGATCGAGCTCCACGACAACTGCTACTGGAATGCGTCGGGACCGGTCGCGTTTCCCGGCGGCGGCGACCTGGCAGCGTGGCAGCAGGCCGGGCACGACGCAGGCTCGATCGTGGCCGATCCGATCTTTCGTGATCCGGCCACAGGCGACTTCACGCTGGCGGTTGACTCACCGGCGCGGAAGCTCGGCTTCGAACCCTTCGATCCCGCGAGGGCAGGCCCACGCCAGCCGCCGCCCGTCGAGGATCTCGCCCCCGTGCCGACGATCTGGCGGCGGTGACGCGCTCAGGAAGCCCAATCGCGTAAGCGATGGGGGCATGCCGAGAATCAGGAAGCCCAATCGCGGAAGCGATGGGGGCATGGTCGCCGTGCCGCTCGGGGCTGCCCACGCCCGTCGCCGGACGTTCGCCTCGGCCCTCCAGGCCTCGGCTCTCTGCGTGTCCGCTGCGCTTCGCCATCCTGGGTTCGCTTGCTCCCACAGCCCGGCTCCCGGGCATGGACAGCCCCTCGCTCACCACTCGTGACGCATCCAGGAAGCCCACTCGCGGAAGCGATGGGGCATGCCCTCCTCGCTGATCGTGCTTGCAGCCGCGAGCCGTCAGCCGCGGCCGCGGAAGAACTTGCGGCCCTGACTCTGCTGGTACTGCGTCCAGCCATCCTCCGCGGTGGCTTCGTTCTGGAGCAGCTGGATCGTGCCGGCCATCTTGGCGTCGAGGTGGTCGAGATGGTGGAGGGCCACCGCCTCGAGCGTCATCGGCAGTTTCGGCGAGCCATACTCGTACTGGCCGTGGTGGCTGGCGATCATGTGCTTCACACGCACGGCTGCCTCGATGGAAAACCGCTGGCCGGTGCGGGCCTCGATCGCACGGATCTTCGCGTCCACGATTTCGAGGCCCAGCAGCACGTGGCCGAGGAGTTGCCCCTCGTCGGTGTAGGAGAAGCCTTGCAGGCTCTCCAGTTCGCGGACCTTGCCGATGTCGTGCACGAGCACTCCCACGAGCAGCAGATCGCGGTCGAGCGCCGGATAGAGGGGGGCCACCCGGTCGGCGAGCCGCAGGAGATTGACGACGTGATCGAGCAGGCCGCCGGCGTAGGCATGGTGGTGCTTCACGCCGGCGGGTGTCCGCTTGAAGGCGTCCATCAGGGCTTTGTCGGCGAGGATCTCGTCCACGAGCGTCTTGAGCGGCACCGATCGAATGGTTCCCAGGATCGTGCCGAGCTCGGCCTCCAGGCGGACGAAGTCGTTGGTGGAGAGGACCTGGAACTCGCTCTCGTCCACCGTCCGCGGATCGGCCCGCTCGATCGCCGTGATGATGACTTGCATCGAGCCCGAGTAGAGCTGCGTGTGCCCCTCGACGCGGACATAGTCGCCGTCCTCGAAGGCCCCGTAGTCGTCGTCGGAGGCGTTCCAGAGCCGCCCCGTGATCGTGCCGCTCTTGTCGGCGAGTTCCACCTGGAGATAGAGCTGCCCGTTGCGGTTCGGCCGCAGCTGCTTGTGCGTCGCGAGGAAGGTCTGATCGAGCTGGGTCTGTTGTGGCAGTTCGGTGATCAGGCGGCGTGGCATTGCCGCAGAGTCTACGGCGGGTTTCCCCGCCTTCACAAGCAGCGACTACAATCCCGGCCCCATCCGGCAACGAGCCTTTTCTCACATCGATCGACGGAGCGACCCATGGCCCAGACCGCCATCAGCCCCACGCGGGCTCAGGACTATCCCGAGTGGTATCAGCAGGTCGTGCGGGCCGCCGACCTCGCGGAGCAGTCGCCCGTCCGCGGCTGCATGGTGATCAAGCCCCACGGCTACGCCGTGTGGGAGCGGATGCAGACGATCCTCGACCGGATGTTCAAGGAGACGGGCCATCAGAACGCCTACTTCCCGCTTTTCATTCCGCTGTCCTACCTCGAGCAGGAAGCGAAGCATGTCGAGGGCTTTGCCAAGGAGTGCGCGGTGGTCACGCACCACCGCCTCGAACTCGGCCCCGACGGCAAGCTGATCCCCACCGGAAAGCTCGAGGAGCCGCTCGTCGTGCGGCCCACCAGCGAGACGATCATCGGCGCGATGTACGCCAAGTGGATCCAGTCGTGGCGCGATCTGCCGGTGCTGATCAATCAGTGGGCCAACGTCGTCCGCTGGGAGATGCGGCCGCGGTTGTTTCTGCGGACGGCGGAGTTTCTCTGGCAGGAGGGGCACACGGCCCACGCCACGAGCGCGGAGGCGGTCGAGGAGACGCTCCGGATGCTGGAGGTATACGCCACGTTCGCGGAGCGCGACCTGGCGATGCCGGTGGTGAAGGGGCCGAAGCCGGCGGCCGAGCGGTTTCCCGGCGCCGTCGACACGTATTCCATCGAGGCCATGATGCAGGACGGCAAGGCCCTGCAGGCCGGCACGTCGCACTTTCTCGGTCAGAACTTCGCCAAGGCGCAGAACATCAAGTTTGCGGGCACGAGCGGGGCGGAGGAGTTTTGCTGGACGACGTCGTGGGGTGTGTCCACGCGGCTGATCGGGGCCGTGATCATGACCCATTCCGACGACGACGGGCTCGTGCTGCCGCCGCGGATCGCGCCGCACCAGGTCGTGCTCCTGCCGATCCACCGCACCGACGAGGAGAAGGCGACAGTGATGGAGGCCTGTCGGACGCTGCAGGCCGAGCTCGCCGCCTGCCGGTTCGGCGACGAACCGATCCGCGTGAAGATCGACGCCCGCGACATGCGGGGTGGCGACAAGGTCTGGCAGCACGTGAAGCAGGGGGTTCCGATTCGCGTCGAGATCGGACCACGCGATCTGGCGGCCGGGGCGGTGAGCGTGACCCGCCGCGACCGCGGGCCGAAGGATCGAGAGTCGGTGCCGCTGGCGGAGTTTCCAGCCAAGGCCGCGGCGCTCCTCGCCGAGATCCAGCAGGGTCTCTTCGACCGCGCGAAGGCGTTTCGCGCGGAGCGGTCGGTGCGTCTCGACTCGGCCGCGGCCGTGCACGACTTCTTCGGGGCAGGGGAGGGGGCGGCCGGCAAGGGCGGTTTTGCCCATGTGCACGTCGCCGACGACCCGGCGGTGGCCGCGGCCTTCGATCCGCTGAAGGTGACGGTACGGTGCATTCCGATGGACGGCGACGACGAACCAGGCACTTGCGTGGTCACCGGTAAGCCGGTCAGTCGCCGGAGCGTGCTTGCGCGCTCGTACTGATTCTCTCGCCATCGGCGATGGACTCAGGAAGCCCAATCGCGGAAGCGATGGGGGCCTGCTGGCACCGCCGCATAGCTCGGGACTGCCCATGCCCGTCGCCGGACGCTCGCTGCGGGCTCCGGCCCTTCGCTCGCTCGATGCTGACTGCGCTCCGCCATCCTGGCTGCGCTTGTCAGCAACGCCTGCTCCCGGGCACGGGCAGCCCCTCGCTGCCTCTCGTAGCGCAGGTTTTCAACCTGTGTGCCTTTCTGGCCCGCCTTGGCGGTTCCTCCGCAAGGACGAGTTCGGACCGGTGGCTAGAATGCAAATCTTGGAGTGTCGGCCGGAGGGTGGCCGCACGATGGACATGGCGCATCACGTGGCCGGCCAATGACCGTGGAGAAACTCAACGCGTGGTGGGTGGCCGCCGTGGCCGCCGTGGCAGGCGTGGCGGTCGGAGCCGGAGGTGCGTTTCTGCAGCGCGCGACTCCATGGACGGTGGGCGACCTGCGCGTGTCGTCGGCGGTGTCTGGTCCGGCACCTCGGGCCGAGACGACCGAGGTGCGGCACGCGTTCGGTACGCTCGGCACGGGTGGAAGTGGTTCCCATGAGTTCGTCGTCCGCAATGGGGGCGACGGCCCCCTCACGCTCCGCAAGGGCACGACGAGTTGCACCTGCACCGTCAGCGACTTCGAGGCCAACGAAGGTGGCTCGGCGGATGGCACGCGAGTGGTGCTGCCCGGCGGCGAGACGAAGATCCGCGTGCAGTGGAAGGCAAAACCGCCGGGAGGTCCGTTCCGTCAGCAGGCCACGATCCTCACCGACGATCCACGGCGGCCGGAGGTGGTCTTCACCGTGGAGGGCACGGTCGTCCCAACGTGGAAGGCAGTTCCCGATCTGCTCGCGGTGCCGCGGGTGTCGGCGTCCTCCGGCGAGCGGGTGACCACCGACGTCTATACGTACGGGACGGAATCTCCCGAGGTGACCGAGGTGGCCCTCGATGACGCGAAGATCGCCCAGTTTGTGTCGCTTGCCACGGCGCCGCTGTCGGCTGAGGAGGTCGCTGGTGAGACGGGAGCGACCGGCGGGTTTCGGCTGACGGTCGATCTGAAACCGGGTCTGCCGATCGGTCCGCTCAAGCGAACGGTCCGGGTGTCGTTCACGATGCCCGAACCCCTCGTGGCCGAGATTCCGCTGGAGGGAACGGTCGGGGGTGATCTTGTCATGGCTGGCCCCGGATGGGATTCCTCCCGTCAGGCCCTGCTGCTGGGGACGGTCTCCGGCAAGACGGGCCTGCGCACGAGGGTGTTTCTCACGGCGAAGGGGCCGCATCGCGACAGCGTGCGGCCGGTTGTCCGCGAGGTGGTGCCCGAGTCGCTGCAGGTGACGGTCGGCGACGGCAGCCCGATCGGCACCGGCGGTGCGGTGCGGATACCGATCGATATCGTGATTCCGCCGGGCAGCCGGGCGGTCAACCACCTCTGCTCGCAGCAGGGGCCGGCGGGCCGGATCGTGCTCGCCACCGGCCACCCCGACTCGCCCGAATTCACGATTCCCGTGTGCGTGGCGGTCGGCCCCTGAGCCATCCATGAACAAATTCGTTCCGGTGATCCTGGTCTTCTGCGTCGCTCTCGCGTGCATCGCCGCGGTGCCGGAGCGGGGTGCCGACGTCTCCAAGGAGATCATGGCCACGTTTCAGGAGCGGAACGGGCCGATCTTCACCGACTGGCCGGCCCCGCAGGCCGTGCTCGTGATCACCGGTGAACTCGACGGCTACATCGAGCCCTGCGGATGCACCGGCAAGGAAAACCAGAAAGGCGGACTGAGTCGGCGGCAGAACTTCCTCCGCGCGATCGAAGAGGCCGGCTGGCCGCTCGTGGCCGTCGACGTGGGCAATCAAGTGAAGCGGTTTGGCCGGCAGACGGAGGCGAAGTTTCAGTCGATCGTGGACGGCCTGCGGGCGATGAAATACGCGGCCGTCGGGTTTGGGCCCGGTGACCTGCGGCTGCCGGCCGAGGAACTGGTGGCCGGCGTGGCCGCGGTGGGCGACCAGCCGACGCCGTTCGTGAGCGCCAACGTCGGCCTGCTCGGCCTCGACGCGGGAATCACTCCGAGGTTTCGCGTGGTTGAGGCGGGCGGGTTGAAGATCGGCATCACCAGCGTGCTTGGCGACCAGGAACTGGCGCGGATCAAGAATGCCGACGTCGAGTTCGCGCCCGCTGGCGAGTCGCTCGCGAAGGTGGCGGCTGAACTCGCACAGGAGGGTTGCGACCACCAGGTGCTGCTCGCCTTCGCGACTCCGGAGGAGACGAAGGCCCTGGCGGCGAAGCATCCGCAGTTCGACATCGTGGTCACGGCCGGCGGAGCCGACGAGCCGCCGCTGGAACTGCCGCCTCTGCCAGGCGGGGCGAAGCTCGTGGAACTCGGCCACAAGGGGATGTTCGCGGTGGTGATCGGCTACTTTTCCGACGAGGACAAGCCGGTTCGCACACAGCGGGTGCCGTTGGATGCCCGCTGGGGAGAGTCGAAGGACATGATCGACCTGCTCGGCACCTACCAGCAGAAACTGGAGACGCTCGGGCTCGACGGGCTTGGCCTCGTGCCGATCCGGCATCCGTCCGGGCGGCGGTTCGCCGGCAGCGAGGCCTGTGCGGAGTGCCATCAGGAGGCCTACGACGTCTGGAAGGACACGCCGCATGCGACGGCGCTGACCACGCTCGAGGAGCAGAAGCCCCGGCGCGACGGCGATCCGGAATGCCTGTCGTGCCACGTGACGGGCTGGGCGCCGCAGCGGTTTGAGCCGTTCGAGGGAGGTTTCGCCGGCATGAAGACG
The DNA here is from genome assembly GCA_018970605.1 of Planctomycetota bacterium. GTDB lineage: Bacteria > Planctomycetota > Planctomycetia > Pirellulales > UBA1268 > QWPN01. The sequence goes on along the minus strand of JAGWWA010000002.1, from coordinate 17,150 downwards.
ACGCCGCAGCTGGCGCACCAAGGCTGCGAGAACTGTCACGGGCCCGCGGCGGCGCACACGGCGGTCGAGCGGGGTGATGTGCGGGCGAGCGAGGCCGAGCGGGAGCGGCTTCGCCAGGAACTCGTGCTCACGCTCGCCACGCCGGAGGGCAAGCAGAAAGCGGTGAACAACTGCCTCGAGTGCCACGACCTCGACAACAGCCCGCAGTTCGATTTCGACGAATACTGGCCGCAGGTCGAGCATTCCGAGCCGGAGAATTCTGCGGCCGAGCCGAAGCCCGCCGCGGCCGCGGCGGCGCCGTAGGGCCTACAGCCGTCGATCGTGATGTGGCTGCCCCTGCCCTCGTAGCACACGTTTTCAATCTGTGCCGAATCGGCGAACGATTCAAAAACAGGTTGGAAACCCGTTCTACGAAATACGTGGCCCTCAGCCCAGCTGGGCCATGGCTTCGTCGGGGATGCTGAAGTTGGCCGACACGCTCTGGACGTCGTCGTGGTCGTCCAGACGCTCCATCAGCGCCAGCACCTTGCGGGCGGTCTCGACGTCATCCACGTCCACCGTGTTGGTCGGGATCCGCACGATTTCGTTCGACTCCACCCCGAGGCCGGCCTTGCCAAGGGCGTCGATCACCGCCGCCATCGCCGTCGGGTCGCAGGTCACCTCCCAGCGGTCGCCCGAGAGCTTCACGTCGTCGGCCCCCGCCTCGAGGGCGACTTCCATGAGTTGGTCCTCGTCGCAGCCCGCCTGCGGCAGCCGCACCAGGCCCTTGCGCTCGAAGAGGTAGGCCACGCAACCAGTGCCGCCGAGTTTGCCGCCGCACATCTCGAAGATCTTGCGGATCTCGGGGGCCGTGCGGTTCTTGTTGTCGGTGAGGATCTCGCAGAGCACCGCCACGCCGCCGGCGCCATAGCCCTCGTAGAGCGACTCCTCGAGATCGCCCCCCTTGAGTTCGCCCGTGCCCGTCTTGATCGCCCGCTGAATGTTGTCCTTGGGCATGCTCACGGCCTTGGCCGCGTCGATCGCGTACCGCAGCCGGAGGTTGGCATCCGGGTCGGCGCCGCCGTGCTTGGCGGCCACGATGATCGCCTTGGCGAGCTTGCTCCAGAGCTTGCCCCGCTTGGCGTCGATCAGCGACTTCTTGCGGGCGATGTTCGCCCAGTGGGAATGTCCGGCCACGCGTGTTTCTCCCTCGCGATGCGCTGCTGTCGTCGGCCTTCCGTCACCGGGGCTTCCGCTTGCTCAGGTCGGCCGAATGACGGTCTCCCTTCGCGTCGGGTTGCTTGGCGGCGGGCTTCGTCGGCTTCTTGGCGGCCGGCGCCGGCTTCGCGGGCTCCGGCGGCGGAGCCATCTGCGGCTTGATCGTCAGCGGTTTGCCGACGTTCGGCTTCACCACGAACGGCTTCGGCCCCGACTTGCCGTCGCCCGGCTTCTTGGGTCCCGACCCGGCGGGGGGCATTGGCGTCTTCCCCACGGGGCGGGCCGCTGCCTGAGGGCCGGCCGGGCGGTGCTCCTCGGCCGCGTTTCGGGCGGCTTCGGCGGCCTTGAGGCTCTCCTTGTCGGTGGCGGGCGGCGGTGGTGTAGGGGTCGGGAGCGGGTCGCCCCGCTTCGGCATGCGGTCCTTGAGGGCCGCCGGGTTCACCGCCTGCATCACCTTCCGCACGGTGTTGCCGTGGAGGTTGGTGAGCACCTCGATGCCGAACTGGTGGAGCAGCGAACTGAACTCCACCCCGGACTTCTTGCCGATGATCCGTTCCAGGCCGGGCACCTTGCCGGAGTCGTACTCCGCCCGCGTCGTCAGCCCGCACACGTAGAGCGCCGCGATCGCCCCCTTGTCGAGCGGAATCATGTGTCCGTCGAGCGCCGTCGAGACGACGTGTGCCACGACGAACGGCGGCACGCCGTGCATGCCCTCGAGCACCTTGAGGCCGTGGGCCAGGGAGTGCTTCTTGGCGTGGTCGAGCGAGAAGTTGTAGGTCGATTCGAACACGCTCTGCAGCACGCGGCGGAGCGAGAGGGCGGCATGGGCCGGGTCGGGCAGGTCGTGGAGGAACTCGGCGAGTTCCGCGACGGTGGTCACGCGGATCTCGTTGAGGTCGAAGGCCGACTCACGCAGCCGTGCACAGGCCTTCTCGGCCACGTCGTAGGGGGCGTTCTCGAGGCAGCAGGCCACGAGCACCTGGTCGAGCAGCGGCCGGGCGGTGTCGAACGGCACCGGCTTGTAGGCGGCTTTGAGCGCCTTGTGAAGTTTCGGAATCAACTGGGCCCGCGGCGGCACCTTCTCGGGCGGCAGTTTCGGTGGTTCGACCTTCGCGGGTACGACGGGTTTCGCGGCGGCCGCGGCCTTCGCGGGACCCACGGCCTTCGCCGGCCCCCCGGCCTTCGCCGGCCCCCCGGCCTTCGCCGGCCCCCCGGCCTTCGCCGGGGCCGACTTGCCCGATGCCTTGACGGGAGGGGACGCCTTCGTCGGTGCGGGCTTTGATCCTGGTTTGGCGGCCGGCTTGGCGGCCGCTTTGGCGATGGGCTTCTTCGGGGCGTGGGCCGGCTTTTTGCCGGCGGGCTTCTTCGGGGCGGTCATGCGTCGTCCTGGGAGGCCACGGAAGGGGAGGATGGTTCGGTGTCGTCGTCCGTCGGGGTCGGCGGAAGGACCTCGTGGAGCATGCGGGCGATTTCGATCGATTTCTTGATGCCGCCGTCGAGTTCAAAGCGGAGCTTCGGCGTGTAGCGGGTTTCGATCCGGTCGGCGATCCGCGATTGCAGGAAGCCTGCCGATCGGGCGAGACCCTGGAGCGCGAGCTTCTCCTTCGCCGGGCCACCCATGATCGAAACATGCACGATCGCCGACCGCATGTCGGGAGCCATCTCGACGCCGGTCACCGTGACGTCCTTGACCCGCGGGTCGCGGACCTCCGTGAGGATGGCCATGCTGACCACCTCCCGAACCGCCTCGGCCGCCTTCAACAGTCGTCGGGTGCTCACGACAGCGTCCGCGCGACTTCCTCGACGCGATAGCACTCGAAGATGTCGCCCTCCTTCAAGTCGTTGAAGCCGGCCACCTTGATGCCGCACTCCAGGCCGTCACGCACCTCGCGGGCGTCGTCCTTCTCCCGCTTGAGCGACTCGATCCCGTAGTCGCCGATCACGCGGTTGTCGCGGATCACTCGCAGGCGGGCGTTGCGGGCGATGACCCCCGCGATCACGCGGCAGCCGGCGATGACACCAAGGCGGCTGATCGAGAAGGTCCGCTGAACCACGGCGCGGCCGAGTTCGTTTTCCCTCTTCTCCGGGGCGAGCATGCCCTCGAGCGCCTTCTTCAGGTCGTCGGTCACCTGGTAGATGATGTCGTAGCGGCGGACCTGCACGCCCTTGTCTTCCGCCAGTGAACGGGCCCGTTCGTCGGGGACCACGTTGAAGGCGATGATCACCGCGTCCGAGGCGTCGGCAAGCTGCACGTCGGCCTCGGTCACGCCGCCGACGGTCGCCTGGAGCACCCGGATCTTGACCTCGGGATGGTCGAGCTTCTGGAGTTCCTTGAGGATCGCCTCGATCGATCCGCGGACGTCGGCGCGGAGGATGAGGTTGAGCGTGGGCGCCTTGTCGGCACCGAGCCGGTCGGCGAGGTTTTCCAGCGTGACGTGGACCGGGGCGCTCGAGAGATGCGATTGACGGCGGATGTCGGCACGCTTCAGGGCCACTTCGCGTGCCAGGGCGATCGACTCCACCTCCTGGAAGCGGTCGCCGGCGCCAGGGGGCACGTCGAGCCCGGTCACGAACACCGGCCGGGCAGGGCCCGCCTCCGTCACCTTTCGACGCGTGAGCGTGTCGAACATCGACTTCACGTGGCCGGTGGCCTCGCCGCAGACGAGCGGGTCGCCGACATTGAGCGTGCCCTTCTGGACGAGCAGGCAGGCCACGACGCCCCGGCCCTCGTGGATCGAGGCATCGAGGCAGACGCCGGCGGCCATGCGGTCGGGATTGGCCCGCAGGTCGTGGAGTTCGGCGATCGTCAGCAGCGTGTCGAGCAGCGAGTCGACGCCCTCGCCCGTCACGGCGCTCGTCTTCACGACTTCCGTCTCGCCGCCCCATTCCGTCGGCAGGAGTTCGGCGGCGGCCAGCTGCTGGTAGACCCGCTGCACGTCGGCGCCGGGAAGGTCGATCTTGTTGATGCAGGCCACGATCGGCACGCCGGCCGCCTTGGCGTGGCTGATCGCCTCTTCCGTTTGTGGCATCACGCCGTCGTCTGCCGCGACCACGATCACGGCGCAGTCGGTGACGTTGGCACCGCGAGCCCGCATCTGCGTGAAGGCTTCGTGACCCGGGGTGTCGACGAACGTGATCGACTTGTCGTTGCGGTCGACGGTGTAGGCACGGATGTGCTGCGTGATGCCGCCGCTCTCGCGGGCGGCCACGTCGATGCCCAGAATCTTGTCGAGCAGCGACGTCTTGCCGTGGTCGACGTGTCCGAGGAACGTGACGACCGGAGCCCGCGGCTGCCGGAGCGAGGGATCCTCGTCGGCGGCGTCGAAGCCGGCGAGCAGGTCCTTTTCCAGGTCCTCCGCCGTCTTGAGGTCGAGCTGCACGCCGAGTTCGGCCGCCAGCAGTTCCACCGTGTCGCGGTCGAGTACCGTGGACATGCTCGGCATCTGGCCAAGACCGAACGAGAGCAGCTTCTTGAGCACCTCGCTCGCCGAGAGTCCGATCGCCTCCGAGAAGGCCCGCACGTTGCACGGCACCTGGATCGAGGCGTTGGTCTTTCGCGGGGCGGCGGTCGAGGCGCCGCTCTTCCGGGGGCGGGAGCCGCGGCGGCGACGCGACGAGAAATCGTCGTCACCCATCCCGCGGCCGTCGCTGATCTTCTTGCGGCTGAGCTGCCGCTGTTCGCGACCGCCGAGCGAGTCGTCCTTGCCGTCGCCCCCCTTCGAGGGCGTCCGCCGCGGCCGAACGCCGGGAGCCATCGGCGGCGGTACGGCGGTCGGCGTTCCGGCGCCTCCACGCAGCAGGCCGCTGGTCCGCTGCCGCGTCGCGTCGGCGGCACGCTGCTGCTCGTGCTTCCGCATGTGGTCGGCAAGCGGCTTGGCGCCGCCGGCCTTCGCACTGCGGATCGCGTCGAGCGGAAGCTTGACGTCGGGCTTCTGGGCCACCGGCTCCTGCGAAGAGGGCCGAGGCGTGATCGGCGCGCGACCAGCCGCCGGGACGGGGGCGAGCTTGAACGCCGGCCGCGGCACGGGCTTGGGCCCGTCGCCACCCGGTCGGACGGTCGGACGGGGCTTGGCCTCGGTGGTGGCGGCGGGCTTCGGCGACGCGACCTCGGGCGGCTTGCCCTTGGCCACGCCCGTCGGGGCGATGTAGTCCTCGCGCTTGAGCGTGCTGCCGGTGGCGGCTGGCTTCGACGGAGCCGGGACGCCGGGCCGCACGGGCGCGGCGGCGGGCCGCTCAGGCGGCTTCGACTTGGCGGCGATGAACTCCTTGAGCTTCGCCACCTCCTCGTCGGTCATGCTCGCGAGCGCCGAGCCCTTGTCCTGGATGCCGGCGCGCGTGCACAGGTCGACGAGCTCCTTGCTGTCGAGCTTGAGTTCTTTCGCCAGCGTGTAGATTCGGACAGCCACTCGACCCTCTCTCGCAACGCCTCTCGCCGATCCCCTTCATACGCCCGATTCCAACCATCACGACTCGGGCACGGATTCCGGGGCGGGCGTCGCCACCCCCGACTCCGTCACCTGCTGGGCCGCCAGCGCGTCGGCCGCATCGGCGTCGGCCGTGGCCTTCGCGATCCGATCCGATTCCCGCTGCTTTCGCCGCTCGTCCGCGGCCGCGGCCTCGACCTGACTGGCACGCTCTTCGGCCTCCGCAACGATCGCGTCCACCTGCTCGGCGGTCAAGCCGCCCATTTCCATGAGATCGTCGGGCTCGATCACCGAGAGGTCGTCGTAGGAGAGGAAGCCCTCGCCCACGAGCCGTTCGGCAACCGACTCGTCGAGACCCTCGATCGACGAGAAGCCGGCGATCGCCCGCTCGATCTGCTGGTCGAGCTCCTCGCGGGTCATGATCTCGATGTCCCAGCCGCAGAGCTTGCTGGCCAGCCGCACGTTCTGGCCGCGACGGCCGATCGCGAGCGAGAGCTGGTCCTCGCGGACCAGCACGATCCCGCGGCCGAGCATCTGGCAGAGGATCACCTCGTCCACCTCGGCCGGTTGCAGGGCGTTGGGGACGAGCACCTGGAGGTCGTCGTTCCAGCGGACGATGTCGATCCGTTCGCCGCCGAGTTCCTCGACGATGTTCTTGATGCGGTTGCCGCGGACGCCGACGCAGGCGCCCACGCAGTCGATCCGGTTGTCGGAACTGATCACGGCGACCTTGCTGCGGTAGCCGGGCTCGCGGGCGATCGCCCGGATCTCGATCACGCCGTCGGCGATCTCCGGGATCTCCTGCTCGAAGAGCCGCTGCACGAGCTGCGGGCGGATCCGCGACAGGATGATCTTCACGCGGCTGCCGACCTTCCGGACCTCGAAGATCGTGCCCCGGATCCGCTCATTGGGATGGTACGACTCCCCCGGAATCTGCTCGCTCCGCGGCAGGATCGCCTCCTGGGTGCCGACCTGGACGGTGGCGGTGGCGCCTTCGAAGCGGGTCACGACGCCGGACACCATCTGGCCCACCTGCTCCTCGAACTCGTCGTGGATGGCGTCCCGCTCCGCCTCGCGGATCTTCTGGATGATCACCTGCTTGGCGGTCTGGGCGCCGATGCGGCCGGAGAGTTCCGCGGTGTCGAGCGGCTGGCCGTCGTGCGTGCCGGTCACCTTGCCGCTCTCGCGGTCGATGTCGACCGTGACGACCGACGTCTCGCCGTACTGACGCGACAGCGCAGTGACCAGGGCGGCCTCGATCGCCTGGAACACGATCTCCTTGTCGATGTTCTTGTCGCGATGGATCGCGTCGACAATGCGGAGGATTTCTTCGGGCTTCATGTGGTTCTCGGATGCCAACCGTGAGATGGCGGTGCCGGCACGGCCGACGCCATATCACGACATGGGCGCCGAAATACCCCGCATGCGTTCATGCGCCGGGCATTTGGAAGCGTATCCGCGAACCAGCAGCCATCCTCACGAGGAGCAACCCGTGAAAATTAAGCCGTTTGCGGGGGTCTGTCAAGGAGCGGCGGTCTGGCCCGCGACTCGCTAGGCCCGCCACGATCGGATGACCACCGACCCCGACTGCCCCTGGGGTGTGACGGACGTGGAGACGAAGACCTCGCCGGCAGGATCGCCCCGCCGCGCCGGCCGGATGCCGCAGGCCTCGTCGTCGGTCTGGTGGTTGAGGAGCGGGAAGAGTTCCCCGTGCCTGAGCGCCAGGATGCTCGCCACGCACTCCGCCAGGCCGCTGCCGCCGCCGAGGTTGCCGAAGTGGCTCTTGGCCGCCACCGTGGGCACCGTGCGGGCCGCCGCGCCCAGCACGTCGCGGATCCCCTCGGCCTCCTCGCGGTCGCCGGTCACCGTGCTCGCGCCATGCGCGTGCACGTGCCCGAGGTCGGCCGGGCCGACGCCCGCCATCTCCAGCGCGCGGCCCATGGCCAGCGCGATGGAGTGCCGTCGGCGGCCCACCGCCGCCCGGTCGGTCGAGCACCTCGCGGCATGGCCGACGACCTCGCCGTAGATCGTGGCGCCGCGGCCACGGGCATGCGACAACTCCTCCAGCACCAGCACCGCAGCCCCCTCGCCGAGCACCATCCCGCGACGGTGCTTGTCGAAGGGGCGGCTCCAGGCGGCGGGATCGTCGTCGCCCATCGCCACCTGCTCGCTCTGGATCGCATGGACGGTCTTCATCGGGTGCACGCGGGTGCCGGTCGCGCCCGCGACCATGATGTCGGCGGCGCCGCGCTTGATCGTGACGGCGGCCTCGCCCACGGCGAGGTGGCCGCTGGCCTCGCGGAGCGTCAGCGAGTTGCTCGGCCCCCGCAGGTCGTTGTAGATGGCGATGTGGCTCGCCGGCATGTTGGGAAGATACTTCAGCAGCCACAGCGGCGTGATCTTCGCCATCCCTTCGGTGCCCCAGCGCTGGAAGTCGAATCCGCCGTCGGCGGCCCGGCACGCCGCGACGCCCGATGTGAAATCCTCCGGCATCGTGAGCATGTAGTCGGACCCGAACACGCAGCCAAAACGCTCGGGCGGGTGGTGTGTGGCGGCGTCCCCGCAGTCGTGAAGGGCCCGCTGGGCCGCGGCCACGGCCATCTGGCTCTCGCGGCACATCACCTTGCAGCCCTTGCGGATCGCCTTCTTCTTCTCGCCGTCGAGCGGGCCGAAGTTGTCGATCTCACCGGTGAATGCGCGGGCCTGGGCGGCATGATGGAGCGGGATGCCGCGGCTGTCGAAGGCGTCGAGCGGGCCGATCCCGCTGCGGCCCTCGACGAGCCCCGTCCAAAACTCGTCGAGCGAGAGCCCGAGCGGGCAGACGATTCCCAGTCCCGTGATCACCACCCTTCGTTCCACCGCTCCGTTCATGCACGCATCCTGTCGAGTTCCGGCCCCGACGGGCCTCGGTCTGTCGTCGGTCATGGTCACGGTCCGCCGCCGAGCCTGGGCTCGACCACGATCACCACGTCGCACCGCTTGTCGTCGGTCAACAGCGACACGGCCGTCACATTCTGCGCGGGCACGGGCCACGGCACCAACCCGAGCCCGATGAACAGCGTCTGGTTGGCGGGCCAGCGGAACCGCTCTCCCACCCTCACGGCCGCCACCTGTGGCACCTCCACCTGCACCCGCTGTTGGTTCACGGGAGAGGCCAGCGATACCTGGGCCAGCCGTTCGAGCTGGTCGATCCGGCAGCGGACGACCGCCTCCACTGCGGTCCGGTCGCGGGTGAGCAGCGGCTGGATGTCGATCGCGAGTCCCTCGTCGCAGGTGGACGACTGCATCTGCCAGCCGGGCCAGACGTCGGGCCGTGGGGCGATGTCTTGAACGTAGGGTTGCTTGCGTCCTCCGGAGAGCGTGGCGGGGAGGCCGTTGGCGGCGAGCACGGGGCCGGTGGGCAGTTCGTGGCAGTCGGATCGCGACCGCAACCGGGCGAGGACGGCGGCGGCTGTTTCGCGCGGGGCGATCCAGGCTTGCACGCCCGGCGTGGCAGCCGGGATGGCGACGAGCGCGGGCCGGGCCTCGGCCCGCCAGCCGGGCCCGTCGAGTCCCAGCACCCGGACGCTGAACCGGTGCGGCGTGGCCGCGTCGTCCACGAATCTGGCCACGATCTCCTCCACCTTCGCCTGCATCTCGGGTCCGTGAAAGCAGGAGAGCGTCTGGGTGTCGGCGGAGAGCGATGCCGGCGTGTCGCCGTGCCAGGCAGGGTAGCCGGTGTCCTGCAGGATCCAGTCGACCACGTGCCGCTGGCTTCCCTCGCCGGCTTGCGCGACGTAGGCCGCGATGTCGTACGTCTTCCAGACCTGGCCGGCCGTGGCCGGAATCTGCCCGATCGCCGGCAGCGGGAGCAAGCCCGCGACAAGGGCGCCTCCCACCAGCAGCATGCCGCGCGGCGACCGATCCATGTCCGATGCCTCCCGCGGTCCGGAGCCGGTGCGCTCCGCTCAGAGGCGGGCGAACACCAGGCTCGCGTTGTGGCCGCCGAATCCGAACGAGTTGCTCATGGCGACGTCGACCTTCGCCTCGCGGGCCACCTTCGGCACGTAGTCGAGATCGCACTCGGGGTCGGGTGTGTCGAGGTTGATCGTGGGGGTGATCACACCGCGGTCGATCGTCAGGGAGCAGATGACGGCTTCGATGCCGCCGCTGGCCCCCAGCGTGTGGCCGAGATTGCTCTTGGTGCTGGAGATCGCCAGCCGCTTGGCATGCCCGCCGAACACCCGCTTCACGGCCTTCGTCTCGGCCACGTCGCCGAGCGGCGTGCTGGTGCCGTGGGCGTTGATGTACTGGACGGCCTCCGGACCGATGCCCGCGTCCTGCAACGCCAGCATCATCGCGTGCGCACCACCGCGGCCCTCCTCGTCGGGCTGGGTGATGTGGCCGGCGTCGCCGCTGGCACCGTAGCCCTTGAGCTCCGCGTAGATCCGGGCGCCGCGTCGGCGGGCGTGCTCGAGTTCCTCGACCACGATGACGCCGGCTCCCTCGGCGAGCACGAAGCCGTCGCGATCGACGTCGAACGGCCGGCTCGCCTGCTGCGGCGCATCGCCGCGGAAAGACAGGGCCCGCATGTTCTGGAAGCCCGCGAGGCCGATCGGGGTGAGCGCGGCCTCGCTCGCCCCGGTGATCATCACGTCGGCGTCGCCGTATTGGATCGCCCGCAACGCGCTGCCGATCGAGTTGGCTGCGCTGGCACAGGCCGTGGCGACCGCGAAGTTGGGTCCCTTGGCCCCGTAGAGGGCGGAAACGTGGCCGCTGGCCGAGTTGACCATCAGCTTCGGGATGGTGAACGGCGACACCTTGTCGATGCCCTTGTGGAGCATCCGCTCCTCCTGGGTCTCGAACTCCCAGAGGCCGCCGATGCCGGAGCCGATCACCACGCCGCAGCGATAGGGCTCCTCCTTCGAGAAGTCGATTCCGGAGTCGGTGGCCGCATCCTTGGCGGCACCGATCGCGAACTGCGTGAAGCGATCGAGCCGCTTCAGGTCCTTCGCGGACGAGATGTCCTCGTTCTCCGGCTCCCAGTGCACCTGGCCGCCGAACTGCACGCGATAGCCTGAGACGTCGAACAGGGTGATCGGGCCGACGCCGCTCTCGCCGCGCACAATCCGATCCCAGAACACGTCAACCTTCCGGCCCAGGGAGGTGACGACTCCCACGCCGGTTACAACCGCCCGTCGCTTCATACCGTCGCTCCGCCGTCCGTGCTTCGCGATCAGCCGATCACGACTGGTTCTTTTCGATGAACTCCACCGCCTGGCCGACCGTCTGAATCTTTTCGGCCGCATCGTCCGGAATGTTGATCTCGAACTCTTCCTCGAGTTCCATCACCAGCTCGACGGTATCGAGCGAGTCGGCACCCAGATCCTTGATGAATGACGTCTCGGGCGTGATCTGTTCCTTGCTCACGCCAAGTTGCGACGCCACGATGTCGATCACACGCTCTTGAACTGAAGCCACCTTGTGAATCCTCCTGGAGCCCGGCTGCCGGCCGCGGTTGGGCGGCGAGCGGGGCGGGGCGGTCTGACGGGATCGGCGGCAGCCCTCCGAGGCTGCGCACCTTGCCTGGGTTGTCGGGGAAGATATACCCGTTCCCGACCGCCAGTGTCCAGCCCGGGAAAACCCGGGCGATCGTGGCGTCTCCGTGCCGGTCAGACCTCAGGAAGCCCAATCGCGTCAGCGATGGGGGCGTGCCGGCGGTGGTGCGCTGATCGGGCCTCAGGAAGCCCAATCGCGTGAGCGATGAGGGCTCCTCGCGCCGGCTCCGTCGTGCGCGCGGCGGCCGTACGCCTGACGGCGTTACGCTTCCTGCGATCGACCTCAGGAAGCCCAATCGCGTGAGCGATGGGGGCATTCGGAGGCGGGAGCGGGAGCAGACTTCGAGACCTGCCTCGAATCCGCTATCTCAGCCGATCATGCCGCCATCAACGACAAGGGTTTGGGCCGTGATGTAGCCACTCGAGGGCGCCGCCAGGAACAGCACCGCCTCCGCGATCTCCCAGGCCTCGCCGAGCCGCTTGGCCGGCACCCGCTTCTTCACCTCATCGAGCAGTGCGGGGCCGAGGGCCGCCGTCATGTCGCTTGCGATGAAGCCGGGAGCCACCGCATTCACGGTGATCTTCCGGCCGGCGAGTTCCTTGGCGACCGTCTTGGTGAGGCCCACGAGCCCCGCCTTCGACGCGGAGTAGTTGGCCTGTCCGGGATTGCCGATCAGGCCCGACACGCTCGCCACGTTTACGATCCGGCCATACCGCTGCTGCATCATCGGCCGGCTGGCCGCCCGCATGAACAGGAACGGCCCGCGGAGATTCGTGTCGAGGACGGTGTCCCACTCCTCGTCGCTCATCCGCGGGAGGAGCGTGTCGCGGGTCACGCCCGCATTGTTGACGAGGATGTCGAGCCGGCCGCACTTCTCCACGACGGCCTCGACGACGCGCTGGGCCTCTTCGGCCTTCGCAACGTCGCAGGGAACCTCTTCGGCCTTGCCGCCCGCCGCGCGGATACCCGCGGCCACCTGGGAGAGTTTGTCGGCCGAGCGGGCGGCGAGGGCGACGGTGGCACCGGCCGCGGCAAGTGCTTCGGCGATGGCACGCCCGAGGCCCTGTGAGGCGCCGGTGACGAGGGCCACCTGGCCGCTCAGGTCCACGTTCAACCGCTTGGGGCCCGTCGGCGCAGACTCGTCAGCCATGACCTCAATCTCCTGGGAACACGGGAAACAGCAACAGGTGGCCGGCCGTCCGGGCTCGGTCAGTCAAACACGCCCGCACAGGCGACGCTTCGGTCGATCCGCTTCATCAGTCCGCGGAGCACGCGTCCGGGACCGACTTCCCAGATCGACCGTACCCCGGTCGAGAGGATGTATGCCATGGAAGCGTTCCATTCGACAACACCGACGACCTGCCGCGCCAGCAGGGCCTTGATTTCGGCCGGATCGGTGTGCGGCTTGGCATCGACGTTGCTGACGACGGGGATGCGCGGGGGCCGGAACTCCGCCGCCGCCAGGGCGGCCGTGAGCCGCTCGACCGCAGGCTGCATGAGCGCGGTGTGGAAGGCGCCGGCCACTTCGAGCGGCACGCACTTCATGGCCCCGGCGGCCATGGCGGCAGCCTCGAGCCGTCCGCAGGCGTCCTTCGAGCCGGAGGCGACGATGTTGCCGGGGCAGAGCACGTTCGCCACCTCGAGCACGTCGCCTCCGCGGCACTCGTCGCACAGGGCCAGGAGTTTGTCGCGGTCGACGCCGAGCACGGCGAGCATCGCGCCGGGCCGCTGCTCGGCGCACTCCTGCATCGCCCGACCGCGAACGTCCACGAGCCGCACGGCGTCGTCGAAGCCGACCGCTCCAGCAAAGACCAGGGCGGTGTATTCCCCGAGCGAGAGGCCGGCGGCGATCCGTGCGGCGTCGAGCGGGTGGCCTTCGCGGCCGCGGAGCACCTCGAGGGCGGCGAGGCTCGTCACGAGGATTGCCGGCTGGCTGACGGCCGTGGTGTTGAGCCGGTCGGCGGGGCCGCTCCGGCAGACGGCGAGCAGGTCGTAGCCGAGGATCGCCGAGGCGCGGGCGAAGAGTTCAGCCGCCTTTGGGCAGGCCTCGACCCAGTCACCGGCCATGCCGACCGACTGCGCACCCTGACCCGGAAAGACGATCGCGGGCGTGGCAGACTCGCCGGCGTTGGTCGCGTCGCCCACGGGGGTCACCTGGTGGGGTACGGAGTGGGTCAGGCGTCGTCGCCGGTCTTGATGACCGTCTTGCCCATGTAGGAGCCGCAGGTGCCGCAGACCCGGTGGGTCGGCACGGCCTTGCCGCACGTCGAGCAAAACGTCAACTGGCGGGGCGTGAGAAAATCGTGGGCCCGGCGGGAGCGGGTCTTCTGGTTCGACTGACGTCGCTTCGGGACGGCCATGGAATCACCTGAACTGGAATCGCCTGAACGGGATCGCGAGAGCCCCAGAGAGTAGCCGCGAAGCCGGGGAAAGGTCAATCCGCCTCGGAAAAACCCATCAAAAGAGCTTCCCCTGGCCGGCCTTCGGCGGGGCGCCGAGGTGTTCATCTCCCTTGGATGTGAGCCGCCGGCCCCGGGGCGTGCGGACGATCAGTTCGCAGCGGAGCAGGTAGGGCTCAACGTCATCCTCCAGCGTGTCGGAGGCGGTGCTCATGGTGTGGGCGATGGCCTCGATCCCCACCGGACCGCCGGCGAACACACGCTGGATCGTCTCCAGATACTTGCGGTCGAAGCCATCGAGCCCGAGTTCGTCGATTCCCTGCATCTCCAGGGCCGTGCGGGCGATCCCCACGCTCATCTGGCTGTCGGCCCTGCTCGTGGAGAAGTCGCGGATCCATCGCAGCCGGTTGTTGGCCAGCCGGGGAGTGCCGCGGCTGCGGTGGGCGATCTCGTCGGCCGTCTCATCGTCCATCGGCATCGAGAGTTTGCCGGCCGAGCGGTGGACGATCGCGGCGAGTTCCGGGACGGAGTAGTAGTCGAGGTGCTCGCGGATCACGAACCGGTCGCGGAGCGGGGCCGAGATCAGGCCGGCCCGCGTGGTGGCTCCCACCAGCGTGAACGGCCGCAGCGGCATGTTGATCGTCCGGGCCGCCACGCCGTCGCCGAGCGTGATGTCGATCCGAAAATCCTCCATCGCCGGATACAGAAACTCCTCCACCGCGATCGGCAGCCGATGGATCTCGTCGATGAACAGCACCGAGCCCTCGGCGGCATTGGTGAGGTAGGGCAGCAGATCCTTCGGCGCCGCGAGGGCGGCACCGCTGGCGATCTGGAGGGTGGTGCCGAGTTCCCGCGGGATGCAGGTGGCGAACGTCGTCTTGCCGAGGCCGGGCGGCCCGTCGAGGAGGATGTGGCCGAGCGTCTCGCCCCGCTTCCGCGCCGCATCGATGGCGATCATCAGCCGCTCGTGCACGGCTCGTTGGCCGATCATCTCGTCCATCCGCTGGGGCCGCAGCGCGCGGTCCTCCGGCGGGGCGTCGTCGGCGGCGGGAGCCTGAATGCTGGGCTGGCGGAAGGATTCCATGCTGTTCACCGGTTCACAGGGTAGCCGATCCCGGCCGGTACGTGAAAGTTGACGAGCCGCGGCCTTCCCGTGGCGCGCCGCTCGGGGCCGCCCATGCCCGCCGCCGGACGCTCGCTCCGAACTCAGGAAGCGCAATCGCGTGAGCGATGGGGGCACGGCCGACTCCGCCCCGCCGCTCGGGGCTGCCCATGCCCGTCGCCGGACGCTCGCTACGGGCATCCTGCCCTGCGCTCGCTCGATGCTGACTTCGCTCCGCCATCCATGGCTTCGCTCGTCAGCAACGCCGGCTCCCGGGCACGGGCAGCCCCGAGCTGGTTGCATTGGCAGAAACAAAAAGCCCCGAGCGCCAGCGAGGGGACGGGCGTGGCAGTGGGACGGGCGTGGCAGTGGGACGTTCCTGGCTGGCATGACGGACGTGGATCCCCTCGCTGCCGCTCGGGGCTTCTTGACGCCGCGTGGGGTCGTCGCTGCCGCTTACCGCGGCTTGTGGAGCTGGCGATAGATCGCCTCGAGGGCTTCCTGGACATCCTTCGGCTTCTTCTTGTCGGCCCGCAGGGCATCGACGAGCCGACGCGCGTCGGAATCGGAATGGCCCAGCGACCGGAGCACTTCGAAGGTCTCACCGAACACGTCGTCGGCCTTCGCCATGCCTCCTTCGCCCGGCGCCTCCCGGGCGATCAGCAGGGCGAACTTCGGCATCCGGCGGCGGAGCTTGGCGATCATCCGTTCGGCCGTGGCGGCGCCGATGCCGGGGAGCGTGGCGAGGGCCTTGGCGTCCTGCTCGTCGATCGCCGTCGCGATCTCGCCCACCGGTCGGATGATCGCGCGGAGGGCCTTTCGGACCCCCACGCCGTCCACCTCGCAGATCAGGTCGAAAAACTCTCGCTCCACTTCGGAGAGGAAGCCGACCAGCCGGGGCACGAGGTTGCCGCGGCCCGGGGTGCCTTCCAGAAACTCCATGGTGTGGAGCGTGACGCTCTGGCCGAGCTTCGTCTGCAGACTGCGGCGGACGAGCTCCGTGACGAGCACCTCGTGGACCACCGGGCCCACGGCCAACTCGATGCAGTTGGACGAGTGGTCGATGCGGTCGAGGGTGCCGGAGATCTTGGTGATCATGGGAAGGGTTCGGGCGTCAGGCCCGACTGCTCCTGATGCGGACGACGCCGGTGCCGAAGAACAGTGGACGGAGGCGGAGATGGTAGTCAGCCAGGGCGACGCCCAACGCGTCGGCGGCGTCGGCCGGTTCGGGCCTGGTCGCGAGGCCGAGTTCCCGCTGCACGGCTGCCTGCATCTGCTCCTTGCCGGCGTGGCCCGAGCCGCAGAGCGTGCTCTTCACGCGGTTGGGCAGGTAGTGGTGCACGGCGAGCCCCGCCTGAACGCCCGCCAGGCAGATCACCCCCCGGGCGTGGCCGAGCAGGATCGCCGTCTTCGGAAACTTGGCGTGGGAGAACACCTGCTCGATCGCCATCGCGGTGGGCTTGCACGCCTCGATCACCTCGCAGACGCCCGCGTGGATCGTGAAGAGCCGCTCTTCCAGCGTTTCGCCCCGCGATTTCACGGTACCGGCTTCGACGAGGCGGACGGTGGCCCCGTGGCATTCGACGACGCCGTACCCCGTGACATTCAGCCCGGGGTCGAATCCGACCACCCGCTCGACGCCTTTGGCGACGGGGGTCGCGGCGGGCTTGTCAGGGGCGTGCAGAGGCACGGAACGCGGTGAGTCCATGCCAAGAGGGTAGCCGCGGCTGGGCCGAGCCCGGAAGCCCAGTCCAAGGCCGACGGCGCCGCAGGACGGCATCCTGCGGCAGAGCTTCACCAGCATCGCGATCCGTTTCGCGGCTCACCAGACGTCCGCGAGCCGGACGGCCACTCCCTCGAGGATCGACAGCGGGACGCATCCAGCGTCGGGCCGCCGCTCGTACCGCCCATCGGTGAGCACGAGTTGCTCAACCGTGTGGTTGTCGGGGTCCACGATCCAGTATTCCGCTACGCCGACCCGTTCGTAGAGCTGCTTCTTGAGCGTGGCATCGTTGGACGCGGTCGAGGGCGAGAGGATCTCGACGAGGAGGTCGGGCACGCCCTTGATCTTGGTGGGCGTGATCATCTGCATGCGGGAGGTGAGCACAACGACGAGATCGGGCTGAACGATGTCGTGGTCGGTGAGTTGGACGTCCACGGGCGCGTTGTAGACCACGCCGCGGCCGGTCAGTTCGATCTGAGTGTAGAGCTGGTGCTGAAGCCGGCGAGAGACGGTTTGGTGATACGTGGACGGTGCCGGATTCACGTAGTGGTCTCCGTCGATGATCTCGTGTCGCCGACCGTCATCGGGGAAGCAGCAGTACTCCCGGTAGCCCAGTTTGTCGGGCGAGTGGACGGGAGTCGCCTGCGGGGCGATCTCGGGATCCGCGGAACGGGCGTCGGTGGCCATGGGGCAACCTCGCGGATGGGGCGACGGGCAGAACCGCCGCTATCGAACGCACAGTCGAACGGAAATACACCCCGCTGGGC
>JAGWWA010000066.1 GCA_018970605.1 Planctomycetota bacterium | reverse complement strand
GGTGAGGGCAAGCCGGGTGAGGGCAAGCCAGGTGAGGGCAAGCCAGGTGAGGGCAAGCCAGGTGAGGGCAAGCCAGGTGAGGGCAGTGAACGCGAGGTGCAGCAGAGCGACGGCAGCGACTCTGGGGGCGCGACGGTTGGCGGTGGTGCGATTGGTGGTGACCGTGGGGCGGCAGGTGGCGATCAGCATGCGGAGCGGCAGGATCGCGAGATGGAATGGGGCGAGCAGGATCTTGCGCATGCCCGCAATGCCGCCGACCTTGCGATCGAGCATCTCAAGAACGCGGTCGATTCGGGCGATGCGGAGGTGCTCGACGAACTCGGCTGGACCCCCGAGCAGGCTCGCGCGTTCCTCACGAGGTGGGAAGCGCTCCGGCGGATGGCGAGAAGCGGAGACCCGCGGGCCCGCGGCGAGTTTGATCAGGCCGTCAAGAGTCTGGGCCTGCGTCCGACCGGAGTGCGGAGCGACCGCGACGTGCCGGCCGACGTGAAGGGAGGGCAGGCCGAGGGCCGCCGCAGCAGGCCTCCGAACGACTACCGTGAGCAGTTCAAGGCGTTCATGCAGGGAACGTCCGTCGAATGAGCCAGCCCTTCGAAGGACCGCGTTATCTGGTGTCGTTCGGCCCCAAGCGGGTCCCGCACTGCTTTACCGACGTGCTGATCCTCGGCGGTGGTCTCGCCGGACTGCGGGCGGCGCTCGCCGTCGATCGGCAGCTGTCGGTGACCGTGGTCACGAAGGACGATTTGCAGAGCTCGTCGAGCCAGTGGGCCCAGGGTGGCATCGCCGGCGTGGTCGATCCCGAGGACCGCTTCGACAACCACGTCGCCGACACGCTCACGGCGGGCTGCGGCCTGTGCCACGACGACGTGGTGGACGCCGTCATTCGCGAGGCCCCCGGCCGTATCGCCGAACTGATCGCCTGGGGCACGCGGTTCGACGAGCGGGATGGTGCGCTCGCGCTCGGCCGCGAGGGAGGCCACAGCCATCACCGCATCGTGCACGCCCTCGGCGATGCCACCGGCCGGGAGGTGATGCGGGCGGTGATCGAGCAGACGCGGAAGCTCGACAACCTCGCCGTCTGGCCGGAGACGTTCACGATCGACCTCGTGACGCACGAGGGCGTCTGTCGAGGGGCGCTCGTCTGGAATCCGCGGCACGGCAAGACGTTCGTCTGGGCGCGGCGGACGATCCTCGCCACGGGCGGCGCCGGGCAGCTCTACCGCGAATCGACGAATCCTCCCGGTGCCAGTGGCGACGGCATGGCGCTTGCCTGGCGGGCGGGTGCGGCGCTCCGCGACATGGAGTTCATGCAGTTCCATCCGACGGTGCTCTACATCGCCGGCGGCTCGCGGAGCCTGATCACCGAGGCTGTTCGCGGCGCGGGAGCGCACCTCGTCGACAAGGACGGCCGGCGGTTCATGCCGGAGTTCGATGCTCGCGCCGAACTGGCGCCCCGCGACGTGGTGTCGCGGGCGATCACCGTCGTGATGCATCGCACCCACCATGCCAACGTCTATCTCGACCTCTCGCACCTCGATCCCGCGATGGTGAACGAGCGCTTCCCGGGGATGGCTGCGATCTGCGGTCAGTTCGGCCTCGACCTGGCCCGCGACCGGATTCCGGTGCGTCCTGGCGCCCACTACATGATCGGTGGCGTGAAGGTTGACGATGTTGGGCGAACCGACATTCCCCGGCTGTTTGCGGCGGGCGAGGTGACCTCCAGCGGCCTGCACGGCGCCAATCGGCTTGCGAGCAACAGCCTGCTGGAGGGGCTCGTGTACGGTGCGCGGGCGGGCGAGACGGCCGCGGCGGAGGTGCTCGCGGAAGGCTCGCGGGGCGGCGAG
Source organism: Planctomycetota bacterium (assembly GCA_018970605.1). Classification (GTDB taxonomy): domain Bacteria; phylum Planctomycetota; class Planctomycetia; order Pirellulales; family UBA1268; genus QWPN01. The sequence goes on along the minus strand of JAGWWA010000066.1, from coordinate 15,766 downwards.
GAGTTTCACGTCCCGCCGATCGCCCAGCCGAAGGCCTCGATCGAGGGCGGCGATGCCGGGCTCGACCTGGCCGACATCCGCAACTCGCTCCGCTCGCTCATGTGGCGACACGTCGGCGTGGAGCGGAGCGGCGATTCGCTCGCGGAGGCGTTGGCGACGGTGGAGGGCTGGTGCCGCTACGTGCTGCCGCAGCAGTTCGCCGACCCGCAGGGCTGGCAACTCCAGAACATGCTGGAGGTGGCCCGGCTGATGATTCGCGGCGCCATTTGCCGCAACGAGACCCGGGGTGTCCACTTCCGCGGGGACCACCCCGAATCCCACGACGCCTGGCGGACGCACATCGCCTGGCACCGCGGCATGGCGGAGCCCCGCCTCGAGCCGCTCAAGGCAAGAACGTAGCTCAGGGCTGCCAGTGCTCCGGGAGCCGGCTTTGCTGACGAGCGAAGCCATGGATGGCGAAGTGAAGTCAGCATCGAGCGAGCGAAGGCCGGGAAGGCCGCAGCGAGCGTCCGGCGACGGAGCACTGGCAGCCCTGAGCGGTGCGGGAGAGCCAGCATGCCCCCATCGCTTACGCGATTGGGCTTTCTGAAACCGGATCAAGCGAGGGGCTGCCCGTGCCCGAGAGCCGGGCTCGTCGGCACGCGAAGCCAGGATGGCGAAGCGTAGCCGGCGTGCAGCGAGCGGAGGGCCGGAGGCCGCAGCGAGCGTCCGGAGACGGGCATGGGCAGCCCCGCGCGGTGCGGCGTTTGCACGGCCCCATCGCTCATGCGATTGGGCTTCCTGGCGGAGCGACCTTCCGGTGGCGGGGCGCACGCGAGCCAAACGCCCGGAAATCGCCGACTTGCCGCGCGGCGGCGACCCGGAAACAATGTGGGGCGATTCCACGATTCCTGCATCGGACGCCCATGACCGCACGCGACACCGTCTCTTCCGCCGAGGCCATGATCGAGGCCGACGGCCTCACCAAGTACTACGGCGACTTCATCGCCATCGAAAACGTCTCGTTCCGCGTGCCCCGCGGCGAGATCGTCGCCTTCCTCGGGCCCAACGGCGCCGGGAAGAGCACCACGATGAAGATCCTCACGGGCTACCTGGCCCCGACAGCCGGCACGGCACGCATCGCGGGCCACGACATGTCGACCGATCGGCTCGCCGGCGCCGAGCGGCTGGGCTACCTGCCGGAGAACGGTCCGCTCTACCCCGACATGACTCCCCGCAGCCTGCTGGAGTTTTTTGCCGACGCCCGCGGGCTGACGGCCGCACAGAAGAAGGCCCGCATCGAGGCGGTGGTCAAGCAGTGCGAACTCGGCAGCGTCATCGGCAAGGCGATCGGCAAGCTCTCGAAGGGCTATCGGCAGCGGGTCGGGATGGCACAGGTGCTGCTGCACGAGCCCGACGTGCTGATCCTCGACGAGCCGACCAGCGGCCTCGATCCCAATCAGATCCGCGAAGTTCGTGAGACCATCCGCCGGTTGGGCCAGAGCAAGACGATCCTGCTCTCGACCCACATCCTGCAGGAAGTCGAGGCGCTCGCCGACCGCGTGATCCTGATCGCCGAGGGTCGGGTGCGATTCGACGGCCCGCCCGCCGACCTGCGGCGGGACGGCCGGTCGCTCGACGAGCGGTTCCATGAACTGACCCGCTCGGCCTGACACCGGCTGCGGCAGCATTCGCCGGCCGTGCACCGAGGTGCTCCCCTTGCCCTATCGAACCACCATCACACGAGACCTGAACGAGGGACCGACGACATGAAGTGGCATGTGCTCGACGCCGTCTTCAAGCGGAATTTCGTCGCCTATTTTTCGAACCCCACGGGCTACGTCTTCATCTGCGTATTCGTGCTGCTGGGTTCGCTGGCCGCCTTCTGGCCGCCTGAGTTCTTCAACTCCAACCTCGCCAACCTCGACCAGCTCAACCGCTATCTGCCCTACATCCTGCTGGTGTTCGTGCCGGCGATCACGATGAGCGTGTGGGCCGATGAGCGGCGGCAGGGGACCGACGAACTCCTGCTCACGATTCCTGCGAGCGACTGGGAGGTGGTGTTCGGCAAGTATCTCGCGGCGGTGGGCATCTTCACCGTCGCCCTGATGTTCTCGTGCATCTGCAACCTGATCATCCTCCTCAGCTGGGGCACGCCCGATGCCGGGCTGTTTCTGGCCAACTATCTCGGCTACTGGTTCGTGGGCCTCGCCATGCTGGCGGTCGGCATGGTGGCGAGTTTTCTGACGAGCAACCTGACGGTCGGCTTCATCCTCGGCCTGTTGTTCAACGCGCCCCTGGCGGTGTCCGACCAGGCGGGGGCGGTGATGGGCCCCGCGGCCGCCTCCCGGGTGAAGGCCTGGAGCCTGGCTGAGAACTTCTCCGACTTCGGTCGCGGTGTGGTGAGCCTGTCGTCGGTCGCCTACTTCCTCGGGATCGTGGCCGTCTGCCTCTACCTCGCGATGGTGCTGATCGGTCGCCGCCATTGGACCGGCCGCCGCGACTCGAGCCCCATGGGCCTCCACTATCTTGCCCGCACCGCGGGCCTGCTGGCGGCGGCGGTGGGCGCCGTGCTGATCTTCCGGTCGGCCGACGTGCGGGGCGATCTCTCGCAGGAGCAGATCAGCACGCTCTCCCCGGACACGCGGAAGCTGCTGCGGACGCTGGAGACGAGCCGGCCGATCGACATCAAGGCCTACGTCAGCCCGGTCGTGCCCGAGGACTACACCCAGACCCGCATCAACCTCCTCAACTCTCTCAAGCAGGTGGAGCGGCTCGGTCGTGGCAAGGTGAACGTCGAGGTGATTCCCACCGAGCCCAAGACGGAGGAGGCGGCCCTGGCGCTGCAGCAGTTCGGGATCGAGCCGCAGCGGGTGGTGTCGCGGGTCCGCGGCACCTACCGGAACGACCAGGAGATCTTCCTCGGCTGCGCCTTCACCAGCGGCCTGGAGAAGGTGGTGGTGCCGTTCTTCGACCGCGGCACCCCGGTGGAGTACGAACTCGTCCGCTCGATCTGCACGGCCGCCCAGCAGAAGCGGAAGCGGCTTGGAGTCCTCACCACCGACGCCGACCTGTATGGCGGTTTCGACATGACGAGCGGCCAGCAGCGGCCGCGGCAGCCGCTCGTCGAGGAACTCGAGAAGCAGTACGACGTGGTCCAGGTCGATTCCACGGCGCCGATCACGGAGACGTTCGACGTGCTCCTGGCGGTGCAGCCTTCGTCGCTCGGTCCGGAGCAGATGGCCAACTTCGTCGCGGCCGTGAAGGCCGGGCAGCCGGTGGCGATCTTCGAGGATCCGCTCCCGGTGATGATGCAGGGGGTGCCGGGTACGGCGCAGCCGCGGCGGAGCCCGATGGGGCCGATGGCGATGTTCGGCGGCCCGCAAGGGCAGCCGAAGGGCGATCTCGGCATGCTCTGGGACGCCCTCGGCGTGAAGCTCTCCGCCGGCGTCGATCGGCCGGCGATGGGCGCCATGGGGTCGGCGCCGTTCATCGTCTGGCAGCGATACAACCCGCATCCCAAGCTCGCGCTCGAGGACGAGTTCGTGTTCATCGACGCCGCCTTGGGTGCCGAGGGAGGCGACAAGGGGGCGGGCTTCGGCGCCGACCAGCCGATCACGCGTGGCCTCCAGGAGGTGCTCTTTCCGTTCCCGGGCGGGATCGAGAAGACCGGCGGTGGCGAACTCACGCTCACGCCCCTGGCCCGCACCGGCAAGGGCTCGGGAACGATCGAGGTGGCCCGCGTGGAGCAGGCGTTGCAGGGGGGTGACACGCGGCTGTTGCGGGCCTTCGAGAAGCCCGGCGATGAGACGATGACGCTTGCCGTGGCGGTCGAGCGGAAGCAGTCGCCCGCCAAGGAGGGCGATCCCGAGCCCAAGCCCGTCAGGGCGGTGGTGGTTTCCGACATCGATCTGCTGTCGGGCGTGTTCTTCGGGCTCAGGAACCGCCGCGACGAGACGTTCAACTTCGATTTCGACAACGTGACCTTCGCCCTCAACGTGCTCGACTGGCTCTCCGGGGACGACCGGTTCGTCGAGATTCGCAAGCGGAAGCCGAAGCACCGCACGCTCCAGCGGATCGAAGACGCCGTGGCAAGTGCCCGCGAAGACGCCGAGAAGCAGCGGGCGACCTTCATTGCGGAGTTTGACAAGGCCGAACGGGATGCCAACGATTCGATGCAGAAGGAGGTTGGCGCCTTCGAAAAGAAGATCAAGGAGATGGAGGACCAGGGCGACGCCAATCCGCAGGCCGCGATGCAGGCGATCCAGCAGCTGGCCAGCAGCCAGCGGCTCGCGCAGCGGAAGCTCGACACGAAGATCGAGCAGCTTCGGCGAAAGCGGGATGCCGAGGTCGAATCGGTCGAGCGGAAGCTCGAATCGACGATCCGCCGCGAGCAGGATTGGCAGAAGTGGCTGGCGGTGATCCTGCCGCCGATCCCGCCGCTGATCGTGGCCTTCTTCGTCTTCTTCCGCCGCCGCGCGCTGGAGCGCGAGGGCGTGGCGAAGTCGCGGCTCAGGTAAGGGAGGATTCGAGCGATGCACGCACACCACAACTCCACCGGCCATGCTGCCGACGGCCCGTCGCCGGCGTTTCGCCGCACCGCGACCTTCGTCGCCGTCGGGGCAGGGCTCCTGCTGCTCGGGGGCTGGCTGAATGTCAGGCCCACGCTGCGGCAGCGGGCCGTCGTCGGCGACGAGCAGCAGGCCAAGGTGCTCTTTCCCGATCTCGCTGACGCTGCGAAGGCGGCGAGCCTCGAGATCGTGTCGTTCGACGACGAGACGGCCACGCTCAAGCCCTTCAAGGTGGTGCGGTCCGAGGGGGTCTGGGTGCTCCCGTCGCACGAGAACTATCCGGCCGACGCCAAGGATCAGCTCGCAGCGGCCGCGACGGAGTTGATCGAGCGGCCCGTGCTCGATGTCGTCAGCGACTCGCCCGGCGACCACGAGACCTACGGCGTGATCGAGCCCGACCCGGAAAAGGTGAAGGTGGGCATGACCGGCGTGGGCCAGTTGGTCGAGATCCGCGACGCATCGGGCAACAAACTGGCACGGTTGATCGTCGGCAAGGAGGACAAGCGGCCGGCCGCTGCCGGGCCGTCGTCGGGGCGAACGCTGCGGTTCGTCAGGCGTGCCGGCCAGGATCGCGTCTACCGCGTCGAACTCGATACCACGAAGTTCACCACGAAGTTTGACGACTGGATCGAAAAGGACCTGTTGAAGATCTCGCCGTGGGACGTCCGCCGGCTCACGCTCGACGACTCGTCGTGCACGTTCGGCATGGACGAGGCGTCCGGCCGGCCGACGATCTCGCTCGATCGTCGCAGCCGTGCGGAACTCGGCTACGACGACAAGGACGCCGCCTGGTCGCTGATCAAACTCGAGGGCTTCGACGACAAGAACCAGCCGAAGGAGGAGAAGCTTGGCGAGGGCGAGGAACTCGCGAGCGGCAAGCTCAACGACCTGCGAAACGCGCTCGGCGACCTGAAGATCGTGGACGTCGTCCGCAAGCCTTCCGGCCTCAGCGCCGACCTCAAGGCGGAGGAGTCGTTCGCGGGCGATCGTGAGGCGGTGATGTCGCTCGCCCAGCGGGGCTTCTTCGCCATCCAGAAGGGCGACCTCGTCTCGAGCAACGGCGAGACGATCGTGGGCATGAAGGACGGCGTGGAGTACCTCCTACGGTTCGGCAACGGCACAACCGTCGCCGGCGCGGACGCGCCGGCGGATGGCGATGCGGCCCAGAAGGATGGAACCGAGCCCGCTTCCTCCACCGGCCGCTATCTGTTCGTGTCGGCGCGGGTCAACGAGGGGCTGCTCGAGAAGCCCACGTTCGATCCAGTGCCCGACGCCCCGGCCGAGGGCGATGCGAAGCAGCCCGATGCAGCGAAGGACGGCGATGCGAAGAAGGATGGCGCCGCCGACGAACTCAAGAAGGCGGAGGAGGCCGAGTCCAAAGCCCAGGCGGCGCTCGAGGAGCGGCGGAGGGTGGAGGCCGAAAACCGCCGCAAGCAGGAGCAGTACGATGAGCGGGTGAAGACGGCACAGAAGCGAGTCCGCGAACTGAACAACCGCTTCGCCGACTGGTACTACGTCGTGTCCGACAAGGAGTACGACAAGATCCACCTTGGCCGCGATGGGATGATCCAGAAGAAGGCCGCTGACGAGAAGAAGGACTGATCTGGGGCACGTGTGATCGTGGGGCGTTCGCGTGGCTCGGGGCTGCCCATGCCCGTCGCCGGACGCTCGCTGTGCCCATCCTGGGCTTCGCTCGCTCGATGCTGACTTCGCTCCGCCATCCATGGCTGCGCTCGTCAGCAACGCCGGCTCCCGGGTACGGGCAGCCCCTCGCTTGATCCGGCTTCAGGAAGCCCAATCGCGTAAGCGATGGGGGCATGCTGGCTTCGCCTCGCCACTCGCAGTACTGTTTTCGCCCGTGGGCGCGTCGCTTGGTCGTTTCCCCGCAGATGCCCCGACGGTGGTGGGCTTGGACAACGCCGTCCCCGCCTTGGTGGCTTTGCAGGTGTGCGGGCGGGTCGTACGATACCGTGCCCTCGCAGCTCACCCGCGGTCACCGATGTCCGACATTCTCACCTCGCCGCGGCCGTCCCGTTTCGGCCGGGCCGTCGGGTTTCGGCTGGCGGGAATCGGGGCGGCCGTGCCGCCCCGGGTGGTCACCAATGCCGACCTTGCCCGACTTGGCTGCGATCCGGAGTGGATCCTCGCCCGGTCCGGTATCCGTGAGCGTCGGCACGTCGATGATGGCGTTGCCACGAGCGACCTCGCGGCGGCTGCCGGCGAGGCGGCGATCGCTGCCGCGGGCCGCCCCCGGGGCGACGTCGACCTGCTCGTTCTCGGGACGTTCACCCCCGACATGTGCATTCCCTCGACGGCCTGCATCGTCCAGGAAAAACTCGGGCTCGACTCGCCGGCGATGGACGTGACCGCCGCCTGCGCGGGATTCGCCTATGCCCTGATCACGGCGTCGCAGTTCGTGGCGGCGGGCACGAGCCGGCTGCCGCTCGTGATCGGCGCCGATGCCAACTCCCGACTGGTCGATCCCGAGGACATCAAGACCTGGCCGCTTTTCGGCGACGGCGCCGGGGCGGTGCTGCTCGAGCCCTGTGCGGCCGATCCGTCGGGCCGCGAGCACGGGCTCCTGGCCTTCGGCTTCGGCTCCGACGGCCGCGGTGCGGGCCTCCTTGCCTGCCCCATGAGCGGGTCGCGCCAGCCGCCCTCGATCGAAGGGATCGCCCGCCGCGAGCAGTTCATGAAGATGGATGGTCGGGCGGTCTTCAAGTGGGCGATCCGGCTGGCGGAGGAGAACATCCGCACGGTGACCGACAGGGCGGGCGTGCCCCTCGACCACGTCGATCTGTTTGTCTTGCATCAGGCCAACGCCCGAATCATCGAGGGTGCTCGCGACTCACTCGGGCTGCCGGCGGAGAAGGTGTTCATGAACCTCGACCGCTACGGGAATACCTCCAGCGGTTCGATTCCGCTGGCGCTCGAAGAGGCCTGGCGCACCGGCCGGGTCGGTCCGGGGAGCACGGTCGTGATCTGTGGCTTCGGAGGCGGCCTGGCCTGGGGCACCGCCGTGTGGAGATTGTGACCATGAGCGATGGCGTGGTGAAGACGCTCCCGGCGCGGAAGGACGTGCCGGTCGGCGACACCTGGGATCTGGCAAGCCTCTATGGCTCCGATGCGGAGTGGGAGGAAGCGCTCGCCGCCTGGGAATCGCGGATTCCGCAGTTCGCCAGCTATGCCGGCACGCTCGGCTCGTCGGCCGAGCGGCTTGCCGAGTGCCTCGCCCACGACCTCGCGTTTGACCGTGAGGGAGACCGCCTCGGCACCTACGCCCAACTGCGGGCCAGCGAAGACCTGGCCTCGGCCGATGCCCAGCGGATGGCGGGCCGCTTCCAGCACGTCTCCACGCGGGCCGGCGAGGCGGCGAGCTTCATCCGACCCGAGATCATGGCGATTCCCGCCGCGATCCTCGCGGCATGGATGGACCTGCCGATGCTCGCCCCGTACCGGCTGCTGCTCGAGCGGATCGTTCGCACGCGAGCCCACACGCTTTCCGAGCCCGAGGAGAAGCTGCTGGCGATGCAGGGCACGTTTGCCGGCACCGCCGGCAAGGTGTTTCGCCAGCTGACCGACGCTGATCTGAAGTTTGGCAGCATCGCGACGGGGAGGGGAGAGCGGATCGAACTCTCGAATGCGACCTTCACGACGCTCCTCCACGATCCCGTGGCCGAGGTTCGGCGGACCGCGTTTCACCAGTACTACGCCCAGTACGAGGCCCACGCCAACACGCTGGCGGCGACGCTCTCCGGCTCCAACGAGCGCGACGTCTACGCAGCCCGAGTACGGAACTACCCCAGCACCGTCGAGGCGGCCCTGCACGCCGACAACGTGCCGCTGGCCGTCTATGACCAGCTGATCGCGGCCGTGCGGGCAAACCTGCCGGCGGTCCATCGCTACTACGACCTGCGGAAGCGGGTGCTCGGCCTCGACGAGATCCACCACTACGACTGCTACGTGCCACTGGTGCCGGAACTCGAGCAGCGGCACACGTGGGATGAGGCGGTGGCCCTGATCCTCGAGTCGCTTGCACCGCTGGGCGCCGACTACGGCACGAGGCTCGAGCGGGGGCTCCGCGGCCGGTGGTGCGACCGGTACCCCAACGCCGGCAAGCGGTCCGGCGCCTTCAGCTCCGGCACCTACGATTCCGACCCCTACATCCTCATGAACTTCCAGGAAGACGTGATCGAGCACGTCTTCACGCTCACCCACGAGGCCGGCCACTCGATGCACACGCGGTTTTCCGCGGAGGCCCAGCCCTACCAGTACTCCGGGTACACGATCTTCGTGGCCGAGGTCGCGAGCACGTTCAACGAGCAGCTGCTGACGCGGCTTCTCCTCGAGCGGGCCACGTCGCCCAAGGAGCGGGCCGCGATCATCGCCCGCGAGATCGACTCGATCCGGGCCACGATCATCCGGCAGACGATGTTCGCCGAGTTCGAGCGAAAGAGCCACGCCTCGGCCGAGGGCGGCGAGCCGCTCACGCTGGAGCGGATCCGCGGCCTGTACCGCGAGTTGCTCGATGCCTACTTCGGTCCGGCCTTCTCGATCGACCCGCAGCTCGAGCTCGAGTGCCTCCGGATTCCGCACTTCTACAACGCCTTCTACGTCTACAAGTACGCGACGGGCTTGGCCGCTGCGATCACGCTGGCGAAGAAGGTGGCGGAGGGTGAGCCCGGCGCGCTCGACCGCTACCTCGGGTTCCTCCGGGGCGGCTCGTCGAAGTGGCCGCTCGACCTGCTCCGCGACGCGGGCGTGGACCTCGAAAAGCCCGAGCCGGTCGCCATCGCCCTGTCCCGCTTCTCCGAACTCGTGGACGAACTCGCCACGCTGCTCTGAGCGAGACGATGGAGCCCGCGGAGTTGCGGCACAGGTTGAAAACCTGTGCTACGTCAGATCAGCGAGGGGCTGCCCGTGCCCTCGAGCGGGCTATGGGAGCAAGCGCAGCCCGGAGGGCGAAGCGCAGCGGACATGCAGTGAGTCGAGGCCTGGATGGCCGAGACGAACGTCCAGCGAGAGGGCACGGGCAGCCCCTCGCGGCCACGCGACCGGCTTCCTACCCGCCGGCGCGGGCGAGTTCGACGAGCGGCCTCACCATGGACCCGGTCGCACCGCCGTCGGTCCACGGCCGGCTCTTCTCCGAGAATGCCGGGCCGGCGATGTCGACGTGGGTCCAGGGGGTGCCACCGACGAAGCGTTCCAGAAACTTGGCGGCCGTGATCGCGCCTCCCCAACGGCCGTCACCCACGTTCTTGATGTCGGCGACCTCGCTCTTGATCTGCTCGTCGTAGTCGGGATACATCGGCAGCTGCCAGACCTGCTCGCCCACCTCGCGGGCTGCGGCGGCCACGGCGTCGCAGCAGGGCTGGTCGTTGGTGAACAGGCCTGCCACGTCCTGGCCGAGGGCCACCACGCAGGCGCCGGTGAGCGTGGCCAGGTCGACGATGCGGCGGGGCTTTTCCCCGCGGATCACGTCGAGCACGTCGGCCAGCACGATGCGTCCCTCGGCGTCGGTGTTGTGGACCTCGATCGTCGTCCCGTTGCGGGCCGTGATGACGTCGCCGAGCTTGTAGGCGGCGGGGCCGGTCATGTTCTCGACGAGACCGATGCCCACCACCAGGTCGATCGGCAGCTTGAGCGACGCGATCGTCGCGGCCGCGGAGAGCACGGCGGCGGCACCGGACATGTCGCATTTCATCGTCAGCATGCCTTCCGACGGCTTGAGCGACAGGCCGCCAGAGTCGAAGGTCACGCCCTTGCCGACGAAGGCGAGCGGGGGGCTGGCATCGATTGCCGCGCGGCCCTGTCCTGCTCTGCCGCCCCCGCGGTAGCGGAGCAGCACCAGCCGCGGCGGCCGCGAACTGCCCCGGCCGACGGCGAGGATTGCGTTGCACCGTTCACGGACCAGCCGATCCTCGTCCCAGATCTCGATGTCGAGGCCCGTGCGGCCGGCGATCGTGGCGCACTCGTCGGCGAATGACTGCGGGTAGATGTCGTCCGGGGCCATGTTGACGAGCCGTCGGGCGAGGTTGACGCCGTCGGCGATCACCGCGCCCCGCTCGACCGCCTCCACGGGCGCCGAGACCCAGATCGTGGTGCCGAACCGGGTTCGCTTCGGCTCCGCGCGGTAGAGATCCTGCCCCACCATGCCGACTGCGGCGCCGGCGACGGCCTGTTCCACCTGCTTGGTGGTCCATGCGCCGTCGGCGAGAAAGGCGACGCGGCTGCGGGGACGGGCGGCGAGGTGTCGCGATGCCGTGGCCGCTGCGCGATAGAGCACGCCCGCGGTCACGTCCTCCCGCTTGCCGATGCCGACCACGACGAGCTGGCCGGCTCGCAGCCCCGGGGCGGCGAGCAGGGGCACGCACTCGTACCGCCGCCCGGAGAGTTCGCCCGCGGAGGCGAGCCTGCCGAGCAGGCCGCCGGTCGCGGCATCGACCTCGGCGGCCGAGCCCATCCCCACGCCTCCCTCCGCCATGAACACCACCACGGCCTCGGCGTCGATGGAGTCGGGGCGGGCGGAGGGCTCGCAGGTGATGGTGCCGGGGCCGGCGTTCGGCAGAAACTCGCGGGACATGGGCTCTTCTCCAGGAAGCGTCACGGCGTTTCAAAAAGCCGCCACGACGCCGTGTTGTACACGTTTTCAGCCAGTGGGCGAATCGCCGCGAAGCCACGGGGACGTCAGGGCGAGGAGCACCGGCAGGACCACGAGATTGCCCACGAGCCCGCCGAGGAGCGTGAGCGCCGACAGCCAGCCGAACGACACGGTGGGCATGAATCCGCTCGTGGTCAGGGCCAGGAAGCCGATCACCAGGGCGAGCGTGGAGAAGATCATCGCCCGGCCCGCCGTTTGGTGCGCCGTCTCCAGGGCGGCGGCATGGTCGCCCTCCACGAGCCGGCGTCGGAACGCGGTGATGTAGTGGATCGAACTGTCCACGGAGAGCCCCATCGACACGGCGGCGATCATCGCCGTGCCCATGTTGATCGGCTCGCCGAACCAACCGAGCAACCCCAGGACGACGAAGATCGGCAGGCTGTTCGGGACCAGGGCGATCGCGGCCAGGAGCGGGCTGCCAAAGGAGGCGGCGAGGAGGAGGAAGATCCCGACCGCGGCGATCAGGAAGGTGAGCCACTGGTCGGCGAGCAGCCGATCGACGAGCTGCGAGAGGAGCACGAAGAAGCCGGTGACTTCCGCGGCGCGGCCATCGGTGGCGGGATACTCCTCCGCCGCGATCCGCCGCACCTGATCGATGATCGCCCGCTTGGCCGCCGCGGGCTGCCGCTCGTGCGCCCGGAGCATGACCCGCAGCCAGATGCCGCCGTCCTGCGGGTCGCGGCCGACGAGCGACCGCACGAATGCAGGCTGCCGGTCGTCCTCCTGCCGGAGCATCGCGTTGACCAGCAGCGCCTGCGCCTTCCGCGGCAGGAGCGGAGCCGCCGAGACCACGTCGACGACGCTCATCACCTTCGTCAGAGCCGGCGCGGCGAGGCCGTCCGGCCCCGGGACGACGACCTCCCGCCGCAGCCGGTCGGCGAAGTGGTCGGCCGCGTCGAGTTGGTCGTCGTCGATCGGCTCGGTCGCCGGCACGAGCACGTCCCACACTCCGGCGCCGCCGAGCCGCGACTCCACCATGTCGTACGCCTTCACCGTGGCGCTCGAACGACGAAAGTTCTTCGTGAAGTCGGTTTCGACCGTCAGCCACCGCATGCCGGTCATGGCGGCGATCGTGACGGCCGCCGCCGCGGCGAGGATCGGCAGCGGATGGCGGACGATCCACCCCACGAGCGCGTCGAGACCGCGGTCGAGCGACCCTTCGCCCCAGGCCATGCGCGGATCGGGATCGAACCGGCCTGCCAATGCGAGGAAGGGCACCACGAGGCCCATCGCCACGAGCACCGTCACGGCGCCGACCGACGTCATGATGCCGAAGTCGTGCACCGGGCCCACGTTGCTTGCGGTGAGCGAGCCGAACCCGATCACGTCGGTGGCGATGGCGCCGGCCACGGGCCAGAAGAGCGTCGTGAACGCGGATCTCACCGCGTCGGCCGCCGGCATACCCAGGCCGCGGAGCCGTCGAAACTCCACGATCACGTGCGTGACGGTGCCGATCCCGACGACCGTGATCATCGCCGAGAGCATCGTCGAGACCATCGTGAGTTTGAGTCCGGTGAGGGCGAGCAGGCCGCGGGTCGTCCAGAGCGAAAACAGAACCACCGCCAACGGCACCACCAGCCAGCGAATGCTCCGGAAGCAGGCGAGCAGCACCGCGCCGGCGAGCAGTCCGCTGCCGGTGCCGAGGAGGTTGCCGTCGCGCTGGAGCATTTCAAAGCCGTCCAGCAGCATCACCGGCTCGCCGGCGATCGTGCCCGCCGGCATGCCCTGCATTCGCTCCCGAAGCGCGGTGATCGTCTGCTTGCGGGTCGGTCCCTTTCCTGGCCGCGCGGCAGTGCCGTCTCGTGGCTCGAGCGTGCAGGCGATGCCGGCCGTGCGGTGATCGGCGCCGACGAGATAGCCTTCCAGGAGCGACACGAGCCGCCTGGCCCAGCCGGCGGCGAGTCCGCGGTCGAGGTCCACGATGGCGTCGCCCAGGGGCGTGCTCGCCAGGCTCGTGGTGGAGGCGACGCCTGGCACCGATCCGAGTTCGGTGGCGAGTGCACGGAGTCTGGCGATTCCCTCCGCGGTGAAAAGCTGGGGATCGTCGTACGCGGCGAGCACGGTCTCGTTGGAGCCGAACGTCCTTGTCATCCGAGCGTAGGGCACGAGCGCCGGGTCGGAGCGATCGAACATCGCGTCGATCGACCGCGAGAACTCCAGCCGTTTCGAGAGGAGCACCGCACCTGCCGTGATCGCAACGGCGAGGACGGCAAGGCCAAGTCGCCGATCGACCAGAAAGGCTGAGAGCCGCGACGCAAACGAGGACCCCGGGGCAGGCTGGGGAAGTGCGTCGGGGTGCGACGAGGCGGACAAGGGTGGCGACTCGAGCGGACGGCGGGGGCTGCGGCGAGGCACGACGCGGCAGAGGGCCATCTTACCGGGACCGCCAAAACGCCTCGGCAGATTGCCCGCCCTGCCGTTCCGCGGGTTCGCAGGGCGTTGCGGTCAGCCCGGTTTCGCGCGACCGTCGGACAGGTGGGAGATCGGTCTCCGCGCGGCGCAGGCTTGCGTCGCACCCGGGCGGTAACCCCCCGTGCCGCCGCGACTTGCGAGCGGCTGGCGGCGGCCGCGATGCCTTGACCCATGCGCGCAGCCACTCCTATAAACCCGCGATTTTCCCGGCCTCCAGGCCGGTTTCGAACCTGAGCGAACGTTCCGAGTGCAGCACCGTCACCTGCCGCCGGCGCCCTTCGACCGCGCCCTCCGCCTGCGCGCGGGGCCCGGACGACGGTCTGCGATCGTGGTGCTCATGGCACTGCTGGCGATGGTCGCGGCGAGGCGCGGCGCCGATGCGGTCGCCGCCGACGCGATGATGACGCCTGAAGCCAGCGCCGGCGCGCTGGCTTCCCTGCCGGCGAAGGGGCTCGCCGCTGCGATCGCCGAGGCCGGCCGGATCGAGGTGCCTTCGGCCGATCCCTCCGAGCCGCTCGCCGTGAAGGCCACGCAGGCCGCGAAGTGGACCGAGGGCGCCTACGACGTCTGGCACCTGACGGGTGGCGTGCGGATCACGCAGGGCGCGACCGAGGCGGCGGCGCACGAGGCGGTGATCTGGATCGAGCGAGACGCCGGCGATGCCGTGGATGACGACGGGCAGGCTGCGAAACCGAGGATGCGGAGCGTGCTGGTGCGCATGGCGGGCGACTCGAAGGTGACGTCGATCGCCGGGGGTGACAGCGGGCCGGCGACCGTGCGCGGGCCGCGGTGGACCGGCCGGTTCTGGACGCTTCGTGACCCGCGTCTCGACTTCGCCAGCGTGGTCGGCAGCACCGCTCCACCACCCCTCTACGAGCAACCGGCTGAGCCCACGGTGATCACGGCGGAGGGTGGCACGGACGACGGCTCGGCGGTCCGCCTCGCCTCGGCGGAGGAGACGCCGATCGAGCAGACGCAGTTCAGCGAGTTCGGGGCGCCGGCGGTTCCGCAGGTGGCTGCCGCGGCACCAGCCCGGCGGTTGCGGGCCTTCCCGCGGTCGAGTGTGCCGCTGGCGATCAAGTGGCTGCCGAGCCCGTCGGGCACCGAGTGGATCGCGGTGATCACCTCGGGCGTGAACCTCGTGATCGATGGCGTCGATCCGGCGGGGCCGCTCGACATCTCGGCCGATCGGCTCGTGATCTGGACCCGTGGCTCGGCCCAGCCCGATCTCGACGGGGCTGCCGCCCAGTCGGCCGACGCGCCGCTCGAACTCTACATGGAGGGCAACGTCGTCTTCCGGCAGGGGCAGCGGGTGGTCGAGGCAGAGAACATGTTCTACGACGTGCCGCGGTCGAGCGGCGTGATCACCGGTGCCACGGTGCTGACGCCGGTCGACAACTACTCCGGCGCCGTGCGGCTGCGGGCCGATGTCATGCGGCAGGTGGACCGCAGCCGGTTCGTCGCCCAGCAGACGGGCCTGACGTCGAGCCGGCTGGGTGTGCCGACGTGGGAGTTCCGCTCACGCGAACTCGAGTTCACCGACGAGCAGGTGCCGCTGGCAAGCCCGTACGGCCAGCCGGCGATCGACCCCGCCACCGGCGAGCCTGCGGTCGAGCACCAGCAGTTCATCACCAGCCGCGGCAACACCGTGACGGTTGGCGGCGTCCCCGTGCTCTGGTGGCCCATCCTCGCGACCAACGCCAAGAAGCCGACCTTCTACATCAACGACCTGCAGTTCAAGAACGACCAGATCTTCGGCACGCAGATCCTCACCGGCTGGGATGCCTTCCAGGTGTTCGGCTGGCGGCGGCCGCCCGACGGCGTCGACTGGGACTTCGACGTCGATTACCTGAGCCTGCGCGGCCCTGGTGGCGGCACGTCGCTGCTCTACAACCGGCCCTCGTTCCTCGGCCTGCAGACGCCGGCCAGCGGCGATCTCGACGCCTGGTTCATCGGCGACGTGGGCAAGGACAACGTCGGCCTCTACCGACGCGACCTCACCTATCCCGGCTATCCGGATCGCACGTTCCGCGGGCGGACGTTCTGGCGGCACCGCCAGGATCTCGGCGGCACGGCCGACAGCTTCTTCGGCGGCTGGCAGGCCCGCGGCACCGCCGGCTGGATCAGCGACATGAATTTCCTC
>JAGWWA010000065.1 GCA_018970605.1 Planctomycetota bacterium | reverse complement strand
CGGCGCACTCGATGAGTTCCAGGGCATGCGTGGGCACGCAGACGAGCCGACTGGTCGCTCCGGGCGCGTGTCCGCTACGGCCCGCCCGCTGCAGGAGCCTGGCGATCCCCTTGGGGCTGCCGACGTGCAGCACCTGCTCGACGGGCCCGAAATCGACTCCCAGGTCGAGGCTCGACGTGGCCACCACGCACTTCATCCGGCCGTTGCGGAGCCCGGCCTCCGCCTTTGTGCGGTGTTCACGATCGACCGAGCCATGATGCAGGGCGATCGCCTTCCTCCAGTCGGGGCGGGCCGCAGCGATCGCGTCGAACCACCGCTCGGCCTGCGAGCGGGTGTTGGTGAACACGAGCGTGGTCGCGGCCCGGTCGATGGCCGCCACCACCTGGGACAGGAGCCGCATGCCCATGTGGCCGGCCCACGGAAACCGCTCCATCGGCTCGGGGATCAGCGTCTCGATCTCGAGCTTCCTGGGAATCGCCGCCGACACGAGCCGGGCCTCGACGGCGCGGGATGGGCCGACGAGGGCGGCGACGGCGTCGGCGAGGTTGGCGAGCGTGGCCGAGAGGCCCCACGTGACGAGACGGGGTCGGAGCGACCGCAGCCGCTCGAGGGCGAGTTCGGTTTGCACGCCCCGCTTCGTGGAGAGGAGTTCGTGCCACTCGTCCACGATCACCGTGTCAACCGCGGAGAATACCTCGTGGGCGTCGTCGAGGGAAAGCAGGATCGAGAGCGACTCGGGCGTGGTGACGAGTGCCGTCGGCCAGTTCGCGCGGAGCCGGCGACGGTCGGCGGTCGATGAGTCGCCGGTGCGAAGGCCGACCGACCAGCCGGAGGCGACGGGGCATGGCTTCGCGAGCGGTTCCTCCAGGGCCCGGACGGTGTCGGCGGCGAGGGCGCGAAGCGGCGTGATCCAGAGAACACGGAGTCCGGTCGATCGCTCGCCACCCGAGGTATCGAGGGCCTCCGACCGGGCCACTGCACCGAGCCACGCGGCGAGCGTCTTGCCCGTGCCGGTCGGCGCGTGGAGCACGCCGCTTGCGGCGGCGGCGACTGCCTGCCAGACCTCTTCCTGAAATGGAAACGGCTTCCAGCCACGCGACGCGAACCACTCGTGGAACGCAGCCGCGGTCGGGCCGCGGTCGGGGGCGCTCGCTGGTCGGCGTGCTCGTGTGCGCGTGCCCGCGGTGCGTGCCATCCCGGCGGCTTTCTTGAGTTCACGGGTCGAAGAGGTTTCCGTTAGTGTAGGCGGGCGATGAAGGCGAGACTCTTCCCAGGGATGCGTGGAGCCCCAACGTGGAGCCTGCGAGGATGGAGAATTCGCTGCGACGGTGCGTGGCCGAGGCGATCGGAACCTTCTGCCTCGTGTTTGCCGGAACGACTGCGATCGTGGTCGATGCCGGTGGGGGTGGCGTGACCCACGTGGGAGTGTCGATGGTCTTTGGTCTGGTGGTGTTCGCAATGATTGCCGCAGTCGGCGATGTCTCGGGCGCCCACCTCAATCCCGCGGTCACCTTCGGCTTCTGGCTCGCGGGACGGTTTCCGGCGGCTGGGATCGCGGGCTACGTGGTTTCCCAGATCGTCGGTGGGTGTCTGGCAAGCGGCGTCGTCCACCTGCTGTTTCCGCTCGATGCGACGCTCGGGGCGACGCGGCCGGCAGGAACAGTGGGCCAGGCCTGGGCTCTGGAGACGGTGCTGACTGCGATCCTGATGTATCTGATCCTCGCCGTCTCCTCGGGGAGCCGGGAAAAGGTGATCACGGCGGGGCTCGCGATCGGCGGCATGGTGACCCTCGAAGCGCTGCTCGGTGGGCCCGTCAGCGGTGCATCGATGAATCCGGCCCGCTCGCTCGCCCCAGCGGTGGTCTCGGGCCGCCTCGATCACCTCTGGATCTACCTCACGGCGCCCTTTGTGGGCGCCGCAGTCGCGGTCGTCGCCTGTCGATGCTCGCGGCCGGCGGGTTGCTGCGAGGTCCCCTGCTCCGAGGAGTCTCCTGCATGAACGTGCCGAAGCGAGTGCTCTTCGTCTGTGTCGAGAATGCCAACCGTAGTCAGATGGCGGAGGCCTTCGCCAGGATGCTCGGTGGCGATGACGTCGAGGCATACAGTGCGGGATCGCGGCCTTCGGGCGTCGTGAATCCTAAGGCGATCGCGGCGATGGCCGAACTCGGCTACGACCTGACGGCGCACGGGTCGAAGTCGCTGGCCGACCTGCCTGACGAGGAGTTCGACCTCGTGGCGACGATGGGCTGTGGCGACGCATGCCCGCGCGTGCGGGCGAAGCAGCGACTCGACTGGACGATCCCCGATCCGAAGCACATGTCGCCCGAGGAGTTTCGGGGCATCCGCGACCTGATTCGCGACAAGGTGCACGCCGCGCTCACGGCGTTGGGTGTGAATGAGGGTCGTATAAGCCGAAGGCCGTAAGGCCTCGGGCGAATCACGCGTGAGGCGGCGCCTCGTGGTGGTTCGCCCTACGCAGCATGGCGTAGGGCTTGGATGAGCGTGCGCGTCGGGATCACGTGTCTCCCGTCGTAGAGGCGACACACATGATCCTCGTGCGTTTTCCAAAGAACCCTGCAAGCCCGGAGCGGAAGCGACGGGAACGGCTCCGCGGATCGGCACGCGTCGCTCGCCGCCGCCACGCATGATCCCCTCGCTCCCGCTCGGGGCTTCCTGGCGGCTCGAGGCTTGCTGGCGGAGTGACACCGCCGCAGGAACGCCTCGGGATCGCGTGTCTCCCGTCTTACTCGTGATCCACGATCATCCGCTTGAGGTCGGCCAGCGTGCCGGCGTCGGCGGGCTCCTTGTCTTTCCGCCAGCGGACGATCCGCGGGAACCGTACCGCCACGCCTGACTTGTGCCGAGTGGAGAGCGAGACGCCCTCGAAGGCCAGCTGTAGCACGACCGTGGGCCTGCAGATCCGCACCGGGCCGTGCTTTTCGAGCGTGGTCGCCCGCACGATCCGGTCGAGCTCCACGATCTCGGCATCGGTGAGCCCCGAGTAGGCCTTGGCCACGGTCACGAGCGTGCCGTCGTTCCACAGGCCCAGCGTGTAGTCGCTGTGAAGCCCCGCCCGACGGCCGTGGCCCGCTTGGGCGTAGAGAAGCACGGCGTCGATCTCCAGCGGCTCGACTTTCCACTTCCACCAGTCACCCCGCGTGCGGCCCACGGCATACCCGCTCGCGAGCCGCTTGAGCATCAGGCCCTCGACGCCGCGGGTTCGCGACTCCGCGCGGTGGACCGCGAGGTCGGCCCATGAGCCGCCCGCCACGAGCGGTGAAAGAAAGAGACGGCCCACGTCTCCGGGGGCCGAGCCCGCCAGGAGATCGGTGAATGGCGTCGTCACCAGCCGCTCCAGCCGCTGCCGCCGCTCCGCGAGCGGCATCTCCCGCAGGTCCGTGCCGTCTTGCTCGAGCAGGTCGTAGGCCACGAACACGCACGGCACCTCATCGAGCACTTTCTTCGTGACTCTTTTGCGGCTTGCCCGCTTCGAGAGCGTTGCGAACGGCAGCAGGCGGCAGTCGCGGACGGCGAGCAACTCGCCGTCGAGCACCGTGCCCGGCGGGAGCGTGACGCCCGCGGCCACGATCTCGGGAAAGGCGTCGTTCATCAGTTCCTCGCCCCGGCTCCAGACGGTGGTGTCGTTGCCGCGGCGGACGATTTGGGCCCGCATGCCGTCCCACTTCCACTCGGCCTGCCAGGCGGTCACGTCGCCCAGGTCTTCGCTCACATGTTCGACAGACGCGCGGTCGAGGCCCGAGGCGAGGAAGAACGGATAGGGACGCCGGCTGTCGGCGGCGGTCGCTTCCGGCACGAGCAATGCCGTGAAGGCGTCGGCGTCGGCCGGAAGGCTACCCATCAGGCGATGGGCCATCTCGGCCTGGTCGATGCCTGCGACCTCGGCGAGCGCCCGGGCGACGAGGGTTCGCGATACGCCCACGCGAAGGCCGCCGGTCAGCAGTTTGTGCCAGACGATCCGCTCGCGGGGGGCGAGCCGCCGCCAGACCTCCATCACCACCTCCCGCGTGCGGGCCTCGTCGGCGCCGCGGAGATCGTGGATCGTGGTTCGCATGATCTCGGCCAGCCCTGGATCGGTCGTCGCGTCAGCGCAGGCCTCTGGAGCGGGCAGCACGAGGGCGAGCGTCTCGGCGAGGTCGCCGACGTGGGCGTAGCACTCCTCGACGAGCCAGGCCGGGTAGCCCGTCACGTCGGCGGCCCACTCCCTGAGTTGGCTCGTGGAAACGCTCCGCAGTTGTCGGCCGCCCGAGAGCACGGCGAGCGCGGCGACGGCGTCGGCCGCGGGTGCCGACGTGAAGTAGGTGCGGAGGGCCGCAACCTTCTCGGAGGTGCTCGTCGTGGCGTCGAGCCGCCAGTAGAGATCGGTGAAGGCCTTCATGCGTCGAAAACGGTCCTCGGAATCGAGTCTATGGTGGGCGCACGCGAGAGGGCACAGGAACCCGACCGGCCGTGAGGCCGCGGGCGCGCCGCGTTGGATGCGGCGCCTGGTGGCGGTTCGCCCCACGCCTTACGGCGTTGGGCTTGGACGGAGAGGCAACTGGGGCACGCGAGGTTCATGGCGGATCCATATCGGATGAGTCAGCGACGGCGGCATCCGGCGTGGCCTCACCCGCGAACCGTGTGGGCAGCACCGCGGCGTCGAGCCCTTTTGTTTCGCGGAGGTATCTCGCGAGGGCGTCGCTGAACCCGTGCGTGGCAAGGACTCGCCGGGCGCCGGTCGCCTCGATCGCCGTCAGCAGGCCGGGGAAGTCGGCATGGTCGGAGACCGCAAACCCCTTGTCGAAGCCTCGGCGCCGTCGCACGCCGCGGAGCGTCATCCAGCCCGAGGCCATCGCCACGCTCGACTCGCCGAAGAGGTTCAGCCACGAACTGCCGAGCACACTGGGCGGTGCGATGACGAGCGCGCGGCCGTTGCCCACGCGGCGGGCCCGCGGTGGCACGCGGTCGATCGGCGGCAGCCGCACGCCGCTGGCGCGATACGCCTCGACGAGTTTCATCACCGCGCCGTGGGCCACGATCGGGCCGATGGATGGATCGACCATCGCCGCCAGCCGCTGCGCCTTCCCGAGCGCGTAGGCGAGGATCACGCTCGTGCGGCCGGCGTCGCGGTTGGCACACCACCAGGCGTTGATCTCCGCCGCGATCTCCTCCGGACTCTGCCAGCGGTAGACCGGCAGGCCGAAGGTTGATTCCGTCACGAACACGTCGCACGGCACGTGCTCGAACGTCGCGCAGGTGGGGTCATGGTGGAGTTTGTAGTCGCCGGTGACGACCCAGGTGACGCCGCCGTGCTCGATCCGCACCTGGGCTGAGCCGAGCAGGTGGCCCGCGGGATGGAGCGACACCTTCACGCCGTTGATCGACACATGCTCACCGCGGCGGAGCGTGTCGATCGGCGATGCTCCGCCGATCCGCGAACGGAGCACGAGCTTGCCCTCGGCGGCGCAGAGGTAGCGGTCGCAGCCCGAGCGGGCATGGTCGGCGTGGGCGTGGGTGATGACCGCCCGCGGCACCCGCCGCCAGGGATCGACGTAGAAGTCGCCCCGCTCGCAGTAGAGCCCCGACTCGGTGACTTCCAGCAGATCCCGCATGGCACGTCAGGAGGAGTGATACGGATCACACACGATCCTCAGACTCCCGCGTTCTGATTCCGGAAGCCGAAGGCCGTAACGGCTCGGGCGTGGTCACGCGTGACGCCGCGATTGGTCTGGCCGCGCGCCGCGCCTCGCGGTGTGGGGCCGTTTCAACCGGGCTTGTCCAACTGGGCGGGCGGTTCGGGGCTCATGCGTGAACCGTATAATACGCGTCACACGTGATCGTCGCGCGTTTTCCACGGAACCCTCAAAGCCCGGAGCGGAAGCGACGGGAACGGCTCCGCGGGTCGGCACGCGTCGCTCGCCGCCGCCACGCATGATCCCCTCGCTCCCGCTCGGGGCTTCCTGGCGGAGTGACACCGCCGCAGGAACGCCTCAGGATCACGGGTGACGCGTATACCACGGGTTCCGTGGACGTGTGCAAAGCCTGTTCATGCCACGACCCCGAGAAGCCGGGAGCGGAAGCGACCGGATCAGTGCGAGTTGCATCGGCGGGGCTGTGCAGGAACCGCCTACAATGACGATGCCCCGAGGGAGCCCGTCATGCCGGCCGCCGCCGTTCTCCGCGTCCGCCCGATGCTTCGCAGCCTCGAGACGCTCGATCCCCACGAGGTCTACCGCGGGCAGGTCTTTCACGACGGCCTGCTCTGGCAGGGGCACAGTGCTGGCGACGTCTCGCGGTATCGCATCGACGCCCATACAGCCGCCGGCGAACGGCTCGCCTCGGCATCCGTTCCGCACACGCTCGAGTTCCTGCACCCGTTCGGCTCGCGCACGGTCCTTGTCGTGGGCAAGCACGACAACCAGCGCGGCGGCTGGCGCACCTACCACAGCATCGTGCGGTTCCTCGCCGGCGTGGCTGGAGGACCGCCGTGGCTGCTCGTGAAGACCCGCGCGATGCCGTGGCGGATGCAGGTCGAGCAGTTCGGGGGCGGGCCCGGCGCGATGTTCTTCAACGAACCGGGCTCGCGGAAGGTGGTCCGCTGGAACGGCTGGTGGAGTCGGCCGCTGCAGCCCGACATCCACTTCCCCGGCACGATGGTCCACTGCGGTCGGTATCTGTTCGTGCTCGAGCGCACCGACTTCCGGCCCGGTCGCGAGACGATCGCCCGGATCGACCTCGTCACCCAGGCGGTCGCGCGGACGTTCGACGGGCCACGGCAGCGGATCACCGCGCTGGTGGACGTGCCGGGCTCTCCATGGGTCGCCGCGGCCGAGGCCTGGGCGGATCAGATCCTGCTCATCGATCGCGAGGCCAATCGCCTGGCCGTCACGCTCCCCGTGCCCGGCATGCCCGTGGAGTTGGCCGCGTTCGACCAGCATCTCGTCGTGCTGTCCGCGGAGTCGCGCACGCTGTGGTTCTTCGACCTCGCCGCAGCCGGGCTGCCGCTGGTGGCCGAGTGGGATCTCTCGGGGCTCGGCCCGGGTTTCGAGCATCCCCGGGCGCTGCACGTGGATCCCGCGTCGGGGAGCGTGTTCATCCGCTCGGCCTTCCATCCGCTCCTGGAGGGCAGCGCGGCCGGTGTCACGCTGGCGGTCGATCCGGACCGCGGGACGTTCCGCCGCCGAGGTTGATCGGGCTGTCGACGATGTTGCCGACGATGCCGCGGATGATCGCCGCGCCGTCCTCGGCCCGCAGGCGGTCGTACCAGGCACGGGTCACTTCCGGGTCGAAGGCGTGCGTCTCCTGGCAGCGCTTCCGGGCGCGAAGGACGAGGTCGCCGGCCCGCTCGGCGCGAATCTGCTGGTAGCGGAGCAGGCTGTCCTCCACGCTGATGGTGTTGGTGGCCAGCGAGATCGCCAGTGCGAACGAGTCCTCCAGGGCCGAGCAGGCTCCCTGACCGATGTCGGGCGACGTGGTGTGCGCCGCGTCGCCGAGGATGGCGACTCGTCCGCGCACCCAGGTGGAGAACGGGTCGACGTCCCAGATCTCGACCCGATTGAGCGAGACGTTTGGATCGATCGCGGCGAGGAGCGCCTGCACGCCCGGTGCCCAGCCCGCAAACGCCGACTCGAGCGGTTGCTTCCCTTCCGCGCGGTCGTAGGGCACGCCCGCCGGCTGCGGAATGTCGACGAAAAAGTAGAAGCGGTCGCCGGCGACCGGCATGACGGAGCACCGCTTGCCCTCGGCGACGTACGTCGTCCACTGGGTCGCGGGCCCGATCGCCTCGTCGATCGGAATCAGGCCGTTGAAGTTCGTGTAGCCCGCGTAGGTCCGCTCGATCCGCGGGCCACCCTCGCTGGCCCCGGTCACGTAGTCGCGGGCGAACGAGCGGGCGCCGTCGGCGGCGATCAGCAGGTCGGCCGTGTCGGTCGAGCCGTCCGCGAAGGTCGCGGTCACTACCGCTCCGTCATCGGCGAGGCCGACGAGTCGCATGCCGAGGCGGATGTCGTTCAGGCCGAACCGCTCCATCAAGAGCGCCTGCAGGTCGGCGCGGGCGACAGGGTAGGGCCGCGTGCCGGTCTGCAGCGTGACGGGGGCGAGACTGAACCGGCAGAGCGTCTCGCCGGAGTGGCCGTCGAGGTAGGCCATGTCGTCCATCTGGCCGCCAAGCGCCGCGACCTCGGCGGAGAGCCCGAGCCAGTTGAGCACCTTCACGCCGTTCGACCACAGCGAGAGCGCGGCCCCGACCGGCTTGTTCTCCCGCATCTGGTCGTAGATCACGACCTCGTGCCCGAGTCGCTTGAGCGCGATCCCGACGCTCGCCCCGCCGATGCCCGCCCCGATGACGATGATCTTCATGGTCGGCTCGCGGAACGGCTGCCGAGGGGGCTGACTACCGATAGGCCTGGCTGCCGACCGCGGGGAAGCGGTAGCCGCCGAAGCCGAGCGGCGCATAGGTGGGCCAGTCGCCCGGGACCACGCCCGGCGGCGTGCCATACATCTTCCACGTGGGCGTTCGGGGATTCGTGGGCGGCACGAAATACTTGGGCCGTGTGCCGTGGCCGGTCACGTAGGGCGAGGCGCCGGGAGCGTACGGCGCCTGATTCTGCGGCGTGCCCAGCGACATCGGCGACCGCGGGCCGCTGAACCACCGCCGGCCGGCGGCTTCGACGGGTGACGCGATGGCCACGGCAGCGACGGCGATGAGGACTGCGATCAGCGAGAGACGACGCACGGCAGGCATCCGGAAGGGGTAGGGCACCGTGCAGAGTATCGGTTGCCGAGGCTGAGTGCCTTGGCGGGGTTGGCGGTGGCGCGACGGGCAGCGGTCGCGAGGGTTGTAGCGACGCGTGGGCCCGTCGTCCGACGTTCGCTGCGAGCTCGGGAAGCCCCGAGCGGCAGCGAGGGGATGGACGTAGTGGCGGGATGGGCGTCGCCTTGTTGGCGGGCCGTGATCCCCGCGCTGGCGCTTGGGGCTTTTTGGGCGACAACCGACAGGAAGCCCCGAGCGGAAGCGACGGGATGCGGGCTGGCAGGACAACCGGGCTGGCGATGGGGAGGGGCCGCGCCGCTTACGTCGTCGGGCTTGCTGGACGAGTGTCCGCCGCCGGCTCCGCCCAGCGGACGTCCACCTTCATGCCGAAGACCTTCTCGAAGAGGTCGGTCCGCCGCTCCGCGCCCCAGATGTCAACCTGCGGCTCCTGGTCGGCCACCACCTCGAGCACGGCCCGGCCGTCGTCCACCGAAGCGAGCACGTCGCGGACCTGTTGCGAGCGGCTGCGATCGAGCCCGCCGGCGATCCGCAGGATGGCCGCAAGCCGCTGCACCCGCCGCTGATCGTCGGCCGCCAGTCGCGAGAGATTCTCGTGCTTCTTCTTCGGCAGGGCACCACGGTGGTAGCGGGCCACGTTGGCGATCAGCTCCAGATCGTGCGGCCGCAGGCCGGGCAGGCGGCTGTTGCGGATCAGGTGGTAACTGTGCTTGTGGTGCTGGTCGTAGTTGATCACGTAGCCCACGTCCTGGAGCCGCGCGGCGCATTCCAGCAGCAGCCGGTCGCCCGCCGGCAGGTCGAGCGGCGTCGCGAGTTGCTCGAAGATCCGGCCCGCGAGCGCCGCCACGGTGCGGCCGTGCTCGACCTCGCCGGAGCAGGCGGCAGCGAGCCGCTCGATCGCGGCGTCGCGGAAGGCCGGTTCGTCACCGCCGCTGGCGACCGCAGCCTCCTCGATCATCTCCCGCAGCAGGCCGTCGCGTACTCCCCGCGTGTGGACGGCGAGCGTGTTGACGTGGAACCGCTTGAGCAGCGCATCGATGATCGACAGGCCCGCCACGATGATGTCGGCGCGGTCGGGGGTCATGCCCGGCATGCTGCGTCGGGCCCGCAGCGGCATCTTCCGCAGCCGGTCGAGGAGGTGGCGGACCTCGGCGTGCGACACCGTGTAGCCGGCGACCGGGACGTTCGATTCCCGCCTCGTCGCCATCACGAGTTCGGCAAGCGTGGTGAACGTGCCGCCGCAGCCGACCAGCAGATGCGGGGCGAACAGCGGCTTCGTGGTCTGTTTCTTCAGCACCGTGGCGATCTCGTCGTCGAGCCGCTCGAGGCCCCGGGCCGCCTCGGGGGCGTCGCAGCAGTCGCCGAGGGCGAACTGCTCGGTGAGCCGCACGGCTCCCAGCGGCGTCGAGAAGATCGACTCGATGAGGTTGCCCGTGGCGAACACGATCTCCGTGCTGCCGCCGCCGATGTCGGCGACGATCGTGTTGCGTCCGGAGAGATCGAAGGCGTGCTGCACGCTCGTGAAGGCGAGCCGCGCCTCCCGCTCGCCGGAAATCACCTCGACCTCCAGCCCCACCTCCTCGCGGACGCGGCGGCAGAACTCCGGGCCGTTTCGCGCCTCGCGGACGGCGCAGGTGGCGATCGTCCGCAGCCGGGTCACCTGGTAGCCGGTGGCGATCTCCTTGAACGTGCGGAGGGCGGCGACGGTGCGGTCCATCGACTCGTCGTCGAGTCGTCCCACGGCCGAGGCGCTGCGGCCGAGGCGGGTCGGCTCCCGCTCCTCGTCGAGAATGCGGTAGGTGCCGCCGCGGAGGGCCTCCGCCACCAACAGGCGGACCGAGTTGGAACCGATGTCGATCGCCCCCAGCCGGCAGGCCAGGTCGGCCGAGAGGTAGATCTGCCGTTCGTCGGTGATGGGCGGTGCGTCGGGCACGAGTCCACAGCCTCGGGGAGTCGGCCCAATCATACCGTCGTTGCGCCGTCGTCGCGGTACACTACCCCTCGCTTTCTTTTCGCCGAACCGCTCCCGTCATTCCCGCCGCCGTGCCGTCCATCGCCGAACCGACCGTGTTCCCGCAGGCCGCAGGGACATGCGCGCCGTGCGCCGTGGCCGTCGGAAACTTTGACGGGGTGCACCGTGGCCATGCGGCCATCATTCGCCGGCTTCGCGAGGCGGCGGACCGACACGGCGTTCCGGCGGTGGTGCTGACGTTCGACCCGCATCCGGCGAGCATCCTGCGGCCCGAGCAGCCTCCGCTCCCGCTGACCACGCCGGCGCGGCGGGCTGAACTCCTCCTGGCACTCGGCGTCGATGCGGTCTGCGTGCAGCCGGCCACCGCCGCGCTGATGGCCCTCGAGGCCGAGGCCTTCTATGCCGACGTCCTCCGCGGGCGATTCGCCGTCCGGGCGATGGTCGAGGGGCAGGACTTCCGCTTCGGATCCCGTCGACGTGGAGACGTGGCGCTGCTTGGGTCGCTGTGTGGCCGCGATGGCGTCGATCTGGAGGTGGTGCCGCCCGTCGTGATCGATGGTGAGCCGGTGTCGAGTTCGCGCATCAGGACGCTCGTTGCGGCGGGCCGCCTCGGCGAGGCGCGAGCGCTGATGACGTCGCCGTATCGCCTCTCGGGCGAAGTCGTGGTGGGCGCCCGCCGCGGCGCGACGCTCGGCTTCCCCACCGCCAACCTCTCGCGCGTCTCCACGCTGCTGCCGGCGGGCGGCGTCTATGCCGCCGTGGCGCGAGTCGATGACGGCTCGTTTCCGGCCGCCGTGCACGTCGGCCCCAATGCCACGTTCGGCGAGACGAGCGTTTCGATCGAGGCCCACCTGATCGGCTTCGCGGGCGACCTCTACGGCAGGGTGCTCGACGTTGACTTCCTCGACCGCGTCCGTGACACTCGTCGCTTCTCGTCGGCCGAGGATCTCAAGGCCCAGTTGGCCGACGACGTGGCGACCGCCGGGCGGATCGTCGCCGCGGCCTCCCTCTCTCCTGGAACGACATGATGCGACTCGACTGGTCGGCACTGCTCGAGGTGCTTCGCGGCTGCTCGAAGGTGGTGCTTACGAGCCACGTCCGGCCCGACTGCGACGCCCTCGGCAGCGAACTCGGCATGGCCGGGATCCTGGAGGCGATCGGCAAGGACGTTCGGATCGTCAACGCCCAGGCGACCCCCGCGAACCTGAAATGGATCGACCCGCGGGGGAAGATCGAGTCGCTCGCGGAGAAGGTGCGGCCGGCCGACCTCGCCGATCGCGATCTCTTCATCGTGCTCGACACCAGCGCCTGGGCGCAGCTCGGAGCGATGGGCGACGTCGCCAAGTCGATGCGCGACCGCGTGCTCGTGATCGACCACCACGTCAGCGAGGACGACCTCTCCGATCGCTGGTTCAAGGACACCGCGGCCGAGGCGACCGCCCGGATCGTCTACGAGATCGGCCTGCGGCTCCGCGTGCCGCTCACCGAGTCGATCGCCACGCCGCTCTATGCCGGCCTCTCCACCGACACCGGCGGCTTCCGGTTTCCGAGCGTGAGCGGCGAGTCGTTCCGGATCGCCGGCCGCCTCGTCGATGCCGGGGCGAATCCGACCGCGATCTACCGCGAACTCTTCGAGCAGGATTCGCTGGCGCGGCTCCACCTCGTGGGGCGGACGATCGCCGGCGCCGTCACGTCTCACGACGGCAAGGTGATCATCTCCACGGTGCGGCAGCACGACATCAAGGAGGCGAAGGCGCAGCCCGCCGACACCGAGGATCTCGTCAACCTCACGCTCGCGGTGAAGGGTACCGAGGTGGCCGCGATCCTCATCGAACAGCCGGACGGCCGGATCAAGGTGAGCTTCCGCAGCCGTGGCCGGCTCGATTGCAATGCGCTCGCCGCCCGCTTCGGCGGCGGCGGCCACAAGGCGGCGGCCGGCACGATCATCGACGGTCCGTTCGACGCCGCGCGCGAGCGCGTGGTGGCCGCGGTGGACGAAGCCTGGCTCGCCCAGCAGGCCGTGCCCACCTGAGCGGATCGCCCCGGCGCAGGAGCATTCACCGATGGCCCGACCTCACGGGAACGATCCTGCGGCTTTGACCGGGCACGGCGCCGCCAACCACCGGGCCGCCGGTGGTGAGTCCCGCCGCGATCTCCTCGCCAAGGTGCTCGCCGTCGCCTGCGGTGGTCTGGCGACCCTCCCGCCTGTGGCGGCGGGGCTGTGGGCGTTTCTCGATCCGCTTCGCCGAACCCGCGGTGCGGCATCGTTTCTCTCGGTGGCCGACCTCGCTGCGATTCCCGACGACGGGATGCCGCGGCAGTTTCCCGTGATCGCCGACCGGGTCGATGCCTGGACGGGATTCGCCGCCGAGCCGGTCGGCGCCGTCTATCTCAGTCGTGAGAAAGGATCCCGCGAGGTGCGGGCGCTGTCGGCCACCTGCCCGCATGCCGGCTGCTTCATCGATCTGGAGAAGGCGACGCAGTGCTTCCGCTGCCCGTGCCACAACAGTTCGTTCACGCTCGAAGGGGGCATCGTCAATCCCAGCCCGAGTCCTCGCGCGATGGACGAACTGGAGTGCCGCGTGGGGGCCAACGGCCAGGTCGAGGTGAAGTGGCAGAAGTTTCGGGCGGGCGTCGCGGAGAAGGTGGTGCAGGGATGAGCCGACCCGCCGCCCGCGCCGTGTCAGGGCAGCCATCGCGAAAGGGCGTGCTCGGCCGATTCGCCGACTTTCTCGACGATCGCACCGGGTATCGCGCGGTCGTCCACGAGGCCCTCTACGAACGCGTGCCCGGCGGGGCCCGGTGGCGGTACGTCTGGGGCAGCACGCTCGTGTTCGCCTTCATGACGCAGGTGATCACGGGGCTCTTTCTCTGGGCCAACTACTCGCCCAGCGCCCAGACGGCCTGGGAGAGCGTCTACTTCATTCAGTACGAGATGGCGGGCGGCTGGCTGCTCCGGGGAATCCACCACTTCATGGCCCAGGCGATGGTGGTGCTGCTCGCGCTGCATCTGCTGCAGGTGGTGATCGACGGCGCCTACAAGGCTCCTCGCGAGGTCAACTTCTGGCTCGGCCTCGTGCTGATGATGCTCGTGCTCGGCATGGCGCTGACGGGCTACCTTCTCCCCTGGGACCAGAAGGGCTACTGGGCCACGATCGTGGCCACGAACCTTGCGGGGATCGTGCCCTTCGTCGGGCCGTCGCTGCAGCAGCTCGTGATCGGCGGCCCGGAGTATGGCCACCACACGCTCACCCGGTTCTTCGCCCTGCACGCCGGCTTCCTGCCGGCCACGCTCGTGCTGTTCCTGGTCGTCCACCTCGCCGTCTTCCGCAAGCATGGCCTCCACGCGAAGCAGCCGATCACGAAGCCCGACGCGATGTTCTGGCCCGATCAGGTGCTCAAGGACGCCGTGGCGATGCTGGCCGTGATGGCCGTGATCCTCGGCGTGATCCTCATGCCGGCGCTGCGGGCGATGCTCGCCGGCGAGGTGGTGCATGCTGCCCACCTGGGTGCCGAACTCGGTGCTCCTGCCGATCCCTCGCTCCC
The DNA here is from genome assembly GCA_018970605.1 of Planctomycetota bacterium. GTDB lineage: Bacteria > Planctomycetota > Planctomycetia > Pirellulales > UBA1268 > QWPN01. Next base: position 3,437 of record JAGWWA010000065.1, on the reverse strand, counting down.
CTACGCCGCCGCGCGGCCCGAGTGGTACTTCCTGTTCCTGTTTCAGTTCCTGAAGGTGTTCGAGGGCTGGGGTGCGACGGGCGAGTTCTTCGGGGCGATCGTCGTGCCCGGCCTGATCATGACCGCGCTGGCCCTGATGCCGATCGTGGGCAGCTGGCGGCTCGGTCACCGCTTCAACGTGGCCTTCACGCTGGCGATCCTCGCCGGGATCGGCCTGCTCACGGCGTTGGCCCTCAACGAGGACTACTCCGCCCTCTGGGTGAATCGTGCGTCGCTCGCCGAGGCAGAAAAACTCCACGACCAGACCGGTGGCGACGCCGCCAAACTCGTCGCCGCCCTCGGGGGTGACCGCACGAAGGCGGCAGCGATCGAACGGCAGTGGAAGACGCTCGAAAAGGTCCGCCGCTCGCAGGCCTATCTCGACGCCGTGAAGCTTGCCGAGGCCGACGCCGCACGGGCGGTGGAACTCGCCGGCCGGCCTGAGCGGATTCCACCCGCTGGGATGCTCGAGCTGGTCCGTCGCGATCCGCTTTCGCAGGGGCCGCGGCTCTTCGCCCAGCACTGCGGGAGCTGCCATGCCCACGTCGATCCGCTTGCGCCCGATGCGGAGGCCGTGATCGCGAAGTCGTCGGCCGCCAACCTCCACGGCTTCGGATCGGCTGCCTGGATGCGGGGCCTGCTCGATGCCGATCAGGTCGCGGGGCCGGCCTACTTTGGCAACACGGCCCACAAGGAGGGCGACATGGTGTCGTTCGTCCGCGACGATCTCACCGATGAGGCCACATGGCCGAAGACCGACATCGACGCCGTGGTCGCCGCGATGGCTGCCGAGGCCGGGCGGCCGGTGCCGCAGGAGATCGCGGGCCTCGTGGAGAAGGGCCGCGAACTCGTGGCTGCGAGCGACCGTTGCGGTGGCTGCCACGCCTTCCGCGGCAACGGCACCGACCTCGGAGCCGCGCCCGATCTCACCGGCTGGGGCGGCCGCGACTGGCTCGTGGGGATCATCGTCGATCCGACACACGAGCGGTTCTACGGCGACCGCAACGACCGGATGCCACGCTTCGGCAAGGCGGCCGAGGGCGCGTTGCCCCCGCTCTCCCGCAAGCAGATCGAACTCATCGCGGACTGGCTCCGGGGCGAGTGGTATCGCCCCGCGAAGCACTGACCATGGGAATCATGCGACACAGTCTGCTGCTCTTCGTGTCGGTGCTTCTCACCGCGACAGGAACCGTGTGGGCCGACGAAGCCGCCGGCCCAGCGCGAAAGGCGTCGCCCGCGGGTACCGCCTCGGTGGTGTTGGTTGGCGACGTGATGCTCGACAACGGGCCGGGGCATGCGATCGCCTCGGGCCGCGACCCGTTCGCCGGCTGCGCCGAGTTGCTCCTCGACGCCGACTTCACGATCGGCAACCTGGAATGCGTGCTTGGCCGGGCCGGGAAACTGGCTCACAAGGCCTACGTGTTTCGGGCCGCTGAAGACTCGCCGCGGTTTCTCAAGCGGTACTTCACGGCGGTCTCGCTGGGAAACAACCACGCCTTCGACTTCGGGCCGGACGGCCTCGTCGAGGCGCTCGATATCCTCGACCGCGGAAAGATCGGCCGGTTCGGTGCCGGCCGCACGCTCGCCGAGGCCCGTCGGCCATTCGTGCTGGAAAAGGACGGCCTGCGGATCGCGATCCTGGCAGCGAACGGCTTTCGCGCGGCGGATTACGCCGCGACCGAGGCGACCCCGGGCGTGGCTCCGCTCCGCGAGGCCGACCTGCTGGCCGACATCGCGGCGACGCGGAAGCAGGCTGACTTTGTCGTGCCGTTCGTTCACTGGGGGGACGAACTCGTGGCCGGTCCGCTGGAGGCCGACCGGGGATTCGCACGCCGGATGATCGACGCCGGCGCGGCGGCGGTGATCGGCAGCCATCCGCACGTCACGCAGACCGTGGACGTTCATCGCGGCGCTCCGATCGTCTACAGCCTTGGCAACTTCGTTTTCGATTACTATCCCTGCGACCCGCCGGAGTGGACCGGCTGGGTGGTGAAGCTCACCGTCGCGAAGGGTGCACCGGTGGCAATCGAGACGCGTGCCGTCGTGCTCGACGCCGCAGGCCTCCCCAGGCCTGCCGTTTCCCCGTAGCCGCGGGTTGGCAACCTTCGCTACGGGGGACAGCGAGGGGCTGCCCATGCCCCGGGAGCCGGCGTTGCTGACCAGCGCAGGCATGGATGCCGGAGCGCAGTCAGCATCGAGTGAGCGGAGCCCAGGATGGGCGGAGCGAACGTCCGGCGATGGGGCATGGGCAGCCCCGAGCCTCGAGAACGCGCGAGAATCGTGAGAACGCGCGAGAATCAAGTCGGGGCTGGGTCAGCCCACGCCGCCCAGCGCCGTGGCGCGGGCCACGCGGCCGACGCCGACCATGTAGGCGGCCGTGCGGAGCGGCACCTTTCGCGACTGGGCGAGCTGCCAGACCTGCTCGAACGCCTGGCCGAGGATACGGTCGAGTTCGCCACGGACGCGGTCGAGGCCCCACTGGTAGTGCTGGCGGTTCTGCACCCACTCGAACCAACTCGCCGTCACGCCGCCGGCGTTGGCGAGAATGTCGGGGAGCACCACGACGCCACGGCCTGCGAGCAGGTCGTCGGCCTCGGGCTCGATCGGGGCGTTGGCCGCCTCGATGATGATCGGCGCCCGGATGGCGTCGGCATTGGCCGCGGTGATCACGCCCCCGAGCGCGGCCGGGATCAGGACGTCACAGTCGGTGGCGAGGAGTTCGGCGGCGGATATCGTCTCGCCGCCCGTGAAGCCGGTGAGCCTGCCGCCACTGCCCCGCGCGTGGCGGAGGAGTTCGAGGACGTCGAGGCCTGTGTCATGGCGAAGCGAGGTCGTGGCGTCGCCCACGGCCACGATGCGGCACTCGGCGTCGGCCAGATACTTTGCCGCGTGGGAGCCCACGTTTCCAAAGCCCTGGATCGCGACCCGCGTGCCCGGGATCTTCCGGCCGAGCCGGCTCAGGAGCTTGAGCGTCAGGGCGCCGACGCCGCGGCCGGTCGCTTCCTCGCGGCCGGGAATGCCGTGGTACTCGACCGGCTTGCCGGTGACGCACCCGGGGGCGAAGCCGTGGTAGCGGCCGTACTGATTCATGATCCAGGCCATCATGTCGGCGGTGGTTCCCATGTCGGGCGCGGGGATGTCGACGTCGGGCCCGAACAGGTCGTGGAGTGCGTCCACGAACTTCCGCGTGATCCGTTCGAGCTCTCGCAGCGAGCAGTCATGGGGCGCGACGGCCACGCCTCCCTTCGCGCCGCCGAACGGGATGTCCACGACCGCCGTCTTCCAGGTCATCAGTGCGGCCAGCGACCGAACCTCGTCGAGATCGACCTGCGGGTGGTATCGCAGGCCCCCCTTGAATGGACCGCGGGCGTCGTTGTGCTGCACGCGGTAGCCGATGA
>JAGWWA010000064.1 GCA_018970605.1 Planctomycetota bacterium | reverse complement strand
CCGGGCGCGGCGGGGCAGGCGAGGTTGTAGATCTCGTCCACCTCCAGCCAGAGCGGGTGGATGATGTCGTGCCGCAGGAGCTCGAAGTTGCCGCAGCCGAGCAGGTGGGCCACGTTCGACTTCTGGCTGGTAAAGAAGTTGTCGACGCAGATCACGTCGTGCCCCGCCTCCACGAGCCGCTCGCAGAGGTGGCTGCCGAGAAAGCCGGCACCGCCGGTCACGAGGATGCGTTTCAGCGATGCCATGAAGGGCTCCCGGGGCCGGTGTCGCCGCCGCTTCCGATCGCTGCGGCGGGCTGATAGTGTACCGTCATGGGAGCCCGCATCGATCGCCGCACCGTGCTCCGGACGGCTCTCGCGGCGTCGGCCTCGTCGTCCCTGTTCCCAAGCCCCGCTCCAGGAGCCACCGTGATGCCGCTCAAGGGCAACGTCAACCATTCGATCGTGTTCTGGTGCTTCAACGTGGCCGGTGGCAAGTGGGACATGGACCGCACCTGCGAGGTGGCCAAGGAACTCGGGGTGAAGTCGATCGAACTGTCCGCCCCCGACACCTGGCCCACGATCCGGAAGCACGGCCTGACGTCGGCGATCGCCATGAACGGCATGCCCGGGGCACCCTTCATGAAGGGGCTCAACAATCCCCGCTACCACGAGCAGGTGATCGACTGCACGACCAGGACGATCGATGCCTGCGCCGATTTCGGCATCCCATCGGTGATCGCGTTCACTGGCTACAAGTGGCGGGATGCCGAGGATCCGACCAGCGGCGAGATCTCGGCCGCCGAGGGGGCCGAGAACTGCGTGAAGGGGCTGGCGACGCTCGCAGCGCACGCGGAAAAGCGGGGCGTGACCATCTGCCTCGAGCACCTCAATACCCGCGACGACACGCACCCCATGAAGGGCCACCCCGGCTACCAGGGCGACGACGTCGACTACGTGGCCGGCATCGTTCGCCGCGTCGGTTCGCCGCGTGTGAAGATGCTGTTCGACCTCTACCACGTGCAGGCCATGAACGGCGACCTGATCCGTCGCATCGAGCAGTGCAAGGACGTGATCGGCCACGTGCACACCGCCGGCAACCCCGGCCGCGGGGAACTCGACGACAATCAGGAGATCAACTTCCCGGCCTGCCTGCGGAAGCTCGTCGACATCGGCTACAAGGGCTGGGTGGGCCACGAGTTCATCCCGACCCGCGACGCCTTCGCCGGCCTGAAGCAGGCCGTCGAGGTCTGTGACGTCTGACATCCGGCCCGAGGCTCGGGGCTGCCCACGCCCCATTGCCGAATGTTCGCTCCGTCAGGAAGCCCAATCGCGCAAGCGATGGGGGCCCTCCGAGGTTCACCGTACGCTCGGGGCAGTCCCTCGCCACGTCGCCCTCACGGAGCGCAGGTTTTCAACCTGTGCCGAATCGCCACCGTCACGGCCTCGCGAGAATGATTCGCACATCGGCGACGTTCGTGCCGGTTGGGCCCGTGCGGATGAGCCCGTCGGCCGCCGCGAGCGCGGGATAGGCGTCGCACCTCGCCACCGCGCCGGCGAGGTCGACGCCAGCGCCTGCCAGCCGCTTCATGACCTCGTCATCCACCATGCCTCCCGCAGCGTCGGTCGGGCCGTCCTCGCCGTCGGTGCCGACACTCGCGATCGCGAGCCCCGCCGGCCACACGCTGCCTCCCTGCTGCCACGTCTCGGCCGAGGCCAACACCGTCTGCTGATTGCGGCCGCCGGCGCCGTGATCACGCGGCACCATCACGACCGCTTCACCCCCTTCGATGACCGCGCGGGGCCGGCCGTCGCGAATGGCGGCTGCATGGAGTTCGGCGGCCTCGCCGGCGAACCGGCGGCCGACCGACTCAGCGGTGTCGCTCGTGGGCACGGCGTGCCGGATCGTGACGTCGTAGCCGAGATGCCGCGCCGCCCCCGCCGCCGCATCGATCGCGGTGTCGTTGCTGCCGAGCAGCACGTGGCTGACGCGGCAGCCAGCCGGAGTCGTCCACTCCCCATCGGCGGCATGCGACACCGGCGGCCGTCCTGCAGCGGCAGCACCCTCGAGATGCCGCGTCGCCTCCGGCGCCACCTCCGCGGCGGCGTGTCTCCGGAGGATGGCCAGGGCGGCCGACGGATCGGCAACCGCCGGCATGCAGGGCCCGGAGGAGATCAGATCAAGAGGATCTCCGATCACGTCGGAGAGCACGAGGGCCACGAGCCGGCCCGCGTTGCAGGCTCGCGCGAGCCCGCCCGCCTTCACACGGCTCAGGGCCTGGCGGACGAGGTTCAACTCGCGGATATCCGCTCCGGATGCCGACAGAAACCGAGTGACGGCGATCAGGTCGTCGAGCGCGACACGATCACGCGGGCTCTCCAGAAGCGCCGAACCACCGCCGGTCACGATGACGATCGCGAGGTCATCGGGCCCCAGGGCCGCAACAGCCGCGAACATCTCGGCCGTCGCATCGACGGCCGCGGGCGTCGGCAGGTTCGCGGCCGCGGGTCTGGTCTCGCGAACCTCCACGTGCTCCAGCCGCCTGCCACAGCCCTCGGGCACGCTCACGAGACCGCGAACATCGGCACCGGTGTCGATCGCCGGCGTCAGCACCGCTTCCACCGCCGCGGCCATGCCGGCCGCCGCCTTGCCAGCACCGATCACCACGATCCGTCCGTCGAGCCGCACAGCCTCGGGAAACGGCGCCCGGTCGAGCAGCAGTTCACCGCCGCGGCACTCGATGCGGCGCGGCACGAGCATCTCCGGCCTCACGGCGGAGATCGCGGCATCGACAAGGTGCGCCATCTCGACGCGGATGGAAGCCGTCATTCGTCACGGGAGAGCGGGAAGTTCTTCGGGTCGAACCGAGAGAGATCAATCCCGCCCCGCGACTCCTCCTCGAGGAGCTTGACCCGCATCTCGAGCCGCTCGATTCGCCGGGCGAGGAGCGCCGGCGACTCCGATGAGGGCGCCAGCGGATTGACCCGCGGCACGGTCGGATAGCCGAGTTGCCGCTGGAGCGCCGCGAAGAAAAAGAGCGGGTCCTTGCCGCGGTTGGCCCTGGCGATCCGTCCCTCCTTCTCGCCGAACAGGATCGCCCGGTCGGGCTCGGGCGCGGCGCGGCCCGCCACCAGCGCATCGCGTTTCTCCAGCCGCCAATACTCGGGGCTGCGAACGTAGACGAGGTCGGCGAGGTCGATCAGTCCCACCTGCCGGGAGACCGTCTCGATCCAGGACTTCCAGGCGGCGTCGAACACGTCGTCGGCGGCGATCGCCGTGAGGCCCCGCGCGTAGTCGAGGCGGTTTCGCGACAGGCACTCGAAACGGTAGACGAACAGCCCCTGCGGCGTCGCGGAATCGGCTCGGTAGGTCGCCTCCCGCTCGAGCATGGCCAAGGCTGTCCGCATGTCGAATCGCCCCCCTTCCTCCTCGGCGGTGGCGATCACGAACGTCTGAAACGCCGTGAAGTAGTGCGGCAGCCGGGCCATCGCCGTGGAGAGCGTGCCGACGAGTTTCAGTTCGCCCGCCAGATAGTCGAGCGCCATCGGCAGTTTCGACGTGGCGAGCACCTCCTGGCTGATCGCCACGAGGGCCTCCTGGGCCGCGATACCGGCCACGATCCGCTCCCCGAACGACCGGAACAGGTAGGCCTGCTCGATGTATTCCTCACGGTCGAGCATCGCGGTGATCCGCTTCCTTCCAGGGAGTGGCCGGCACGGGCGGCGGGCGGCCGCCGGCTGCATCCTATAATGCATGGTTCCGTCCCACACCCGCCGCCGGTCCAACCGCATGCCCAGCCACTTCTCGTCCATCGAGGCCGCCGTCGCCGCCATTGCCCGCGGCGAGGTCGTGATCGTCGCCGATGACGAAGACCGCGAGAACGAGGGCGACTTCGTCTGCGCGGCCGACGCCTCGACGCCCGACGTGGTCAACTTCATGATCCGCGAGGGCCGCGGCCAGGTCTGCATGTCGATCCTGCCGGACGTTGCCAGACGGCTCGACCTGCCGATGATGGTGGCCACGAACTCCGCGCCGCTTGGCACCGCCTTCACGGTGCCCGTGGATCACCGTTCCGCGAAGACCGGCATCACCGCGGCCGAGCGGGCGGCGACCGTCGCCGCGATCCTCGATCCCGCCAGCGTGCCGGGCGACTTCGTCCGGCCAGGCCACCTGTTTCCGCTCGTCGCGAAGGAGGGGGGCGTGCTCCGCCGCGCCGGCCACACCGAGGCTGCGGTCGATCTCGCCCGGCTCGCAGGCCGCCCGCCGTCCGGCGTGATCTGCGAGATCCTCGACGACTCGGGCAACCGCGCCGACCGCGACGGACTGTTCGCCCTCGCCGCGAAGCACCGCCTGGAGATCATCTCGATCGAGCAGCTGATCCGTCATCGTCGCACCCGCGAGAAGCTCGTGGAGCGGATCGCCGAGGCTGATCTGCCGACGAAGTGGGGCCGCTTCCGGATCATCGCCTACGGCGTGAAGTTCGAGGCCCAGCAGCCGCTCGTGCTGACGATGGGCGACATCACGGCGGCGACCGCGCCGCTCGTGCGGCTGCATTCGTCGTGCTTCACGGGCGATCTGCTCGACAGCCTGCGCTGCGACTGCGGCGACCAGCTGCACATGGCCCTCGAGATGATCGGACGCGAGGGCTGCGGCACCCTCGTCTACCTGCCGCAGGAGGGCCGCGGCATCGGACTGGTCGAAAAGATCCGGGCCTACCAACTCCAGGATCAGGGGCTCGACACCGTCGAGGCGAATCTCGCGCTCGGCTACAAGGCCGACTCGCGGGAGTACGGGGTGGGCATCCAGATCCTCAAGGATCTCGGACTCCGCCAGATCCGCCTCCTCACCAACAATCCGAAGAAGACCGACGCGTTCATCTACGGCGGATTCGACCTCGAAGTGGTCGATCAGGTTCCGATCCTGCCGCCCGTCCATGAGTTCAACGAGCGCTACCTGGCCACGAAGCGCGAGAAGCTCGGGCACAAGTTTCCGGAGTGACGCGTGGCCGGCGAAAGTTGACCCGGCCCCGCGCGGCCCCGTAGCATCGGGACTTTCCCGCGGCCAGGAGCCGATTCATGCCCACCTTCGTCCGCCAGATGACGGTCCGTGCTTCCACGCCATCGAGACGGGTGGGGATGTGGGCGGCCGTGGTCTGCGCCGCGGTGGTGGCGGCCGGCTGCGGGCGGTCGGAGAAGGGTCGGCTCGTGGCCGAGCCGGAGGCGCCCGCCACGCCGGCCACGACCGCGGAGGTGCGGCAGTCGGCCCCGCCCGAGGTGGCATTCGAGCCGCCGCCGCTCGAGGCGCTCGACCGCGATGCCAAGTGGATCGACCGCCCCGTGAAAGACGCCCTCGCGGTGCTGCGCGACCAGCAGGCGAAGGAACCCGTGCTCGGCACGGTCGCCGAGGCGCTGGCCCTGAAGAACGATTCGGCGACGGCCAACTCCATGATCCTCTCGGCGCTCGGCCGCCTCCCCGAGGAAGGGCAGGCCGACCTCGAGGCCCGCATCGACCGCCACGTGGCCGGCGACCTCGGCAGCACCAACCCGATCCTGATCAGCTCCAGTGCCGAGTTCGACATCCTCGGGCTCACGGGATTCGGGCTCTTCTCCTACGACCGCACGCTCGAGCCCTTCGCCAATGCCGAGACGGTGGTCAGCTGGCAGACCAGCGCCGACGGGCTCTACGACAAGGTGGTGATGCGCGACGACATCGTCTGGAGCGACGGCCGGCCGATCACCGCGCACGACATCGCCTTCACCTACCGCGTGATCATGGACCCCCGTGTGCCCGTGCCCGCCGTCCGCAGCGGCACCGACCAGATGAAGGGCGTCCACGCCTACGACGACCGGACCATCGTGTTCTTCCACAAGGAACCGCTGGCGACCAACGTCTGGAACATCAACTTCCCGGTGCTGCCGAAGCACGTCTATGAGGGCACGTGGGAAAAGGACCCGACCCTCAAGGACAGCCCCGAGCACGTCGCCCTCGAGGAAAAGCCGGTGGCGGGCGGCCCCTACGAGATCCTCTCCCGGAAGCGGGGCCAGGAGATCGTGCTCCGGCGGCGCGAGAGCTGGAGCAACGTGCAGGGCCGGCAGGTCCGCGAGCCGCCGTATTTCAAGGACATCCGCTTCCGGATCATCGAAGATCCGAACACCGCGCTGCTGGCCCTCAAGTCGGGTGAGATCGACGAGATGATCCTGCAACCGGAGCAGTGGACGACGCAGACCGTCGACGACGACTACGACCGGCTCAACACCAAGGCGACGGCCCCCGAGTGGGTCAGCTTCCACTTCGCCTGGAACATCGGCACGCCCTTCTTCGCCGACCGGCGCGTGCGGCGGGCGATGAGCTACGCGTTCGATCACGACCGGATGCTCGAAAAGATCTGCCTGGGCCTCTACGAACCCTGCGCCGGCAACTTTCCCCCGGGATCCTGGATGGCGGGCCCCAAGAAGCTCGAGCCCTACAAGCAGGATCTCGACAAGGCCGAGGCCCTGCTCGACGAGGCGGGCTGGACCGACCACGACAACGACGGCATCCGCGACAAGGACATCGACGGACGCCTCGTCCCGTTCGAGTTCACGCTGCTGGTCAACCAGCAGCCGTTCCGGATCGCGATCTGCACGCTGCTCAAGGAAAACCTCGAGCAGATCGGGGTGATCGCGAACGTGCGGCCGGTGGAAGTGACGGCCCTGCAGGAAATGATGCAGAAGAAGAGCTTTCAGGCCTGCTTCTCCGGCTGGGGTTCGGGCACCGACCCGGACAGCTCCGAAAACATCTGGAAGACCGGCGAGATGCGAAACTACTGCGGCTATTCCAATCCCGAAGTCGACCGGCTCTTCGCCGAGGGCCGTCGCGAGCTCGATCGCGGCCGTCGCGCCGAGAAGTACGCCCGCATCCAGGAGATCCTCTACGAAGACCAGCCCTACACCTGGCTCTTCTGGCGGAACAGTTTCTATGGCTTCTCCAAGGACCTGCGTGGCTACGCCTTCAGCCCGCGGGGTCCCTACCACTACTCCCCCGGCTCCGGCAGCCTCTGGAAGCCGCGGGCCGAGTGACCATGGCCACCTACCTGGTGCGGCGGCTGCTGCAGGGATGCGTCACGCTCGTGGCGATCACCGTCGTGGTCTATGCCCTGGCCCGCGCCATGCCGGGCAACCCGCTCACCGCCCAGCTCGGTGAAGACCCGAGCCGCAAGGTGAGCGCCGCCGACTACGAGCGGATGCAACGGGCCTACGGCCTCGACAAGGCGTGGCCGGAGGGCTATCTGCAGTGGGCCGGCAACCTCCTCCGCGGCGACCTCGGCCGCTCGATCACCCGCAAGCAGCCCGTGACGAGACTGATCGGCGAACGCCTCGGTCCCACGCTGCTCGTCTCGGGGACCGCCTTCCTGATGATCTGGACGCTCGCCATCCCGCTGGGCCTCTACGCCTCGGCCCGCTCGGGTACGCCCGACGAGCGGGGCGTGAGCCTCGTGCTCTACGCCCTGTACTCGTTCCCCACGTTCGTGGCCGCGCTGTTCCTGCAGATCCTGTTCTCGGTGTGGAGCAAGGGCACTTCCTGGGAGTTGCCGCTCTTCGGAATGACCGACCTGCCGCCCGACGCGCCGCTCGGCATGCGGATCGTCGACGTGGCCCGCCACATGATCCTGCCGGTGATCTGTCAGACGTACGTGAGCCTCGCCTACGACACGCGGTTCATCCGCGCGACCATGGCCGAGGCGGTCCGCCAGGACTACATCCGCACCGCCCGGGCCAAGGGGGCGGGACCGTGGCGGGTGCTCTTTCGCCACGCCTTCCGCAACACCCTGATCCCGCTCGTCACGCTGCTGGGCCTCTCGCTGCCGTCGCTCGTGGGCGGCTCGATCATCATCGAGCAGATCTTCACCTGGCCCGGCATGGGCCGGCTGTTCTTCGAGAGCATTCGCGAGCGCGACTATCCCACGATCATGGGACTGACGCTGATGTTCAGCCTGCTCACGCTGCTCGGGCAGCTGCTCGCCGACCTGCTCTACTCCGCCGTCGATCCCCGGGTGAGCGTGGAGTGATGGCCGCACACGGATTCTGGATCGAGGCGTGGCGGCGATACCGGCGACGACCGTTGGCGATGGCCGCGCTCGGCTTCGTCGGCTTCCTCGTGGTCATCGCCGTGTTGGCGCCGGCGATCGCGGGCACGAAGCCGGTGCTCTGCCGCTACAAGGGCCGCCTCTACGCGCCGTGCCTCGCCTACTTCGACCGCCGGTTCGAGCCCGCGATCTTCGCCAAGGACAAGTTCCGCGGCACCTATCCGAGGAACCTCGCCGAGAAGGATCCCGAGAGCTGGGCGATCTGGCCGCTCTTCTTCCAGGATCCCTTCCGGGCGGTCCGGGCGGACGAGTGGCCGGGCCGACCTGAGAACCCCTCGATGGACCAGGGGGTGCCGAGCTGGGCACATCCCTTCGGCACCGATCAGTCGGGCGTCGACGTGCTGGCCAAGATGGTCCACGGCACCACCGTGGCCTTGCTGGTGGGCTTCGTGTCGATGGGCATCGCGGGCACCATCGGGATTCTCGTCGGCGCCCTCGGCGGCTACTTCGGCGGCTGGATCGACGCCGTCACCAGCCGGGTCACCGAGATCGTGATGTGCATCCCCACGCTCGTCTTGATCCTGGCCATCGTCGCCATCATCGAGAAGCCCACGATCTGGCATACCATGGCGATCATCGGCTTCACGGGCTGGACCGGCATCGCCCGCCTCACCCGCGGCGAGTTTCTCAGGCTCAAGGGTGCGGAGTACGTCACGGCCGCGCGGGCCGCCGGTGCCGGGCCGCTGCGGATCATGCTCCGCCATATCCTGCCCAACGCCCTGGCGCCGATCCTCGTGCCGATCACGTTCGGCATCGCGGCGGCGATCCTCGTCGAAAGCGGTCTGTCATTCCTCGGCTTCGGCCCGCCGCCCCCCTCGGCGAGCTGGGGCTCGATCCTGAACGGCGCCCGCTCCAACCTCGCGATGTGGTGGCTGGTGGTGTTTCCCGGCATCGCCATCTTCCTGACGGTGCTGGCCTACAACCTCGTCGGCGAAGGCCTCCAGGAAGCGACCGATCCCCGGCTCCGCGAGGCAAGGAAATGAGCTCGAATGTCCTCTCGGCGCTCATCCCCGACTCGCCAAACTCGGCGGCGGGACGGGACGAGTTGCCTCGCCAACGGCAGGATAGCCGACGCTCGTCGTCCTCGTCCCGATCCCGCCGCCTACTCGATCGATGCCCGAGTTTCATCTGGGATTTTCATGGGCCGGAGGGGTTGCTCGTGCCAATCGAGCGGCGTAGGAAACCGAGCGGAGCCTGGAGGGCGAAGCGAGGTTTCCTTCGAGTGAGCGGAGGGCAGGATGCCCGAAGCGAACGTCCGGCGAGATGGCATGGGCAACCCCGGCGAGCCTGGCCGAACTCGCTTGGAACCACGATGAATCATGTTCGGAAGCCCATGTCTGGAAGCGTCTGCCGCCCGTGGTGACTCACCAACCACACATGCCACTGCTTGACATCCGCAATCTCGTGACGGCATTTCATACGCCCGCCGGCCGTGTGCCGGCGGTCGATGGCGTGTCGCTGGCGATCGAGCGGGGCCGCACCCTCGGCCTCGTCGGTGAGAGCGGCTGCGGCAAGAGCGTGACGGCGATGTCGATCCTTCGGCTGGTGGCGGCGCCGGGGGTGATCGAGTCGGGATCGATCCTCCTCGACTCGCCCGCCGGCCCCGTCGATCTCGTCACGCTGCCCGAGCCGAAGCTTCGTCAGATCCGAGGCGGACGGATCGGAATGATCTTCCAGGAGCCGATGACGAGCCTCAATCCGGTGTTCACCGTGGGCGACCAGGTCGCCGAGGCGGTGCTGCTCCACAAGGCCTGCGGCCGGGAGGCGGCGCGGGCTCGGGCGCTCGAGATGCTCAGGCTCGTGCGGCTGGCCGATCCCGAGCGGCGGCTCGACGAGTATCCGCACCAGCTCTCCGGCGGCATGCGGCAGCGGGTGATGATCGCGATGGCGCTCGCCTGCGAGCCCGATCTCGTGATCGCCGACGAGCCGACCACGGCCCTCGACGTCACCATCCAGGCCCAGATCCTCGATCTGCTCGCCGACCTGCGGAAGCGTCTCGGCACGGCGATCCTCCTGATCACGCACGATCTCGGCGTCGTCGCCGAGACCTGCGACGACGTGGCGGTGATGTATGCCGGCCGGATCGTGGAACGTGCCCCCGCCGACGTGCTCTTCACGCGGCCACTGCATCCCTACACGATCGGATTGCTCGCGGCCCGGCCCGATCTCGACGCCGACCGCGGCGACCGCCGGCCTCGGCTGAGGACGATCCCCGGCATGGTGCCGCCGCCGCAGGCGTTTCCCCCCGGCTGCCGGTTCCACCCACGATGTGCGTACGCCCGAACGAATCCGACCGCTGGGCCGGCCTGCGCCGGTGCCGTGCCGGAACTCCACGAGATCGAGCCGGGCCACTTCGTCCGCTGCCACTACGCAACCCGGCTCGGTGATCCCCACCGAGCCGAGGTGGAGGCCGCGGCCACATGATGTCGCCTCCCGCCGAACCGCTGGTGCGCGTCGAGGATCTCCGGACGCACTTCCCGATTCGCACGGGTCTGCTCCGCCGCCAGATCGGCGCCGTGCGGGCCGTCGACGGCGTGAGTTTCTCGATCCCCCGCGGCCGCACGCTCGGCCTCGTCGGCGAGAGCGGCTGCGGGAAGACGACCGTCGGCCGCAGCATCCTCCGCCTGGTCGAGCCGACCGGCGGACGGATCGTCGTCGCCGGCCACGATGTCCGCACCCTTGGCGGCGGCGCGCTGCGGGCACTCCGCCGGCGGATGCAGATCGTGTTCCAGGATCCGTACGGCTCCCTCAATCCCCGCATGACCGTGCGCAGGATCCTCGAGGAAGGACTCGTCGTCCACCGCATGGGCGACGCGGCCGACCGCCTCCAGCGGATCGAACAGGCTCTCGACCGCACCGGCATGCCCGCGGCGGCGCTCGAACGCTATCCCCACGAGTTCTCCGGCGGGCAGCGGCAGCGGATCGCGATCGCGCGGGCCCTCGTGCTCGAACCCGAGTTCGTCGTGCTCGACGAGCCGATCTCGGCGCTCGACGTATCGATCCAGGCGCAGGTGCTCAACCTGCTCGTCGACCTCCGCGAGCGGCTCGGACTGACGTACCTCTTCGTGTCGCACGACCTGGCGGCAGTGGAGCATGTCGCCGATGAGGTGGCGGTGATGTACCTCGGTCGGATCGTGGAGCACTCCACCGCCGCCGATCTGCGGCGGGTCGCGCTGCATCCCTACACGATCGCCCTGTTTTCGGCGGTGCCGTCGGTCGACGTGCACCGGCGCCGGCGGCGGATCGTGCTGCCCGGCGACGTGCCCAGCCCGGCGCGACCGCCATCCGGCTGCCGCTTCCATCCGCGGTGTCCGGTCGCCGAGTCGGCCTGTCGAACGATCGATCCGCCGGCGACGCAGGTCGGCGGCCACATCGTCCACTGCCACGTCGCAGCCCGCGAACTCGAACGGTGCGGAGGTGACGCGGCCGCCGCGGCCGAACGAATGGCCGCCGCCATGGCGGCGGTCCCGGCCGCCGAGGGAGCGCTGGCGGCGGTGCCTCCTGCCGCGATAGGATGACGTGCCGGGTCGCCACCTCGCCGGAGGGTTTTTCATGTCAGCATCGTCACCCGTTCGCTCCACGCGTGTCGCGGCGCTCCTCGTCGTCGCGTTTGCAGGGGCCACGGTCGCCGTGCAGCCGGCCGCTGCGCAGTCGACGGAGGGTCCCGATCCGACGGGCGGTCTGCGGAGCCGCGGCATGGTGCCGGGAGTGAAGGCCGCCGAGCCGGGAACGTCCCGCGAGGAGCTCGTCCGCCAGTGGGATCTCGACGGCAACGGCACGATCGACGCATCCGAGGCGTCGATCGCGCGGGCGCGAATGCGACGCAGCCGCCTGGAGGCCGAGCTCGACAGCGGCATCGATCCGGTGACCGGCAAGCCGCGGGTCATCGCCGATCGCGAGCCGACCGATGAGGAACCGCCCGCCGACACCACCCTCCAGCCCGACACGCCACCCGAACCCCGCAAGCGATCAACCGTGGAGCCCGCACTTCCCGGCACCCGCGTGCCCGACTCGAAGCCGGTCGCCTCCGGAACCTCCGGCCCGACCGTGCCGAAGGCGCCGATGCCGTCGGCGGGCGATCCCGAACGACGGCCGATGAACAAGCAGCCGTCGTGGGCGCCCTCGCGACCAGGATCCGCGACCGGCGGCATCCGCGCCGGCGCGCCGGCTGCCCGACCGGGCTACGGCTCGATCGGCCCAAGGCCCGATCTCAACGCCGGCATCCCGGTGCCTGACACGAGTCGGTCGGCGGGTTCCAGCGCCGGCGTTCCGCGGGGCGGACTGCTGCCCTCCTCGCGACCGCCACTGACCCCGCGGCCGACCACGCCCTCGGCTCCGACGCCACGACCGCCGCGGGTGACCGCGGATGACATCGGCGGCTTCTGACGGCCGCCCGATGCACGACACCCTGCGACCGCCGCTCGTCTTCTGCTCGCCGCTGCGGTACGTGCAGGGCCCCGGACTCTCGCGGCGACTGGCGGCCGAGATGCAGGCCGTCGGCCTCGAGGGGCCGGTGCTGATCTCGGCCGGCAACACCGCGATCGCGAGCCTCGCACCGGCATGGGCCGCCTCGTTCGCCGAGGCTGGATGGGCCCATCGCGTGCTCGCCTTCGGTGGAGAGTCGAGCCGTCGCGAAATCGCAGCGATCGCCGCCGAAGCCGCGGCATTCGCGGCGCGGGCGATCGTCGGCGCCGGCGGTGGCAAGACACTCGACGCAGCGCGGTCCGCCGCCGCCTCGCTCCGGCTCCCATTCGTCTCCTGCCCCACGGTCTGCTCCACCGACGCGCCCACCAGCGCGCTGTCGGTGATCTACGCCGACGAGGGCCCGCGCCGCGGATCGGTCGAGTCGTACGAGATCCACCGCCGTTCGCCCGACCTCGTCCTCGTTGACACCCGCGTGATCGCCGAGAGCCCGCCCCGATTGCTGGCGGCCGGCATCGGCGACGCGCTGAGCACGTTCTACGAGGCGCGGGCCGCCGTGGCCGGCGGGGCGGCGAACATGCGCGGCGGCCGCTCGACCCTCGCAGCACTCGCGCTGGCGCGGCTCTGTCGCGACGTCGTGTTCGAACACGGGGCCGCGGCCCTCGCCGCCTGCCGCAGCCGCGTCGTGGACGACCCGCTCGAGCGGGTCGTCGAGGCGGCCACACTGCTCTCCGGGCTCGGCTTCGAATCGGCGGGGCTCGCCGCGGCCCACGCGGTGCACAATGGCCTCACCGCGATCCCCGCGACGCACCACCTGCTGCACGGCGAAAAGGTCGCCTTCGGCACGCTCGTGCACCTCATGCTCGAGGCGAATCGGTCGCCGGCCGATGCAACGCGGGCGGAAGCTGCCGCGGAGGCCCGACGGGTCGCGGCGTTTCTCGTCGGCATCGGCCTGCCCGTCACGCTCGGGGAACTCTGCATCGATGCCACGGACACTGGTGCCGTCGCGGCGATCGCCGACCGGGCCACGGCCCCGGGCGAGACGATCCATGGGATGCCGTTTCCGGTCGATGCCGCCGGGGTCGTTGCCGCGATCGCGGCCGCCGATGCCGTGGGTCGTGCGGCACGCGGGAACCAGCCCTCGTAAGGCCCATCGAAAGCGCGGGGCCCGACCGTGGAATCCGGGCCTCCGCCGCGGATAAACTCCACGCTCCGTTTCCGCGTCATCTCGGAGCCATCATGTCGACCTTCCTCTTCGCGTGTCGCCTCCCGCTCTGCCTCGTCGCGTTCGCACTGGCCGGGTTGGCTCGTGCTGATGAATCATCGATCCCGGCAGCCCCCGACCGCGACGATCCGCCGCGGGTGTTCGTCAGCGGCGTGAGCGACGACTTCTCGGAGACCCGCGCCGCCATCGCCGCGGCAAAGCAGCGGACCGGCCGCGACTACCGGGTCGTCGTGGTCGACTCGGCGTCGAGCGCCGAAGACGCGGCGGCGCTCCTCGAGAAACTGGTGGCCCGCTGGCGGGAGGAGTCGGCCCGCACCGAGGGTGGCTTCAATCCCGCAGGCGACGTCACGATCGTGCTCGACGTCGGTGACCGGCAAATCGCCATGGACGTGCCGTGGGCGCTCGAGGCCTCGGCCGGACTGGATCGCGCGACGCTGGAACGGGAACTGATCGCAGACACGTTCGTGCCCCGCGCCAAAGACGGCATGTTCGACGCCGGGATCGCCGAACTCGTCAACGCGACCGAGCGGTGGGTGCAGGACGCGGCCGACAAGAAGCGGCAGAAGGCCGAGGCGGCGCGGATATTCACCACGCGAACCCTTCCCCTGGGCCTCGCCGGACTCGGAGCGGCGGGCCTGCTGGGCGGGCTGGCCGTCCAGTGGGCGCGGCACGGCAGCCGGCTGCGGGCCGCCCGCGAGAAACTCGCCACCTTCAAGGAGGAGGTCGTCTCCCTCTCCGACCTGCTCGACGGCCAGCAGGAGCGGCACCGGATGCTGCCCCACTCCGACCCCGACTTCGTGACGCCCATGCAGGGCATGACCCGATCCACCTACGACAACGTGCAGGGGGCGATCCGCCGCTACCGCGAGCGCTGGCTCAGCCTGATGGAGGTCTGGGAGAAGGCGGAGGAGAAGATCGGCACGGAGTGGTTCCTCGGCACCAACGCGGCCGAGGAGGCGATCGCCCTGCTCGACTCGGCCGAGTCCCGTCCGCCGCTGGCCGACGTGGCCGCCGAGTGCAAGGCGCCGCTCGACGCGCTCGAGGTCGCGCACGAGAAGGCCCGCGAGTCGGCCACCACGCTCGACGCCGAACTCGCCGAGGCGGCGACTCGACTCGAAGCAGTCGCCCGCCGCGGCCGGTCCGCGGCAGTGTTCCAGGCGGTGCTCGCCGAGGTGACCCGGGGCCGGACCCAGGCCGGCGCACACGTCGAAAGCGATCCCGTTGCGGCCCGCGGCGGCCTCGAGGAGGCCCGCGGGGTTCTCGAAGCGATGCTCGGACGGCTCGACTCGCTCGAGGCTGCCGACGACCGACGGCAGCGGGCTGTCACGCAGACCGGCGAACTCCGCAGGAAGGTCGCCGAGCGGCGGGCCGAAGGCTGGCTGCTCGCCGAGCCGGGCGCCAACCCCGACGACCGGCTCGACGCTGCGGCGAAGCAGGCCGAGATCGCCACCCAACTGCTCGACGCGGGCGAGACCGAGGCGGCGCTCGTGCACGTCGAGCGTGCCGAGAAGTCGAATGCCGAGGCTGCGGCACTCATCGAAAGCATCGTCGCCGCCCGCACCAGGGCCGAGGAGCTCCTGCCGGCATGCGCCGCGCGGGTGGAGGCTCTCGTTGCCAGACGGCAGGCGGCACTCGCGGCGACCGAGCGGCTCGCCTCGCTCTACGCCGAGAGTTCATGGTCCGACGTCGCCGAGAACGTGGCGCGGGCGGACGACGGCCTGGGCCGCGTGCGGACGCTGCTCGAGGAGGCGCGAGCCGCTGCGGCCCCGGGCGTGCAGCACTACTTCAGGGCGGTGGCGCTGCTGGAAGAGACGGTTCGCCAGGAAGACTGGGTGGAGGGCTGCCTCGCCGCCATCACCGACCGGCTCGCCGAGCTCGAGGAGCTGCGGGGCGTGCTGCCCGGCAAGCGCGACAAGGCGGCCCAGCGGGTCGCGACGCTCGAACAGCAGCTCCGGCGGCAGCGGACCGACCGCGTCAGCGCCAACGAGCGGTGCCGTGAGGCGGCACGGATCATCGAGGTGGCCGACGGCACGATGCGGATGGCCCGGCCCGACCTCCGGCAGTCGGCCCAGTTGATCGACGCGGCCGACACCGCGGCAGCCCGCGGCGAGGCGCTCGCGGCCGAGGACGACCGCCTCGCCCGCCAGGCTGCAAACGACATCGATGAGACCGATTCGCTCGTGCGGCGCGTGGCGGCCTGGTATGCGGAAGGTGTGCAGGCCGACGTGCGCTCGGCCGCGTCCGCGGTGGACACGGCGCGGTCCCTGCTGGAGCGACAGCGATACGAGGACGCGATCCGCACCGCGGCCGAGGCATCGCAGCAGGCAAGGATCGCCTACGCGACGGCGACCGCCGAGGCCGACCGCCGTCGCATCCGCCGCCAGCAGGAGATCCAGCGACGGCAGCTCGAGGAGTCGTTCGCGCGGATGTCGCGGGGCGCCGGCCCATGGGTGGTTCGCCTGCCCGGCGGCACGTTCACCGGTCCCGACCCGTGGCAGACCATGACGGCCCAGCCGCGGTCATCGACGTCCGCCGGTGGGAGCTGGTCACGGGACATCGCCCAGGTGGGCTGGTAGGGCCCGCCGTCAGCGAAGTTCGATCGGCGTGACGTCGAGGCTGCCGATCTCGGCCGTCGGCCTGGCGGCCGTCCCGCCCGGCTGGTGACCCTCGAGCATGCGCTCCATGTCGGTCACCCGGTCGCGGACCGCGACGGGCATCCGGCTGCGACCCTCGGGCGTGTCGATGGTGTCGTTGAAGACGACCCGGCCCTGCGGGTCCGAGACGACGAGCCGTGTCTCATCGCCGCTCGTCAACCGGATCTGAAAGTCGGGGTCCTGCCGCACGAGCGTCTCGTCGGCAAGCCGCCGCAGCCGCGTCGCATCGATCGGCCCCTGTTTGGGCAACGACTCCGCCACGAGCGCCAGGGTCGAGGCGGTGGGCCGCAGGCCGCCGTTGGCCGCGGTGCCCCGCTGGGGCCGCGTGGCGACCGGAGCGCCGTTGGCGATCGGGATCACCACCTCACGGCCGCCCCGCAGCACCGTGCAATCGAGCGGGGCATCGGGCTCGGCCGACGCCAGAAGCGCATCGAGCTGCTCGGGCAGGAGCAGCAGCTGATCATCGAGCTTCACGAGCACGTCGTGCTGCGCGAAACCGGCACGGGCGGCACGGGATCCCGCCGTGACGCCTTCGACCACGAGCCCTGCCCCGCGCCGGATCGCCAGTTGCTGCCGCAGCACGGTCGAAGCCCGCGTCAGCGTCAGCCCCAGGCTCGCGAACGTCGGTGGACCGCTGGCGACGCCGCCGGCCGGCTCGAGATGCGATCGGGGCGGCTCGGCGCCGGCACTGCTGCAGGCGAGGGCGCAGGCGAGGGCGATGCCAAGGCCGGGATGCGGCCATCGCGCCGACAAAGGTGGTCTGCTCATGCTGCTCATGGTTGCACGACACGCACGGGGACGCGGACAGGCGGCGGGCAGTTCGTGCCCGCAGCCGAGCCGGGATATGTGACGTTTTCACTCACTGCACGCCAGACGACTCTCGCCGGGATCTCGCGAGACGGCCCTGCGGGCGGAAGCTGGGCAAGCAGGGCGACGCAGGCAGAACATGGGCATGCCGACCGGTGGCATGGCCGACGGCTGATCGACCCGCGCATCCGGACCCGATACGTGAAGCACGGGCGCGGTGCCGCGCCCGTTCCCAGGAGCCTCGCCATCATGTCGCGACCGTTCGCTTCGGCCATCTGCTGCTCGGCCGTCATCGTCCTCGCCGCCGCCGGGATCTCGCGCGCCGCCGACACCGCGGCCCGCACGACCACGGCGAAGCCCGCCGTCGCCGCCGCGCCAGCCGCCGCGAAGCCCCCCGCGCCGAAGAAGCCGGTCCTCCTGCCGGGCACGGGGTCACTCGTCAAGAACGTCGTCGACGACTTCGAGGACGAGAAGTGGACCTGGCGATACAACCACCCCAAGAGCTCCGAGGAGCAGGACAAGCGGATGCGCGGGCCGCTCGGCAAGAGCACCAACAACCGCTGGTTCGAAGGCCCGAAG
>JAGWWA010000063.1 GCA_018970605.1 Planctomycetota bacterium | reverse complement strand
CAGGATCCGGCAGACGGCGTCGCCACGACGGTCCTGCCAGACGATCGCCCGCCGCAGCGGCTCGCCCGTGACGCGGTCGAAGGCGACGAACGTCTCCCGCTGGTTGGCGAGGCTCACGGCGGCGACGTCGTGGATGCGGCCGGGTGCGCGGTCCACCAACGTCGCCACGACCATCTGCACGTTGTGCCAGATCTCGTCGGCGTCGTGTTCGACGCGCTGGGGGGCTGGACAGTGCTGCGCGTGGTCGCGCGAGGCTCGATCGACCACCGAACCCTGCTCGTCGAACAGCACCGCCTTGGTGGCGGAGGTGCTCTGGTCGATGGCGAGGATCAGCGGCATGAGACGTCACGCCTCGTCACGAAGTGGCACAGGTTTTCAACCTGTGGTGCTGCGCCGCTCGGGGCGGCCCATGCCCCGTCGCCGGACGTTCGCTGCGGGCATCCTGCCCTCCGCTCACTCGATGCTGCCCTCGCTTCGCCATCCTGGCTCCGCTCGGTCAGCAACGCCGGCTCCCGGGGCATGGGCAGCCCCGAGCTTCGTGGTTGGCCGGTCATCCCGACGAGGCTGCTGATCGTGATGTGCACGGGGATCACCGCTGGCGCCCGTGGGAGACGAGCGTGACGATGCGGTCCGCGAGGCCCTCCATCGTGATTCCGTAATGCCGGAAGATGTCGGACTGGCTGCCCGTCACGGTGTCGGCGTCGGGGAGACCGGCGATCGCGAACGGGACGTGGACGCCGGCCTGCAGGAGCACCGCGGCACACGCCTCGCCGAGGCCGCCGTGGACCGAGTGCTCCTCGACCGTGAGCACCGCGCCGCAGTCGCGGCCCGCTGCGAGCACCGCCTCCACGTCGAGCGGCTTCACGGTATGCACGCTCTCCACGCGGCAGGCGATGCCCTGCTCCGCAAGATGCTCGGCCGCGAGCAGCGCGTGGATCGCCGTCTCACCCGTCGCCAGGATCGCGGCATCGCGGCCGTCGCGGAGCCGCCGCGCGCGGCCGAACACGAACGGGCCGCCATCACCCGCCGGCAGGTCGAACATCGCCGCCTTGCCAAATCGCAGATAGACCGGCTTCGACGCGGCGGCGGCGGCCCGCACCGCTGCACGGGTCTCCGCATTGTCGGCCGGGGCGGCGATCGTGAGGTTGTGGATCGCGCGAAGCGCGGCGAAGTCGTGGAGCGAGTGGTGCGTGCTGCCGAGGGCGCCGTAGCTCACGCCTGCGCTGATGCCCACGAGCACGGCCGGCACGTCGCTGTAGCAGACGTCGTTCTTCACCTGCTCGAGCGCGCGGGCCGCCAGAAAACAGGCGGGCGACGTGGCGAAGGGCTTCTTGCCACAGGCGGCCAGGCCGGCCGCGATGCCCACCAGGTTCTGCTCCGCGATCCCGACCTCGACGATCTGGTCGGGCAACGCCTGACCGAAGGGGCCGAGCTTGCCCGAGCCGCGGGAGTCGCTGGTCACCGCCATGATCCGGCGGTCGTCGCGGGCGAGCTCCAGAACGGTGTCGGCGAAAGCCTCGAGATTGGCACGGCCCATCGTCAGGCCGAGCCGGTCGGCGGCAGCCCGTGCGGCGGCCGAGAACATCGACGGCGCAGGGGCGCTCATGGGGCGGCCTCCCAGGCGGCGAGCTGCCGCTCGAACTCCGCCTCGGCCCGGGAAAACTCCTCGGCCGAGGGCACGCCGTGGTGCCACTTCAGCACGTTCTCCATGAAGCTCACTCCCCTGCCCTTGACCGTGTCGGCGATCACGCAGACGGGCACGCCCGCCGGCCCGCGGTGGGTGAGCACTCGCTCGAGGGCCGCGAGATCGTGGCCATTGACGCGGCGGACGTCCCAGCCGAAGGCGGCGAACTTGGCGTCGAGCGGCTCGTTGTTGCACACGTCACGCGTGGGGCCGGTGATCTGCAGCGCGTTGTGATCCACGATCGCGGTGAGGTTGTCGAGCCGGTGATGGGCCGCCGCCATCGCCGCCTCCCAGTTGGAGCCCTCGGCGAGTTCGCCGTCGCCCAGCAGCGTGACCACGCGGACGTCGTGGCCGTCGCGCTTGGCGGCGATCGCCATCCCCACGCAGATCGGGAGGCCGTGCCCGAGGCCGCCGGTGTTCATCTCGATGCCCGGCACCTTGCGCGTGGGATGGCCGATGAAGGGCGAACGATAGTGGCAGAGGGTGTCGAGCGACTCCTTGGGGAAGAAGCCCCTGTCGGCGAGCACGACATACAGCGCCTCGACGGAGTGCCCCTTGCTCTGGACGTAGCGGTCGCGGACGGGATCGCTCCAGTTTGCCGGTGTGATCCGCAGCACGCGGTTGTAGAGGATGTTGAGGATGTCGATGCACGACAGGCTGCCGCCGGTGTGGCCGGCGCCGGCCCGCATGATCGCCCGGACGGTGTCGCGGCGATACTCGATCGACTTCCGGGCGAGGTCGCGGTCTGTCATGGCTGCGGCGTTCACTCGCCGGCCTCGTGCACGTGGACGTCCCAGCCGAGGTAGTTGCCCAGGGCCTCGCGGAGCACGCCGGCCGTGGTGGAGAGCGTCATCACCACGTGATGCTCGAAGCCCTCGCGGCAGACGTGCTTGAGCAGCCGCTGCAGGCCCGGCAC
The DNA here is from genome assembly GCA_018970605.1 of Planctomycetota bacterium. GTDB lineage: Bacteria > Planctomycetota > Planctomycetia > Pirellulales > UBA1268 > QWPN01. The sequence goes on along the minus strand of JAGWWA010000063.1, from coordinate 15,402 downwards.
GTGGGCGACGGCCCGGGTGCCGAAGGTGTCGAGCGGGTCGTCGGTGAGCCGCCCCTCGCCCACGTAGGCCCGGATCCGCCCCTCGGCGTCTGCCGTGGTCACGCGGCCGAAGGTGAGGGGGCCGGCGGGCGTGCGGCCCTCCATCGCGCCGTAGGTGTTTTCCACGCCCAGCGTGCTCCCCAGGATCGGAGCCGTGGCGATCTTCGCGTCGGGCAGGAAGGTCTTCGCCCAGTTGCCGCAGTGGAACAGGGCGCACTTGTCGTCGTCGTCGCCGTAGTTGTTGTTCCAGTCCACGAGGGCCGCGGGTGAGCCGGCGGCGAGCTGCATGGCATACATCGTCAGCGTGCCGGTGACGTCCACCTCGCAGGCGCTCGGCATGAATCGCTCGCTCATCATGCTCATCAGCGTGCAGACGTTGCAGCCGAACGACTGCTGCACCGAGGTCCAGCACTGGATCGCCGTGGCGTCGATGGCATTGGCCTCCATCCAACGGGCGAGCACGACGCCGAGCGTGGCCATCTGCAGGAGCTTGGCGTCGGGCACGCCGGGGGCCGGGGCGTAGCCGGTGATCTCGGCGAGCTTGGCCCGCACGGCGGGGTCGTCGGCCGAGAGGGCCGCCGCCTGGGTGACGAACTCCGAAAGATCGACCGTCGTGACGCTGATGCCGTGGCGCTCGAGGATCTTCTCGCTGTAGCGGACGGTGTTGAACGCGCCCGGCCGGGCGCCGACGGCGCCGAGCCGCACGCCGCGCACGCCGCGCACCACGCGGCAGACCCGGACAAAGTCGGCGAGATCGGCGGCAAAGCCCGCGCTGGTGAGGGCGGAGACATGGCGGCTCGTGAGCGAGAACCTGATCCCGGCCTGGACGAGGTTGTTGCAGACCGAGATCTTGCCGCAGAAGGCGTCGCGGCGACGGGCCACCCCAAGCTGGCCGAGATCGTCGGGATAGCCCTGCACGAGGATCGGCACGTTCAAGCCCGAGAGTTTGAGCGTGTCGGCCACCCCCTTTTCGTCCCCGAAGTTCGGCAGCACCACGAGCACGCCATCGATGTGGTCGCGGTGCCGGCGGAAGAGTTCGGCGCAGCGCCTCGCTTCGGCGTGGGTTTCGATGCCTCCAAGTTTCGTCTCCTCCGGCGAGACCATCACCGGCGTGACGCCGGCGGCTTTCAGCACCGCCAGCACGTCGGCACGGGCCTCGCTGACGAGCTGGTCGGGAAAGAAATCACGGTTGCCGATGATGACGCCGAGCGTCGGCGAAAACGAAGCCATGCCTGCGAAGGATCCTCGAGTGATGCGAAGATTGCGGCGCCGCCGCCGCGATCAGGTGTCATCGTACCGGCTGGGGTGAAGCCGCACGCGTCGGCCGGCGTCCGGGATGGGTTGTTGCGTGTTGTTGCGCCTCGCGCTGTCCGCACGGAGGCGGGTCGGTGCGGGGCCGCACGCAGTTGATACGCATATGCAGAAAACAGGATATGCGATCCTGTTGAGCCGATGGGTAGACTACCGCTGTCACGGGGAGAACGAGTGCCTGCGCCGCCGCGACGCGGTGTCGTTCGGGGGCCCCGCAGAACCCTTTTTCGTGAGGAACATTCGTCATGTCGCGTCTCTCTGTCACCGCCGTGGTCTGTCTCGGGCTGGTTTCGGCGCTCCCGTGGGGCACGGCGAGCGGCCAGACGTTGTCTCCCGTCTTCACCGACGACTTCCGCCACGGCAGCACCACCGGCACGACCAGCATTCCCGGCGGGACGGCGACCCAGAGTTTCACGAGCTACGACATCGCCTCCACGAAGAACGCCACCGCCAGCACCATCACCTCGGGGACGCTGCGGCTCACCTTCGCGGCGACGACCTCCGGATTCGGCGAGATGCAGGCCGTGTTCAGTTCGGCCCCCGTGCGGCTGACCAGCCTCGGCGATGCGATCAACCTCCAGTACACGTTCGTCAACACGAGCAATATCTTGAGCGGCACGGGCGCCACGAACGGGTCGTGCTACCTGTGGACGGGGCTGTACGACACCGGTACGGCGGCCACCCCTCCCCTGACGACCCTGGCATCCTCGGGATTGAATGCGACAGGCACGACGGGAAACGTGACCGGGGGCGTTCAGGCATGGCAGGGATACGTCCAGCGGATCGCGGGTGTCGGCGGCACGACGCAGAGCCTCACCCGACCCGCCCAGTCCGGAACCACGTCCGCCAATCAGGATCTCGTCGGCAATAACGTCGGCGGCGGTGCCTTCAACAGCCCCGTCGGCACCACGCTCACGGCCACCGGCTCGACCCAGGGTCTTCCCAGCCAGCTGGTCGTGGGGGGCACGTACACGATGGACTACACGCTCACCCTGGTCGATTCGTCCACGCTCAGCGTGCGGTCGTATCTCTACGATGGCAGTGGCACCGCCGGGACCGTACTCGTGTCGCAGACGCGGCTCGCCTCCGGCACGGCTCTGCTGACCACGCAGTTCTCCGGCCTGGCCTTCGGCGTCCGTTACAGCGGCTCATCCGCCGGGCCGATCGTCATGGATGTCACGTCGCTGTCGGTCAAGGCGACCAACGCCCCGACTCCGCCCCCGCCCTCGGGCATCACGATCAACGTCGCCAGCGGCACGCAGACGCAGACGACGGCCGGCTATCCGCTGCTCTCCGGCAGCCAGACCCTCACCAAGACCGGCGCCGGCACCCTCGTGCTCGACCAGGCCAACACGCTCACCGGGTCCACCACCGTGCAGGGTGGCCGGCTGCAACTGGCCAATGGTTCCGCACTCGGAGCGAGCAGGCTCGTGCCGCTCGCGGGCGGCACCGTGACGCTCTCGCCAGCCCAGCAGACCACGGTCGGCGGATTGGCCCCGAGCGCCGGTGGTCTCACGGACGTCGGGAGCGGCATGGTGACCGTCGCCAGCGGCCTCACCGCGGCCGGCATGGTGAGTGCGATCGTCACGGGGATGGGCGACGGCAGTTGGAACGGCACGAGCGGCATCACCTCGAGCGTCGCCGCCACCAGCGGCGGCGACCGGACGGTTGGCTGGCTCGACAACGGCGACGGGTCGGTGACGTTCGCCTTCGCCGCCGCCGGCGACACCAACCTCGACTGGCAGGTGGACATCATCGACGCCGCGAACTTCCTCGCCGGAGGCAAGTTCGATTCCGGGAGTCCGGGCACGTGGAACGAGGGCGACTTTACCTACGACGGCTTCGTGGACATCCTCGACGCCGCGAGCTTCCTCTCCAACGGCCTGTTCGACGCCGGGGTGTACAACACACCAGCGGGCGGTGCCGGTGCGGTGGCAGCCGTGCCGGAGCCGGTGTCGCTGCCGGGCTTCGGGATGGCGGCTGCGATCGCGCTGGCGCTCGCGCGTCGTCGGAAGGCGTAAGAGGGTTTGCACGTGATCCTCGCGAGTTTTTCCACGCAACCCTCCAAGCCCGGAGCGGAAGCGACGGGAACGGCTCCGCGGATCGGCACGCGTCGCTCGCCGCCGCCACGCTTGATCCCCTCGCTCCCGCTCGGGGCTTCCTGGCGGTGTGAAACCGCCGCAGGAACGCCTCAGGATCACGTGTGACGCGTGCAAGAGGGGCAGTCGTACACCTGCTCAGTTTCCGTGGAAGCCCAACGCCGTGAGGCTTGGGTCTACGGCTGGCAGCGATCGAGTCGATCCGCGAACTCGGCGAGAAACTCCCGCCGCCAGCGGCTCACGGTCTTTGCGCCGTGGTGCGGCCCTTCGGCCACCGTCGGGTCGGGATCGTCGGTCCACCAGTTCGGGAACCGGGCCGACGGCTCGTCGCGCCGCGTCGCCGCGGCGGCCACCGAGCGAAACGAGCCGGCAGTGCCGTCGATGGCGGCGTCGGTGCTGGCGATCGCGAATCGCCAGGCCCTCGATTCCTTCGGGCAGAACCAGAAATGCCAGGCCCCATCGGCATCCCGCGTGCCTGGGCAGGCCTGGCCGTCGAGGTCGAGCGTCGCGGCGAGCGATGCCGCGGGAGTCTCTGAGTCGAGAACGAGTTCGACCACGCGGAACGTCTCCACGATGTCGTCGTCGGCGGGCGGCCGTCGCCAGACCAGCCGGTCGCGATCCCACGCCCGCACGAACGCCCCGCCCCACGAGGCGTGGTCGGGCCTTCCGGGATCACCGTGGATGAGCATGGCCAGCGAGGGTGAGTCGCCCATCTTGAGCCGGGTCTGCGTCTCCCCGCGGAAGGCGATCCCGTGGGCGAAGTAGTCGCCAAGGGTGCCGTGGCCTGCGGCATGAGCTGCGACGAACGTGTCGTTGCCCCATGCGCCGGACTGGTCGCCGCCGACGAACCAGCCGCGGTAGGTGGCGTTGGACTCGATGATCCAGAGATGCGGATGCTCGCGGACGAGGTAGTCGTAGGCCGGGGCCGACCACTTCTTGTTGGGGCCGCCGATGAAGTGGACGCGAAGCTTCGGCAGGATGTCGGGGGCGTCGTGCACCGCCTGGGCCAGATCGTCGATTCCACCCCAGACGAGCACCCACAGCGGCCGCGGGTCGTCGCGGCGGCCACATTCCACGATCCACCGGGAACCGGCGGTCGGCTCGGCGAAGCCGGCCGCTCCGGCCGACTCGACGGCCCCCTGCACGGTGAGACGCCGCAGGGTGTCGGGATCGGGATAGCCGCCGAAGCGACGGCGAAGCAGCGCATGGTCGCGGGCGTAGGCGTCGATGACGGTGTGGATGTGCTGCGCACGACCGGGGCCGTAGGGCGACGACACCAGCCCCTCGATCTCGACGACGTCGGCATGCAGAAGCAGGTGCACGAGCGACTGGAGATCGTCGTAGTCGGTGCCGCCGGCGTCGGTCGAGACGATCACCCGGGGCCGCTCGGTGGCGACCGCGACCTCGTCCCAGGCGAGCAGCAGGCCGAGGCTGGCCGCGACGATCGCCGCCGTCATCGCGGCTGCCCCGTCGGCGGTTCGACGGTCACGATCACCCGTTCGTAGCGGGTCAGCGGCGGCGTGCCGGCGTCGGTGACGGCCAGGATCACGTGCGCGGTGCCGGCCCGGCCGAACTTCACGGGGGCCACGAAGGTGGCCTCCGCCCGGTCGGCGTTTTCGATCACCAGCGGGCGGGCCGAACGGCCGCTCGAAAACGTGAACGTGCCGGGCTCCGGATAATGCATCCAACGGTACGTGAGGGCGTCGCCGTCGGGATCCGACGAGCCCGCAGCGCTGAGCGTGAGGCGACCGCCGGGCTTCACGGTGAGTTCCCTCGCGTGGCCGAGCTTCGGCGCTGGCGGATGGTTGGCGTCGTCGTAGGCAGGCGTCACGGTCCAGTCCATCCGCGCGCTGAAGTCGTTTTGAAACTCCCGCCGCCACCGCCAGACGGTGCACCAGTTGTCGGTGTGCCAGCGGCCGTCGCTGCCCTGCACCTCGTCCACGGCGTCGGTCCAGAAGGGCCGCGTCTCCCGTTCGAGATGCCACTTCCGCAGCGGCGGGCAGGCCATCTCGTAGCGTCCGCCCCAGCCGCCCCAATCGGGATGCTCGGGGTCGGCGAGCCCGGTGGCGATGAGATTGAAGAAGCTCGGTGTGTCTCCCTCCATCATGAAGGCCACGGGAGGGTACTCGGCCCCCAAGGGGCCCTTGCACCGCACGTGCTCGTCGAGCCAGGGCTGCGACACGAGGCTGAAGTCGCCCCCGACGAACCGGCCGTGCAGCTCGTCGCCGGCGATACCCGTCCAGGTGGCATAGTGGTAGCCGCCGAGCGGATGAAAGCCGGGGCTGGCCACATAAAAGAGATCCGGGAACGCCCGCCGCAGCCATGGGCCGCTGTCGTCCTGGTCGGAGATCGTGGAGACGCGGAGCTTCTTCACGAACCGATCCACCGCCTCGGGTGTCCGCGTGGCACGCACCTTCCAGAGGGCCTGCGCCAGGCAGTTGGGGCCGCCCCAGATGGAGATCCAGACCGGCCGAGGGTCGTCCGCATCGACGACCTCGATGATTCGCTCCGAGCCCGGCGAGTCGTGGTCGGCGCCGACGCCGGTCATGCCGTAACGGGGGACGCCGGCGCGGATCAGTGACCGGAGGCGGTCGCCCGTCGGAAAGCCCTTTTCGTGGACTTCGAGCGTGTCTCGGACCTTTCCGTAGGCCGTCACGATCGCCTCGATTCGCTGCGGTGCCGTGCGGTCGGGAAGATGAACCGAGGTGGTGGCGATCAGGGCCTCGGTGTCCCACTGGTTGGTGTAGACGAGAAATCGCACCAGCGACATCGCGTCGTCGGGCTCATTCTCGATATCGGTGAGCACGATCACCCTGGGGCGCTCGGCGGCGGCCAGCGGCGGCGCGTCCAGCGGTGCCAGCATGCAGGCCGACAGGAGCACAACAAGCCGAATGGAGAGGGCGACTGGGATGGAGAGGGCGACAGGGTTCGTCATCAGAGCCGCAGACATGAACGCAGATTCCCGCAGCAGGCGTGCGCAAATAGTGAGTCGCCCATGCAGCACGCGACGTTGACGCCACCGCACGATCGCGGCATCATTGAGCACGTGATGGGGGGAGTGTCCCGGACGATCATTCGGGATTCTACCAGTTCGCAACCGAGGGATTGATTCGATGTTCAGCCAGGTCTGTGTCAGCCGAGCCGGCGCGACGTCACGTCGCGGCTTTACGCTCGTGGAACTCCTCGTGGTGATCGCGATCATCGCCACGCTCATCGGCTTGCTCTTGCCGGCGGTGCAGAGCGCCCGCGAAGCGGCCCGGCGGTCGTCGTGTCAGAACAACCTCAAGCAGATCGGGCTGGCGTGCCTGAGCTACGAATCGGCGAGGCGGGTCTACCCGTACGGCAACGCGCTCATCCTGGCCGCCGCGAGCCCCGTTCCGAAGGGAACAACCGCCAGCGGCAATCTGGGCAGCGGCTGGACGCTGGAGGTCATGCCCTATTCCGAGAACACGCAGCTCAAGGATCTCTACAAGCCGAATCTGAACATCGAGGCCAACGACCCGGCGATCAAGCAGCTCCGCGAGACGCCGGTGCCGATGTATGCCTGTCCGTCCGACTTCCCGATGCAGCTCGCGGTGCCGTCGGCCACCTGGACGAACCAGTACTGGCCGGGCTCGTATCGCGCCAACGCCGGCCGCGGGAACGGGTCTGTCACCTGGTATCTCTGGGAGGATCTGCCGCCGCCGTACCAGGCCAGCACCTCGACCGCGAACTCCGGCGGCACGCCCGTGCATGCCGGATGGCGCGGGCCCATGCACGCGGTCCGCCAGGATCCGACGACCCGACGCATCGACGAAACGTTCGCCCTGCACTCCGAGAAGATCAAGGCGATCACGGATGGCCTGTCGAAGACCCTGCTCGTGGCGGAGTCGACCAATCGCAACACGGCGCCGGCGAACGGCAACACGGAGTGGGGTCGCCGGTCGTTCTGGGCGTTCTCCTGGGGCAACTTCACCTCGTCGCAGACGACACCGCAGGATCGCACGCTGCTCGGCGACTACGGGAAGTGCACCGCCATCCCCGATGGCGCCGAGCCGAACACGGGCACGAGCCTGCGGGCCTGCATGTCGGGCTGGTACAGCCTGCATCCGGGCGGCATGAACGGCGTGATGTGCGACGGCTCCGTCCAGTTCACGGAGTTCAGCATCGACAAGCAGACGTTCGCCGTGATGGGCAGCATCGCCGACGGCGGCGTGTACTGATCGGCCCCGAGCCTGGTGAACGTGCGGCGATCGGGTGCAACCCGGATCACTCGAGCGGTCCCGAGACCGGTGCGAGGGTTGGGGCGTGAAGAACGCGGCGTCCGTCCACCCAGGCGGAGAGTCCCGCCTCGCGGCCGTACTGCGTGCCGTCGCGATCCCAGATGATCGTGAGGTCGTGGCCGTGGTAGCGGACGCCCTCCAGGCAGAACCAGTCCCACGCATCGCCGGGCAGAAGAGGGTGGATCTCGAGCACGTCGTCGTCGCGGGGCACCAGGCCCACGAGACCCGCGATCACGAGGTCGGCGAACGTGGAGTGGTTGTACCACCGGCTCCGCGGGTCGCGGCCCTTGAGCCAGGCGCCGGTCGTCTCGTCGAGGTACTCGCCGAGGTAGATCTCGCCGTCGTAGCGATGGCAGCGGACGTAGGTGAGCAGCGCATCGAGGTAGTCGGCCTTCGTGACGGCGTCCTGCGGCGGGCCGCGGAGCAGGTTCGCGAGTGCGGTGAGCGTCTGCGACGTGGCGAACGGCCAGACGGCGCCGTCCCACTCACAGGTGCCGACGCCGTGCGAGCGGAACGCCGGATGCCGCCGTTCGGCGGTCGTGATCCCGAACGGTGCCCGAAAGCCGCGGTCGTCGCGGATCTGTCGCCAGGCCGCTTCGTAGCCCTGCCCTGCCGGCGGCAGGGAGAAGTACCAGGGGATGAAGCCGATCGCCTCGCGGACGTCGGCGAACGAACCGTCCTCGCGAACGACCTCGAAGAACTCATCCTGGGGATTCCAGAGGGTCGCCAGGAGTTTGTCTCGCAGCGTCTCCCCTTCCGTCGCGAAGGCCTCGGCCTCGGCGATCCGGCCGCCATGCCGGGCGATGGCGGCCAGCGCCAGCGCACTGCCGGCCATGTAGGAGTTGAGCGTCGGCCGGATGTTCTTCGCCTGGCGTCCGCCGCTGATCGACTCCTCCATCGCGTCGCGAACGTCGTATTGCCAGAACAGGCCGTCGGGCCGGCCCCGCTCCGCGGCCCACTGCCGGTGATCCGCCGTGAGCGCGTCGAGCCGGTCGCTCGCGAAGGCGAAGTCGCCGGTCACCAGCGCCCGCTGCCAGACGGCGTGCGGCAGCCACTGGCTGTATTTGTGGAGCCGTTCCCGTTGCGGGGCGTCGAGCCAGTAGTCCACGGCCTGATCGATGAACTGCGGATCGCGAAGCCAGCGGCCTTCCATGAGGTGGTGGCCGAGGGCGGAACTGACCGGCTGCGGCCGGGTGATGAACTCGGTGAACACCCAGCGGCCCGACTCGTCGCGGCGGAGGTGCTTTCGCAGGCACCACCAGCGAAAGTGCCAGAGTTGCACGAGGTCGGCGTCGGGGCAGTCGAATCGCGGCACGTTCGCCTGGAGCCAGGCGGCGGCTTCGGCGTTGGGAACGGCATTGACCACGTCTTCGGGGTCGAGGCGGTTGAACTCGGCGGCGTACGCGGCAAGTGTGGCAGGAGCGATGAGCGCGGAGCTGGCGCCGTCGCGGGCGGCGGGAGCCGCCATGGCCGCAAGGCCTTCGATCCGCTCGTCGGCCACGTCGCCATGCAGGACGAATCGCATCGAGAGCCGCAGTTTCCCGCGCGGAGCAAGCGTGATCGCCCCTGGCTCGCCCTGCGCATAGGTTCTCGTGCCGAAGTGGTTGGCGAGCAGCCAGCCGGAGTCGCGGGCGTGGAAGAACGGCTGTCGAGGATTGCCCGGGCCATTGATCACGGTCACGCCGCACCGCGTGCCGGCGACGGTGCCGGTGGCGTCGCACCACTCGCCCTGCCGGCCGAACACGCCCTTCTCGTCGCGGCCGCCGTGGCTGGCGAGATACCGGCCACCACCCTTCGGGCTGAGTTCCTTCGCGAGCCGGATGCCGAAGCCCATCTCCTGCACGTCGGCGAAGGTCACGCCGGCGTCGCCGGCCGTCAGTTCGGCGTCCCACGTGACGACCCGCACGACCTGGTCGCATGCCCGGCCGTCGGCGATCGTGATGGTCGATCGTTCCCGGCAGATCACCGGCGCGGCTGGCGTGTCCGCGGCGGCGCCCAGGTAGTCCACCGACGCGGTGAACGACGCCGCACCGTCGCGCACGGCGGGCCTGCCCTCGAAGCCCATGAATCGCACCGCCGCCTTGTGCCGCCAGGGGTCGTGGCCCGAAAGGTCGCTGAAGCAGAGCATCAGGCCCGGATGCATGGTCGGATGATCCGGCGGATCGATCCCCGGCCGCGGCGGACAGGGGCGCGTCACCACCACGCCGGCGGGCGTGCGGAGATCGCGGAGCGACGGCCGTCCGATCGCCGGATCGGCAAACACGTAGTCGGCCACAGGGTCGCCCGCCTCGGTCGTGATCGCGAGGCGGTCGTCGCGGTGGTCGATGGCCAGGTCGGCGGCCGCAGGCCGCCGGACGACGGCGAGGAGCACGACGAAGGCCACCAGCCTGCGGATCATTCGACCTCGACCTCATAGAGTTGGGCCACGCCGCTGCGGTCGCTCGTGAAGACCACCCGCGACCCGTCGGGCGAGAACGATGGGTGCGGATGCGTGTGCTGCGGCGCGTGCACCCGGATCGGACCGTCATCATACGGGCAGTGGTCGGTGTTCCAGTGGTCGCCGGCATTGCTCGACAGGCTCTCGGCGAGGGCCGCCGCCGGTGCGTCCGGCCCTGCCGACGGGTCGAAGGTGAACAGGCCGCGATCCGGAAACGTGGTGTCGGCGACGCAGGAGCGGCCGTCGCGGCGGACCATCGGATGCCAGGCGGGGAAGTCGGTCACGCGGCGGGTCGCGCCGGTGTCGACGTCGATGCCGATCATCCCGTGCGGCCAGATCACCGAGATGATCTCGTTGCGGCCGTCCACTGCGGACCTGGGCATCCAGGTCTCGTGCACCACCCACTCCCGCCGCGAAAGGTCGCGGCGGTAGGCGAGGCGGTGGCCGCTGCCGTCGCGGCGGACCACGTGGATCCGGTCGGTGTAGCGGCCCGCGAATCGAATCAGCGCCGGGTCGTCGGGATGCACCTCGGGATGGGCGATCGAATCGTGTTCGCAGACCACCGACACCGCGCCGGACGACGTGTCGATGGCGTTGAGCCGCGCCGTGCCCCCCATGCTCACCGGCACGATCCACCAGCGGTCGTCGCGGGAGAGCGAGGTCGTGCCCATGGCGTCGCCGACCATGCCCGGCGGAATCATCGGCACGTCGCCGAAGTCGGCGAGCTGCTCCTCCCGGAAGCCCGGCTCGGTGGACACCCGCCACGCCCCGCAGCCGGCGGTGAAGTAGATCCACCGCCCGTCGTGCGACGGGTGCACGCTCCACTCGTTGAGGTCGCCGCGATCGGTGAGCTGCACGAGCCGTCCGCTCGGCCGTTCCTCCACGAAGATCGCCGGACGTCCGTCACGGTGCGACACCAAGGCGAGCCAGCGCATCGAGTCGTCGTAGGCGGGGAGATAATAGAAGGGATGGTGGTGGATCGACGGGTGCGTCGTCACCTGCCGCACGATGCGGCCGGTGACCGCGTCGGCGAACGTTCGTGACTCTGGCGGAAGTGCGCGGCCCTTCATCGGCGAACTGGCGGTGTCAGGCCGTGACGGCCTGCGACCTCCGCCGTCGTGGCTGCACCACCGCGGGTGCCGCTTCGGCCTTCACCGGGCACTTCATGCCCACCGCCTCGAGCCCCTGGCGGATGCGGGCCAGGTCGTCGGCCGACAGTGGCCGGACGGGACGCCGGAAGGTGGGGCTGGGGAACCTTCCCAGCAGCCAGCGGGCCGCCTTCATCCGCTGATGGGCTCCGCATCCCGGCTCGCCGAACGCGTAGACGATCCGCGCGAGCGGCGCGACGAGGTCGCCCGCCTTGCGGGCCCGCGCCAGATCGCCGTCGAGCGCCGCGTGCACCACTTCGACCATCAGTTCCGGCACGAAGCCCGCGAAGCCGATCAGCGCGCCGTCGGCACCCTCCAGGAGCGACGCCAGCAGGAACTCATCGTGGCAGGTGGTGATCGAGACGTGCGGCGCGGCCGCCTTGAGCTGCTCGTAGTCCCACCGCCACCGCGCCATGTCGCGGGTGCCCATCTTGATCATCACGACCTCGGGCAGCTTCACCATCTCCAGCATCTCGGGGAGCGTGTAGCCGGCCTTCGTCCATGCGGGGTACTGATGGACGATGATCGGAACACCGCCCCCCTGGGCGACGTCGTCGATGAAGCCGACGGCGGTGGCCGCCGAGCGGCCGAACCGCAGCCAGTGGTGCGGCGGCATGAGCAGGATGGCGTCGGCGCCCGCCTCTCGGGCGGCGATGGCATGATCGATCGCTTCGTGGCTCCCCTCGGCCGACACGCCCGTGATCGCCTTCACGGCCCGACCCGTCGCCGCGTTGGCCTCGCGGACGGCGGCGGCCACGATCTCCATCACCCTGACCCGCTCGGCGAGCCGCAACGACATGATCTCGCCGGTGTGTCCGTTGCAGACCACGCCCTCCACGCCGGGCACCATCGCCACCTCGCGGATGTAGCCGCGAAGCCCCTCTTCATCGACCGACTCGTCGTCGCGGAACGGGCAGAGCGTGGCCGGAAAGACGCCACTCCAGGGACGTGATCGCCATGAGGTGGCGGGCGTCGAAGGCGTGGGGTGAGACATGGACGGCTCCGGTGACACTGGGAGGGAAGTCAGGCGTGGGCTTCGGCGTGCCGGGCCTGAGGCCGGGGCGCCAGCGACGCTTCGGGCACGAGGGTCGGCGTGACGGTGATGTTGACCGCGGCGCCGTCGAACTCACCGGTGATCCGTCGCGTGAGCTGCTCGACGGCGAGCTGGCCGACACGGCGGAGGTGGGCGTCGATGGTGGTGAGGGCCGGCCAGAGGCCCGCCACCAGGCTCCGCTCGTTGTTGCACGACACGACGGCGATATCCTCGCCGGGCCTCACGCCCCGCGAGGCCAAGGCCCGGTAGACGAGGGCGGCGATGCTGTCGGCCGGGCAGAAGATCGCCGTGGGGGTTGGCCGTTCGCGGAGCAGCGCATCGATCAGTGGCTGCACCTGGACGACGTCCATGATCGGCTCGAGCGGGAAGGCCCGCGGGCGGCTTCGCGTGGCGGCGAAGCAGGTGGCGATCACGCCGGCCTCGGCGGCGGCGGCCACGAACGACTGCTGCCGCCTGGCGAACATCTGATGGTCGCCCTTCGGGTTGACGACCGCGAGCCGCGTGTGGCCGGCAGCCACGAGGGCCTCGGCCGCGATCTGTCCCATGGCGGCATCATCGGGCCCGACGGCATCGCCGCTCATGCCACTCGGCCGGCCGAGCATCCAGACCATGGCATTCGACTCGAGCACGCCGCGGAACTTGGAGCCGATCGCATCGGCGATGTCGCCCTGCAGCGCGGCCTTGGCGAGGATGCCGTCGAAGCGGACGCGACGCAACGCCCGCGGAGGATCGGTCGGGTCGGGCACGTCGATCAGGGTCGGGTGGGCGCCGGCGGCAGCCAATGCCTCCTCCGCCCCGTGGATCGCCTCCGCCACCGCCGGCAGGCTCGCCAGGGTGCGATCGATCCCCAGCATGACGATGGCGATCCGCTTGCCGGCCAGTGGGGCCCGTCGCCGCCGGCCGGTCCGGTCGCGAAGCGGCTTGTACGAGAGTGCCTCGGCGGCGTCGCGGACACGAGCGATGCAGGCCTCGCTGATCTGCGGGTGCCCCCGCAGTGCACGGCTGGCCGTGCCCGGCGAAACGCCGGCACGCGCTGCAACATCACGGATGGTGACCTCGGGTGACTCCATACGGATGAGGCTAAGCCCGATCTTTTTCGGCTGCAACACGGTGCGCAACTACTGCCAGCCCGTGCGCCTTCGGTTGGCGTGGGGTGAACAGGCCCACAGGCCGTGTCCAGCGTGGTTCGCCCGGGTCAGGTTCCTGCCGGCACCGCCCAGTGGCCGTCGCGGTAGGTGCGGCCGAGCAGCTCGTTCGCCTCGTCGTCGCCGGTGATGCGGCCGGTCGCCGGGTCGAACTGGAGCGACCGCTGAAGCCGGACAGCGATGTTGCCGAGGTGAACGAGCGCCACCGAACGCACCGCCTCCTCGATGTCGGCCCGGGGACGTCGACCCTCACGGATCGCGGCGATGAAGTCGGCTTGGTGGCTCCCGGCCACGAGCGGCTCCGCCCGTGGCGTGATCTCGACGCGCTTGTTCTTGCCGTCGAGGAGTTCCAGTTTGCCCCGCTTGCTGACGAACAGCATGCCGTCGGTGCCGTGAAACTCCACGCCGCTGTCACAGTTGTGCGGGTAGTTTCCGGACCACAGCCGCATCTCGAAGACCAACTGCCGACGGTGCCCCACGCCGCCGTCGCCCGGATACTCGAAGGCGAGCGTGGCCGTATCGGGAAACTCCTGGTCGTCGTCGAAGGCGTACTTCCCGCCGACCCCAGCGATCCGCGTCGGAAACGCATCGACCCCGAGGCCCCAGCGGGCGCAGTCGAGTTCATGCGTGCCGTCGTTGCCGACGTCACCACAGCCGAAGGTGTGCCACCACCGCCAGTTGTAATGGAAGCGGTTCTCCTGAAAGGGCACCAGTGGTGCGGGACCGACCCAGAGGTCGTAATCCACGCCGGGGGGAGACGGCGAGGGCTGGTGGTGTCCGATCGACTTCCGCCGCTGCACGTTCCACGCCTTGGCGACCAAGAGGTCGCCGACCACGCCCTCGCGAAGCATCGCCACGGCTTCGGCGATCAGCGGGTTCGAGCGGCTCTGCGTGCCGTGCTGAACGACGACGGCCTTGCGGCGGGCCGCTTCGAGAAGCAGCGTCGCTTCGCGGAGGTTGTGGCTGCACGGCTTCTCCACGTAGACGTGCTTGCCGGCGTCGCAGGCGAGGATCGAGGCCGGCGCATGCCAGTGGTCGGGCGTGGCCACGATCACCGCGTCGATCGAGCGGTCATCCAGGACGTGCCGCAGGTCGGTCTCGCCACGGGCGACACCCAGTTCCTCCCGGATCTTCTCGAGCCGTGATTCGTCGGGATCGCAGGCGGCCGCGAGCGTGACCCCAGGCACCTGGGCCATCGCCCTCGCCACACTTCGCCCCTGGCTGCCGCAGCCGATCAGGGCCACGGCGAGCGAATCGGCGGCCGCCGCGCTGCCGGAGGCCGGCATCATGGCAGCCGCGCCACCCGCCGCCACGAGGAGACGGCGCCGCGATAGAGCTACGGAGGTGTGCATCGTTGATCGCTCCACAACCTACGGTTTACACGCGTGGTTCATCAGGAAGTCTCACCGCGTCGGTGGCCGATTCCATCCTACCCCGTGTGCAGGGATCACGTAGGCACCGCCTCATGCGGGCCACACGTCTCACCGGCTTCTGGGCGTGTCTCCGATCCGACTGCTCCCCTTCCGGAATCGCACGCGCAAGCGATGATGCCGCGAGCCCAAGGCGAGCCGGGAAGACACACAGGTTGAAAACCTGTGCTACGAGACGAGGCAGCGACGGGGCTGCCCGTGCCCAGGAGCCGGGCTCGGCGGCACGCGAAGCCAGGATGGCGAAGCGCAGCCGGCGTGCAGCGAGCGGAGGGTCGGAGCCCGCAGCGAGCGTCCGGCGATGGGCACGGGCAGCCTCGAGCCTGATCCACGCGCGAGCATCACGTGTGAGCCGCCTCATACGCGTCACACGTGATCCTGAGGCGTTCCTGCGGCGGCGTCACTCCGCCAGGAAGCCCCGAGCGGGAGCGAGGGGATCAAGCGTGGCGGCTGCGAACGACGCGTGCCGATCCGCGGAGC
>JAGWWA010000154.1 GCA_018970605.1 Planctomycetota bacterium | reverse complement strand
GGGGGTTCCTGAAGCCGCCTCGCAAGTTTTTGGCCGACGGCTCACCGTAGGTGAAAGTCCACCACGAGCGGGAGGTGGTCGCTGGCCGTCTTGGCGAGGCTCGTGCGGACGACGCGCGGATGACGGACCTCGATCGGCCCGCGCACGAAGGCCTTGTCGAGCGACCCGATCGGCAGCCAGGCCGGAAACGTGCGAAATCGCGAGATCGGCGCCGTCACCTGGCGAAAGCCGCCCGCTGCGAGGACCTCGTCGGCGAGCGTGTTTCGCCAGTCGTTGAAGTCGCCGACGATCAGCGTCGGGTGCGGGTCGGCCGAGCGGAAGAGCATGTGCCCGAGCAGCCTGCTGACCTGCCAGCGCCGTTCCCGCTCAGCGAGCCCCAGGTGGGTGTTCACCAGATGCAACGCGCCTTCGGGCGAGTCGACGACGAGCAACTGGGCCCCGCGGGGCTTTCGCGTTCCCTGGCGCAGCGTGATGCGATGCCGGCTCGACACCGGCCACCGCGAGAGCACGAGGTTGCCGTAGCCTCCCCGGGCCACGGCGACGGTCGGCTGGAACACGGCATGGCAGCGGAAGTAGCGGGCCAGGAGCCGCGGCTGGTCGTGGTGGTCGCTGCGGCGGACGTGGCGATCGACCTCCTGCAGGCAGACGAGGTCCGGGTTTTCGGCCTCGATGCAGGCGATGATCCGCTCCAGCGAGTAGCGGCGATCGCGGCCACCGATCCCCTTGTGGATGTTCCAACTGAGCAGCCGCATCAGCCGCCAATCTCCTGCCGACGCCGCACGAAATACCGTTGCACCCGGGCCGCACAGGGCCGGCCGTCGCAACTGCGAAGACCACAGGCCGCATCGGCCCGAGCCGACGCCTGAACGACGCGTCGCACCGCCGAGAGATCGCCGGTGTCGATGGCGTCGTCCACGTCATCCGCGGTCAGCCCGTGGCAACCGCACAGGCTTCCCTGCGGGTCCTTGGGCCAAAACAGGTCGCGGGCCTCGCCGACGGCGATCGACCGCTCGAACAGGTCGTAGTAGGCGACGCCGCAGGCTTCGGTCCCACAGAAATATGCCGGCTCCGACACCGCCTCCGGCGTCGCCGTGTGGGCCGCGACCGTCGCCGCCGTCACGGCGGAGCCGACCACGCCGCAGCCCGGGCAACGGGGCGGGGCGGTCGCATCGGGCTCGCGGCAAAAGGCCTTGTTCACGACGCCTATCGTACCGCGTCTCACGCGGGTCGTACCGCATCTCACGCGGGCCTGCCCTCGTCGTTCACGCGATTGGGCTTCCTGACGCCCCGCGACGACACGCAAAACTCCTCCAGAAGCCGGATTACACTATCCGCCATGCATGGCCACGACGACATCCGCATCGGCACGCTCGTTCCCGCCCATCAGCGGACGGCGGACGTGATCGGGCAGTTGATCCCACACGGCTTCGAGACGTTCCAAATCAGCTTCGGCCGCACGGTCGGCGATTTCGACGTCGCGGCCCTCGCCACGGCGGTCCGCCGCACGCTCGACGCACGCACCGATCAAGCAGGCGGCCTGCCGCCGCGAATCAGCGCGATCGGCGTCTACGGCAACCCGCTCACGAGCCCAGAAACGGTCCGTGACTGGGAGCGGCTGATCGACGCCGCCACCCTGTTCGGCTGCGACATCGTGTCGGGCTTCGCGGGCCGGATCCCGGGCAGGCCGGTGCCGGAATCCTACGAGCCGTTCGCCGGCGTCTTCGGGCCGCTCGCCCGCCGCGCCGCCGATCGGGGTGTGCGGATCGCCTTCGAGAACTGCGAAAAGCGGGGCACGTGGGAGAGCGGCGATTGGAACATCGCCCATGCCCCGAACGCCTGGGACGCGATCTTCACCGCCGTCGACAACCCCGTGCTCGGCCTGGAATGGGAGCCGTGCCACCAGCTGGTCAGTTTCGCCGACCCGCTGCCACAACTCCGCAAATACCACTCCCGGATCTGGCACATCCACGGCAAGGACGCGAACATCCTCTGGCACGTGATCCGCGAACACGGCATTCGCGGCGGGGTGCCCTTCGTTCAGCACCGTCTGCCGGGCTTTGGCGACAGCGACTGGCGGGCCATCATCGACACGCTCCGCATCTGCGGCTGGCGTGGAGCCATCGACATCGAAGGCTTCCATGACCCTGTCTATAGAAACGCGTTCGAGACGACGGGCCAGATCGCAGCACTACACCACCTCAGGCGGTGCCGCGGGGGCCCGTTCGTCTCGAATCCGCTCTGAACGGCAGATGCCGTTCAGCCGATCATCAGCACCGCGATGGCAATCATCGCCGCACCGACGCTGACCGGAAGCGCGGCCCACGAGCGGCCAGGTGCCGCCGGAAACCGGAGGCGACGCTCCTCGATCGGCAGGCCCAGCAGCTCCTCGAGATCAGCCACCGTGATCGGTGCCGACAACACCATGTCGACACCGGCTTCACGACCAGCCTGCTCGGCGAGGGCAAAACGCCGGGAACCTGCGGTTGCTTCATCGACCATGGCGATCTTCGCGTCGCCACGGCGGGCCTGGAGAAGGCCCACAAAATCCTCCCCCGACATGTCGTCGAGCTCGCTGGCGATCAGCCACGCGTCAACGTGGATCCGATCGACCAACTTCAGGGCGGCGTGACCGCTCGACCTCATGTGCAGGTCGAGCTTCCCCATCCGTGCACTGGCGGCGAGGGCCGTGTAGGCGTCGAACCGGGGATCCACGACCACCACACCGGGGAGGTGGGCGACGAGTTCACCGGCAAGATCGTTGGCAATCACCATCATGGCATCACTTCTTTCGAGATTTGAGGATCGACTGTGAAAGGGTGTGGAATACGACGTAGATCACACGAGCGTCAGGATCGATACGAACAGCCCGATCGGAACCAGGCAGAGGACGACGTCCAGCGACGTAAGCGTCCTGACGGCCGACTCGCGAGTG
>JAGWWA010000153.1 GCA_018970605.1 Planctomycetota bacterium | reverse complement strand
CAGCTGACCGCGTTTCGGGCTCGCGTCCGCCGGATCAAGTTTCTCGAGGCGGTGTGCCTTGCCGTCTGCGGCGTGGCGCTGGCGTTCCTCGCCGTCTTCATCTTCGACCGGCTCGGTGAGACGCCCGCGGTGGTGCGGCTTGCCGTGCTCCTCGCCGCCGTCGCCGCCTGCCTCGCGGTGCCACTGGCGATCCGCCGCTGGGGGCTCGGCCTGGCGTCGCTCGAGCAGGTGGCACGGCTGATCGAACGGCGGTTTCCCGCCGTGGGGGACGAACTGCTCGGCATCATCGACATCGTCCGCACCGGCGCGGCGGGCCAGGCGAGGTCGCGGGCCCTGTGCGAGGCCGCCGTGGCCCAGGTGGCCGAGCAGTCGCGGCGGGTGGACTTCACCGCGGCCACGCCACCAGCGCGGCTCGGCCGCTGGGCCGTGGCTGCCGGGTTGCCGCTCGCCGCCTGCGCCGCGCTTGCAGCGGTCGCGCCTGCGGCAGCGGCCAATGCGTGGGCCAGACTCACCGCCCCTTTTGCCGCGATCGAGCGGTTCACCTTCGCCCGCGTGGCGCCGCTGCCAGAGCGGGTGGTGGTGCCGCACGGCGAGTCGGCCGAGGTCCGCGTGGCACTCCGCGACGACAGCCAGTGGCGGCCCGACGACGCTTCGCTCCGCATCGGTCGACAGCCTCCCCTGGCCGCGCGCCGCGACGGCGCGCACTATGTGTTCACCGTGCCGCCGCAGGTGGCCGACAGCCCGCTCGCCCTCGCGGCCGGCGATGCCCGGCAGCGGGTGCGGCTCGCGGCCGTGCACCGGCCGGAACTCGCCGGCCTCGAGGCCGAGGTGGTGCTGCCCGAGTATCTGCAGCGGCCAGGTAGCCGGCGGCAGGACATCCGCGGCGGCATGATCGCCCCGGTGAAGGGGAGCAGCGTGTCGATCGTCGCCACCGCCACCCGCGACCTCGCGGCGGCGACCGTCGATGGCGCGGCCGTGACGCCCGCCGGCAAGGAGATTCGCGCGCCGGCACGGCTTGTGGACGGCGAGGAGAAGGTCTCGCTTTCGTGGCGTGACGCCGACGGCCTCGAGGCGGCCGCGCCGCTCGAGCTCACCATCGCCGCGCGGGCCGACGAGCCGCCGATGGTCGTGATGCTCGACGTGCCGCAGACGCGGGGCATTCTCCTCGAGACCGACACGCTCAAGTTCAAGGTCGCCGCCCGCGACGACTTCGGCATCCGCCGCGTGGGCCTCGAATGGGAGGGGCTCGCCGACTCGTTCGCGTCGAGCGGCACGACGACCGACGCGGCAGCGCTCGAAAAGGGTGAGCGAATCCTGCAGGCAGGCGGCGGCGACGTGGAATCGCTCGACGCCGCGGCCACGTTCTGCCCCGATGCCCTCGGCATTCGGCCGCAGCCGATCGCCATCCGGGCCTTCGCCGAGGATTACATGCCGGGCCGAGGCCGGGCGGTGTCGTCGCCGCTGGTGCTGTATGTCGTCGATCGGGCCGAGCACGCGCTGGTGCTCAACACCCGGCTCCAGCAGTTCCGCCAGCAGGCAAGCGAGGTCCGCGATCGCGAGATGGGCCTGCTCGCCACCAACAAGGAGCTGCGGAAAATGCCTGCCGAGCAGCTGCTCACGCCGGAGAGCCGGGCTCGGCTCGAGGCGCAGGCCGCGGCCGAGGAGGCCAACGCCCGGCGGCTCGATCGGCTCGTGGACGAAGGCGCGAACCTCGTTCGTGAGGCGCTCAAGAACCCGGAGTTCGAGGCGACCACGCTCGAGCAGTTGGCCGAAGACATCCAGACGCTCGCCGAGATCGCCGAGAGCCGGATGCCCGGCGTGGCCGACCTGCTCGCGCAGGCGGCGAGCGCACGGCTGGCTTCCGGCAAGCCGGGCAAGCCGACGCCGGGCAAGCCCGGCGAGCAGCAGCCGGGGGACGGAAAGCCGGGCGAGCCACGGCCCGGCGAGCAGGCGTCGGAGTCGAAGCCGGGTCAGAAGCCTGGCGAGACTTCGGCCGCGCAGCCGGAGGGTGAATCGCCGCGGGTCGGCGAGCAACGGGAGCAGGCTGCTGGCGGCACTCCCGAGTCAGCCGAGGAGGGCGATCCCGCGAAGCCGCCGCTGCCGCAGGTCGTCGATATCGAGTCGTCGCAGCAGCCGAAGGACGCGGAGCAGGGCGGTGGCAAGCCCGGCGGAGCGGGCCGTTTCGGCCTGCCCACCACGCAGGCCGGCGTGGCCCCGCCCCAGGAGCCGGGCGAAGAGAGCGAGCCTGCCGCCGACGAGGCGCTCGACGAGGCGATCGCGAAGCAGGAGGATCTGCTCGCCGAGTTTGCGAAGGTGGCCGACGAACTCGCCGCGGTGATGGCCCGGCTCGAGGGGAGCACGTTCGTGAAGCGGCTCAAGCTCGCCTCCCGGGAGCAGGGAGAGATCGGCAGTCGGATCGCGGCGATGGCGGCCGAGGCCTTCGGCAAGGCGGACCGGCAACCCGAGCCGGTGAAGCGGGCGCTCGGCGACGTCCGCGAACAGTCGCTCCGCGAGACCGACCGCATGTCGGCGCTGATGGACGACCTGCAGGCCTACTTCGACCGCCGGCAGCTGCCCGCCTTTCACACTGTGCTGGAGGAGATGAAGGAACTCGACACGCTCGGCAGCCTCCGCCAGTTCTCCGACGACGTCCTCAAGGAGGCGGGCATGTCGATCGCGCAGGCGGAGTTCTGGTCGGACACGTTCGATCGCCTCGCCGACGACCTCGTGCCGCCGCCGCAGGGCGGCAGCGGCGAGGGAAGCGGGCCGCCTCGCGAGAGCGTGCCGCCGGAGGTGGTTCTCGAGGCGATGAAGATCCTCGAGGAGGAGGTGAATCTCCGTGAAGAAACCCGCGTGGCCCAGCAGGCCAAGGCCGCCGTGGCCCCCGACGAGCATGCGGCCCAGGCTGAGAAGCTCGCCGACCGCCAGGACGCGCTCG
>JAGWWA010000062.1 GCA_018970605.1 Planctomycetota bacterium | reverse complement strand
GTGGGCTGGCAGCCGCTCGGTGGCACGCGACCCGTGGCCTTCGCCGACCCGGATCATCCCGCATCGATCGACTACCGGGGGCTCGATGTCATCGGCGGCCCGGGTGTCACGCTGGCTCGTCAGGGCCGCTCAGGCGACCGGAACGTCGTGGACGTGGTCGCGGACGGACCGGCGGCCCGCGACGGTCGCCTCCGCGTCGATGACACGGTGGCGACGATCGCGGAGGGGGCCTTCGGCAGGCCGGTGGATCTCGCGGCGGCGCAGGCCGATGCCGTCAAGCTGCTCCTCGTCGGCCCGATCGGCTCGACGGTCAGGCTGGGCGTGCGTCGCGAGGGGGGCATCGAGGAGATCTCGCTCGTCCGAGATGCCCGGGGCCGCGACGATCTCGCCGGCGCGGCCGCCAAGGACGTGCTCGATCGCGCCCTGGCGCTGCAGCAGTCGCTCGGCGGCATGGCCGCCAATGGGCCCGCGACGGTGCATTGCGTGATGGGCGAATCGTTTGCGTGCTCGGTGCTCGGTGCCGACGAACGCACCGTCCGGGTAAGGCTCGACGATCGTGGCGACCGTACGATTCCCGGAGACAGCATTCGGGCGATCGAACTCTCGTCGGCGGGTGGCCGGCCGATCCTCAAGCAGAAGCTCGCGCGGCTGCTGACCGTCCCGCGACTGCAGCAGGCCTCACCCCCCACCCACGTCGTGCGGATGGCGGGCGGCGACTATGTCCGCGGCAGGCTCGTTGGCATCGATGCTGACACCGTGCTGCTCGACGTGGCCGGTGAGGTCAAACAGCTTCCCCGCCGTGACGTGGCCCGGATCATCCGCCCCGCGAATCCGGACGAGGCCACCCCTCGACTGCGTGCCGCGCTGGCCGACCGCGGCGGCCTGCCCCTCGTCATCGTGGGCGGCGACGGCCGGCTGCAGGCGGTGGCCGCCACGGGGTTGCGCAACGGCGCCCTCGTCGGCGACAGCCCGGCCTTCGGGCCGACGGCCGTTCCGCTCGGCGGCGCGGCGAAGGTGGTTCTCGGCAGCGAGATCGACGAGGTGTCGGCGGCGGAACCGCCCTATGCCCAGTGGGTGCTCCGGCCGTCGCCGTCCGTCAGGGCGACCACCGGCGAACGGAGCCCATAGGTCTTCAGGCCGAGGGCGTGGGCAGGAGTTCGGGGGCCGTCGGCTCGGGCTTCGTGCCCGGGGCGGCGGGGGCGTTGGCCGGCACCGACTCGGGCCGCGTCGCCGGGTCGCGAGCCGGGAGCTGCTGGGCGGGTGCATCGGCCCCCAGTTCGGCGAAGTTCTGCGAGATCGCTCCGCGGCTGAAGACGCCGGGCCGCGAGTGGCGGTAGTCGAGGTAGAGGCTCGCATCCCGCTGGCGGGCCCTGCGGTGGGCGTCGAAGTAGGCCTTCCCCGGCCACGGCCCCTCCGCGAGGAACACGCCGTTGTATTCGAGCAACGAGCCCTTGCGGAAGTGGAGCTGCGAGATCGAGCGGTTGTAGTCGACGAGCGACCGGTAATAGGAGCTCTCCGCCTCGGCCCGCCGCCGCTGGGCATCGAGCAGCTGATCGAGGGTGACGGTGTTGGCGTCGTAGGCGGCCTGCACCGCCTCCACCTGTCGCTCGGCGGCGACGCGACGGTTGAAGTTGGTCTGGGCGAGGGCGAAGTTGGTGTCGACGTTGCGGACCGCCTCGACGAGGGCGTGCGAGGCCTCGAGTTCCTCGTCCTGGAGCCGGGCCCGCTCACGGGCGAGCTGCAGCTGGAAGTGCCGAACCGTCGCCAGTTCGCGGCGGAAGCCGAGGGGCATCTGGAACTGGGCCCCCGCCTGCCACTCCTGAAACCGGCCGCTGAACAGGGTCGAGTAGGCGTCGGTGCCACGCAGCGGATCGACGGTGTTCGACTCGTAGGGGTTGTAGTTCTGGTTGATCAGCTCCTGGCCCATGCCCAGGAACCGGTAGCGGCCCACCATGTCGAGCCGGGGCAGGATCAGGTTCTTGGCAGCCACCAGTTCCAGTTCACGCTCCTTGATGACCCACTTCTGCTTGCGGAGTTCCGCCGATCGGGAGAGGGCCTCGACGAGCGACTGCTGCCAGTCGAAGGAGATCCGCGCCGTCGTCGGCTCGTCGGCCGGGCGGATCAGCCGCCCGTCGCTGGCCGAGATTCCCATCATGTATCGCAGCCGGTTCTCGCAGCGATAGACATCGGTGAGCGCCTGCTCCACCTCGCTCCGGAAGAAAAAGTACTGCTCGCGGGCCTGGGCCTCCTTGTCGGCTTCGCCGCCGCGCGACTGCTCCACGTAGAGTGCGTGGACCTTCCGCCATGCCTCCAGCGAACTGTCGCGGCCGGCCTTGCGGGCCTCGAGGTTGCGGTAGGCGAAGTAGAGTTCCCAGTACGACTGTTCGGTGTCGCTGATGAGGTTGCGGACACCGGCCTCGAAGTCGGCCAGCGAGATGTCGGCGTTGATGCGGGCGAGGAGCACGCCGCGGAACAGGGGCCGGCCGTAGAGGTTGTCGAACGGATCGGGTCCGGCGATCCGGTTGTAGGTGACGCCGGCGCCCTGGAGGAGCGGCTGATTGAACGAGAAGTCGTAGTTGGTCGTCCACGTGGACGGCACTTCGCGGGATCGGACGTTGTTGTTGTCGTAGAGCGTCGAGTTGGCAAAGCCCCACGTGGCACCGGTCGCCGTCCGCTTCGAGATACCGGTCGACCAGTTTCCGGTGTCGCCCTTGAGGTTCTGCGGGAACACGAAGCCGACCGTCTGCTGGAAGTTCTGCGGCCTGTTGATCCGCTCCCAGGTGAGCGAACTGGTGAGCTGGGCGTCGAACAGCGCCAGCGCCGCCTCGACGCCGCGGAACGGCTCGGTCTCGGTGATCGCCGGGTCGTAGATGGTCGGCGTCTGCCCAGGGGCCGTGAGCAGCGACACGGCCGGCTCGCCGGTCTGTGGACGGGGGCCGCCGAAGCTTGCGAACCGGCCGCCGAGATTCCTGAGCACCTTGCCGTTCTCGAGCGAGGTGCGGATCGCCTCCTCGAGCGACAGTTCCCAAATGTTGTCGAAACTCGGGTTCGAGAGGGTCAGCGGCTCGACGGCTCCGGCCGCCTCGTCGAGCGGGGGCTGGTCGCTGTCGGGATACTCGAGCTTCTGGATCGCGCCGACGTAGTGCGAGAGGTCGCCATCCTCGAAGAAGTAGAAGGGCTGCCGTGGCGCACAGCCGCTCGCCACGAGCGTCAGGCTCGTCACGGCCACCCACACCTGTTTTGCGAGTCGTTGCACGGCGGGCGCCGGCGGTGCCGGCGGTCTCGTGGTCGAAACCTGCTCGAAATGCCGCCGCTGCGCCCGGGGGGACTTCGCCGCTGGTGAAAGCGGCGGCTTCCCGACACGTCGCCCCCCGACTCCGTGTCCGCACCGCATGCACCGAGGCGCAGCGGCAGCACGTCAGGTATCGGACGAAGCAGCCCGCAAACTTGGAGCAATCGTCAAAGTCGGCCCACGTCGCGGGAGTTTGGGAAAGCCGGGGTAGCTGCTGCTCAGCGACCAGGCCAGCCCGGCGTGGCCAACGCGCGAACGGTTTCCCCATCCTGCCAGACGAACCGCGCCGAGACGTCCGGAAACCGGGCGATCACGGCCGGACCGCGGTCGTGGCCCAGCACGCCCGCAGCCGTCGCGACCGCGTCGGCCGTCGTGCAGTCGGGGGCGATCACCGTCACCGCCGCCGGGCCGGCGACTCCGAGGCCCGTGACCGGATCGACGATGTGGCTGAAGCGTCGGCCATCGATCGCGACGAACTGCCGCGCGTCGCCCGAGGTGGTGATCGCGGCGTTCTCCAGCACGACCACCCCGCCGGCCCGTTCGCCCGGCATCGGAGCTACGTCGATCCGCCAGCCGGCGGCTCCAGGGGGCGCGGCGGACACGGCCACGTCGCCCGATGCATCCACCATGGCCGATGCGATGCCGTGGTCGGCGAGCACCGCGAGCACGCGGTCGGCAGCGTAGCCCATGCCGATGCCCCCCGGGTCGAGCCGCATGCCGGGCCGCGTCAGCGCCACCATGCGGGCTTCACGGTCGAGGACGACGGCTTCCGCGCCGACGGCGGCCTGGGCGGCCGCGAGTTTGTCGGGTCGGGGCAGGTGGCCTGAGCGTCGCGACTGCCGCCAGAGCGTGGTGAGCGGCCCGACCGTGATGTCGAACGCCCCGTCGGTAAGCCTGCAAAACTCATCAGCCCGGGCGAGCACGTTCCAGAGGTCGTCGCTCACCGCGATGGGGTCTGGTGTCGGCGCGGTGGCCGAGAGCCGCGAGAGCTCGCTCGTTGGGTCATAGTCGGAGAGGATGCGTTCGAGCCGCCCGGCCTCTGCAAAGCCCGCGGCGATCGCCTGCTCGCCGCAGTCGCGGTCGCGGGCGTAGACCGTGATTGTCCAGGCCACGCCCATCAGCGGCCTGGTCTCGGCGACCCGCACCAGCGGCGCAGCCACGGCGGCGGGTGGATCGGGCACGGCGGTGCCGCAACCGCACCCCGTGCAGGCCAGGGCCGCTGCCACCAGAGCCAGTCCGCGATACACTGCAGCCACCATGGGCGACACTTCCTCGTCTCCAGCCGTCGCGATCACGTTCGAGTGTACGCCGCTGCGGAGCGTGCCCCGGTTCGACGTCCCGCTCGACGCCTCGCCGGTCTACCGGGCCAGACTCGAGCGGATGCAGCGGGCCGTGGCCTCCCACGGCACCCGCAACGCCTACTACCTGAGCGACGGCGGATGCACCTTCCGGTTCACCAACGATCCCGCCGTCGGCTGGGTGCGGTTTCGGTTTGAAGGCACGCTGCTCACCGACGACGCCGATGTCCGGACGATCGGCAGCGATCTCGACGTCGTCCTCGACCAGGAAACCTGCGATTGGCTCACGCAGCCGGCTGTCGAGTGGCTCAGGCTGGCCGCGAAGCACGCGGTGGAGATCGAGTTCGACCGCTACATCGCCGCGGGCGACCTCTCCCGGGCTCTCGAGCGGCTCGCCCGCGAGCAGGCCGCCAGCGACGCCGCCGGCGGCTACCTCGGCATGAACCTCTGATCTTGAGGCGTCCGTGAGGCGAGGGGCCGCCCGTGCCCATCGCCGGACGCTCGCGGTGCTTCACGATTCCGGGCTTCGCAGACCCCATCAGGAAGCCCCGAGCGGGAGCGAGGGGATCGCATTCTGTGGCCACACAAAGCCCTGCAGTGTGCGGACCATGCATCCCCTCGCTCGCGCTCGGGGCTTTGTGGAAACCGGACGACGCGATCACCCCGCCGGGAAGCCCGGCGCGGGAGCGTGGGTTGTCGGCATGACAAGGCACCCGTCTGCCTGAATCACATGAGAGCGACGATCCTGCGAGCTCACTGCGAACCCGGATGACGTCGGCTCAGGTCGCGCGGGGGCCGATTTCGAGCAAGACGCTTTCGTGGTCACGGCCGCGGATCGGCCACGAGGCGAGGCGGCGAATCGTCACCCGCTTCGTCAGACCGCGGAAGCGGGCGTCGTCTCGCTCCTCTTCCCACCGTGGTCCCTTCACCACGAGCAGGCGGCCGTAGCTGCCGGCGATCGGCTCGAACCAGCCGAGGAGTTTGCCGAGCGGCGCGACGGCGCGGACGACGAGCGTGTCGAAGCGGCCGGGCCCGGACGGTCGCTTGGCGACGATCGCCTGGGCCGAGTCTGCATGCACGGGGATCGCGAGGCCCGCCTCGCGGACGATCTCGCCCACCGCCCGGGCCTTCTTGGCCACGCTGTCGCAGAGTTCGACCCGCAGGTCGGGCCGTAGGATTGCAAGGATCACTCCCGGCACGCCACCCCCCGTGCCGACGTCGAGCACCCGTTCGCCGTGGGCCAGGTGCGGGGCGATCGCCGCGGCGTCGGCGACGTCGCGGGAGACAAACGCTTCGGCATCGACGTGCCGCGTGAGATTCAGCCGCTCATTCCATGACCAGAGGCTGGCCGCATACGCGGCCAGCCTCTGCATGGCTTCAGGCGGAACGACGAGCCCGAGGCGATCGCATTCCGCCGCGATCGCCTGCACGAGGTCGTCGTTGATCACTTGATGAACAGCATCTCGCGGTAGGTCGGCAGCGGCCAGAGGTCGTCCGGCAGCAGGACTTCGATCTGGTCCGCCGTCTCCCGCAGCGACACCATCGCCGGGATCACGCTTCCGTAGAAGTGCTGCACTTCGGAACGCAGGTCGCCGCCGCCGTGGTGGCCGAGCGCCTTCTCGAGCGCGTCGATCCGCCCCTCGAACTCGCCGACCAGCTTCGTGAGCTTGTCGAGGGTGCCCATGTGGGGCGCGTTGCCCAGGCCCTTGAGCTTGGTGGCGATGTCCACCAGTTCGCCCTGGTAGCGGTATCCCGCCGGGAGGATCATCGTCTTGGCAATCTGCAGCGCGGCCTGCGCCTCGGTGTTGATGTCCTTGCAGTACCGCTCCATGTAGATCTCATAGCGGCTCTGCATCTCCCGCTTCGAGAGCACCCCGTACTTCTCGAAAATCTCCAGGTTCTTCGGGGCCACGAGCTGGTCGAGGGCCTCGGGGGTCGCCCGATGGTTGGGCAGGCCCCGCTTCGCGGCCTCCTCGTGCCATTCCTGCGAGTAGCCGTTGCCGTTGAAAATCACCGCCTTGTGCTCGGAGATGATCTTCTGGAGCAGCTTCTCGACGGCGCCGGCGAGCTTCGACTGGTCGCCGCCCGTGGCCTTTTCCAGCTCGGTGGCGATGTAGTCGAGGCTCTCCGCCATGATCGTGTTGAGGGCCACGAGCGGACCGGCGATCGACTGGCTGGATCCCACGGCACGGAACTCGAACTTGTTGCCGGTGAAGGCGAACGGGCTGGTGCGGTTGCGGTCGCCGGCGTGCTTTGGAAGCGGCGGCAGCGTGTCGACGCCGACCGTGAGCGTGCCGGTGCTCTTCGAACTTGTCGCCTTGCCCTTCTCGATCTGCTCGAACACGTCGGCGAGCTGTTCGCCCAAGAAGATCGAGATGATCGCCGGGGGCGCCTCGTTGGCGCCGAGCCGGTGGTCGTTGCCGCTGGAGGCCACCACCGCGCGGAGCATGTCGCCGTGCTTGTGGACTGCGCGGATCACTGCGGCGCAGAACACGAGGAACTGCATGTTGGCGTGCGGCGTCTCGCCGGGCTCGAGGAGGTTGCCGAGCTTGCAGCCGAGCGACCAGTTGACGTGCTTGCCCGAGCCGTTGATGCCCGCGAAGGGCTTCTCGTGCAGCAGGCAGGCCATGCCATACTTCTGGGCGACCCGCGTCAGCGTCTGCATGATCGCCTGCTGGTGGTCGGTGGCGATGTTGGCGTTTTCGTAGATCGGGGCGATCTCATACTGGCTGGGGGCCACCTCGTTGTGCCGGGTCTTCACCGGCACGCCGAGCTTGTAGAGCTCGCGCTCGCCGTCCATCATGCAGGCGAGCACCCGCTCGGGGATCGCGCCGAAGTACTGATCCTCGAACTCCTGGCCCTTCGGGGGCTTGGCACCGAAGAGCGTGCGACCGGTCATCGTCAGGTCGGGCCGGGCGAAGAAGAAGTTGCGGTCGATCAGGAAGTACTCCTGCTCGGGGCCGGCGGAGGCGGTGACCTGGCCCACGTCCTTGTGGCCGAAGAGCGCCAGCACGCGACGGGCCTGCTTGTCGACCGCCTGCATGCTTCGCAGCAGCGGCGTCTTCTTGTCGAGCGCCTCGCCCGTCCACGAGCAGAAGGCGGTCGGGATGCAGAGCGTGGTGCCGTTGGGGTTGTCGAGGATGTAGGCCGGGCTCGTCGGGTCCCACGCGGTGTAGCCGCGGGCCTCGAACGTGGCGCGAAGGCCGCCCGACGGGAAACTCGACGCGTCGGGCTCGCCCTGGATCAGCTCCTTGCCGGAAAACTCCGCGATCGCGTCACCGTCGCCGGTCGGCGTGAGGAAGCTGTCGTGCTTCTCGGCGGTGAGCCCGGTGAGTGGATAGAAGACGTGGGCGTAGTGGGTGGCGCCCTTCTCGATCGCCCAGTCCTTCATTGCCAGGGCGACGGCGTCGGCGATGCCCGGATCGATCGGCTTTCCCTGCTTGATCGTGGCCTGGAGCGCCTTGTAGACGCTCTTGGGCAGGCGGTCCTTCATCACCGCGTCGCTGAACACGTTGGCGCCGAAGATCTCGCTGGTGGGCGTCTCGCGAAAGTTCCAGGCCTGGCCGTTGGCCTTGTAGCTGTTGATGGCGGCGATGGCGCTCGAGCGGGCGGTGGTCATGAGAAGTCCTTCTGAGGGGATGGGTGATGAACGGTCGGGTGGGATCTGGCTGGGGTCTGGCGACGCCGAAACACAATAGAGGATCGGGGTCACGCGTGTCCGCTCACACGCGAAACCTCAGGATCAGGTCTGGTCCTTCGCAGCCAGAAGAAGTTCAGCGACGGACCACGTTTCAAGCCGAGTGCCAGACTATCGGCCGAGCGAGCCGTGTTCAAGTCGCGGCCACCGGCAGCCGGGGCTTGTTCAGCGGGCAGCGGTGGACCGCCCCGACGGACGGGCGGCCGGCCGGGGAACCGCGCGGCGGGCGACCTCGGTGGCCGCCGCCAAGGCCGCGTCCCCGGAAGCGGCGGGCACCTGCCCGTCCACGGGACGGGCCGTCGCGTGGACCGCGACGTCCGGCTCGACGCCGACCCCGCTGTATGGGAGGCCTCGCGGGGAGAAGAACTTCGCCGTCGTGAGCCGCATCCCAACGCCCGCGGCGTCGAGCGGGAAGATGCCCTGGATCGAACCCTTCCCATAGCTCCGCGCTCCGACGATCGTGCCGCGGCCGTGGTCGCGGATCGCGCCGGCGAAGATCTCGCTGGAACTTGCCGAGTCGCCGTCGATCAGCACCACCAGCGGCATCCGCCAGGTGCCGGGGCGGCCGGCCGAGTAGTTGAAGTCTTCGTCCGGGCTGCGGCCCCGCGTGGCCACCACCAGACCCCGTTCCAGGAACAGGTCGGCCACGTCCACCGCCGCCGACAGCAGGCCCCCCGGGTTGCCGCGAAGGTCGATCACGAGCGACCTCATGCCCGCCGCTTCGAGTCGCCGCAGGGTGGCTTCGAGTTCGGCTGCGGTCGTCTTCTGGAAGGAGGTGAGCTTGAGCGCGGCGATGCCGGCGGTGGGGTCGAGCATCCGCACGTCCTCGATGCTCGGCACCTCGACGTGCTCGCGGCGCACCGTCACGGCACGAGCCGGAGCCGGTGCCCGCAGGATCGCCAGCGTGACGAGCGACCCCTCGGGGCCTTGGAGCAGGTGTGCGGCCTCATCCACTCCCATGCCGGCGAGCGACCGTCCGCCCACGCCCACGAGGTGGTCGCCGGCGCGGATGCCCGACCGTTCCGCGGGGCTACCGGGGATCACGTGGACCACGAGCAGGCCGTCGGCGGCGCTCTTGAGCTCCACGCCGAGCCCGACGAAGTTGCCCTCGATCTGGGCGTAGAGGTCGTCGAGTTGGCCGTTGGTGAGGAAGGCCGAATACTCGTCGAGCCCGCCGACCGCGGCGGCGCTCATCTCCATGAGCGTCACGGCCGGGGCGACGCCGAGGATCGAGTGGGCGGCACGGGCGACCCAGGCCGCCACCGCCTCGGCATCCTCCTGCGATCCGACGCCGCGGCCCGCAACGATCCGCGTCACCTGCTCGCGGTAGACGGCCGTTCGCTCCGGCGTGGCCTGCGCGGCGTGGGCCGCCGCGAAGGCCGGCTCTTCGAGGGCGACGTCAACGGCCCTGATCCCGCGGTTGACAAGCCGGGCGTAGTCGGGTGCGTCAACATGGTGCGAGCCGATCCGGGCGAGCACCTCTCCGTAGACCCGCCGCGCATCGGTTTCGGAGAGGCCGGCGAGCTGGTTGCGGAAGGCGGGCTCGGCGTGCCGCCGGGCGACGTCGCAGTGGAGTTTGGCGAGATCGTATTGATGGCGGAGCGCCGCGGCGAGCGTGCCCTTGCGGGCGGCGGTTTCGCAGATGCTCACGACGTCGGACCAGCGGCCCTCGTGGACAAGCGCCGTGGTGCGGGCTGCGAGATCCTCGTGGGGGATGGCTGCCGCGATCGCCAGATCGGCCGGTTCGGGCGCGACCGGTGCCCGGGCGGCCGACTCGGCTGCGGTGGCCCATGGGCCGATGCCCCATGCGACAAGCGTCGCGGCGATCAGCCAGCCGGCACGCATGAGCCGACCGAGACCGCGCGACGGCAGGGGGCGGGCGACTGGCACGTGGGCATCCGTTCGCAAATGCCGCGAATGGTCGCGGCGGCCGGCGGTCGATCCATTGACCGCTCGCGATTATGGATCACAAAAAGGGCCGGGGCAAAAAATCGGGACGCCCAAAATCCCACAACTGTCGCCCGAAAAAGCCTCCGCAGCCGCCACGATCGTCACCACCGGCAGGGCCGACACGTTGGTAGGATAGGAGGCGTGACACACCAGCCCTCTACGACCGGCTCGGATGGCCAGGAAGGCGGTTCGCCGCCGGCTGGCGACCTTCCCCCGGTCACGCTGGTGCTGCTCGACCGAGTTCGCGATGGCGACGCCGATGCGGTCAACCGGCTCCTCGAGCGACATCGCGCCGCGATCCGCCGCATGATCGACACCCGGATGGACCGCGTGATCGAGCGGCGGGTCGATGCCAGCGACATCGTGCAAGACGTGATGATCGAGGCGAACAGGCGGCTGACCGACTATCTCGCCAACCCCACGATGCCGTTTCGACTCTGGCTACGGCACATGGCCCGCGATCGGCTCATCGATGCGCACCGACGCCATCGCGTGGCGGCCACGCGCAGCCTCGACCGGGAGGTGCCGCTGGTGGCCCACGACGGCGAGGGCTCCTCTGCCGACGGGCTCGTCGGCATCGCTGATCGGGAACTGACTCCGGCCGCGGCGGCGACCTGGCACGAACTGGAACGGCGGTTTGCGGCGGCGGTCGATTTGCTCGACGACGGTGATCGCCAGATCGTGCTGCTTCGCCACTTCGAGCATCTCTCCACGGCGGAGGCGGCCGAGGTGCTCGGCCTGTCAAAGCCCGCCGCCGGGATGCGGTATCTGCGGGCCATGCGGCGGCTCCGGGGCCTTCTCGACGGGGGCACGGACGCGTCCTGAGGCCTCATCCATCGTCGGGCCGTGCCTATCATCCTCCGGGGTCTCGTCCCGCGTTTCATCGCCAGCCCATGCCGACCCGATCTCGCGCCATCGACGCCCACCTCGCCCCCGAGCGGGAGGAGGTTCTCGCGCAGCTCGTCGAGGAGCTCTCCGAGTGCGTTGGTCCCGAAGCCCAGCGCCGACTCGACGCCATGGCGGCCGAGCATCCCGATCTCGCCGGCCAGCTCCGTGAACTGTTCGCGACGATGTCGATGGCCGACGCGGTGGCCGACGAGTCGACGATCATGCTGCCACCCGGCATGGCCGCGAGGCCTCGGCATGGCGATCCGCGGGCGACGCTGACAAGCGGTCTCAGCGGCCCGGCCGTGCCGGTGTCGCGGCCCGGCATGTTCGTGCCCGGGGTGACGCCTCTGCCCGCGGTGTTCGGCGACTACGAACTCGAAGAGGAGATCGGTCGCGGCGGCATGGGCATCGTGTACCGTGCCGTGCAGCGGAGCCTCGGCCGGGCGGTGGCGGTGAAGATGCTGCTCCGTCGCGACCTCGCCAGCCCAGCCGACCTCGCGAGGTTTCGGAGCGAGGCCGAAGCCGCCGCGCGGCTCGACCACCCTGGCATCGTGCCGATCTTCGAGGTCGGCGAGCACGACGGCCTGCCCTTCTACAGCATGCGGCTGATCGAGGGCACCACGCTCGCCAAGCGGCTCGCCGCCGGGCCGCTGCCGCCGCGCGAGTCGGCCGCCCTGCTCGCGAAGGTGGCCGACGCGATGCAGGCCGCACACGACCGCGGCGTGCTCCACCGCGATTTGAAGCCGTCGAACATCCTGATCGACACGGCCGGGGAGCCGCTCGTCTCCGACTTCGGCCTCGCCAAACGGCTGGAGGACTCCGATTCGGTTACGCACACCGGCGCCATTCTCGGCACGCCGTGCTACATGTCGCCCGAACAGGCCGCCGGCAGCCGCGGTGACGTGGGCCCGGCGAGCGACGTGTGGAGCCTGGGCGCGATCCTGTATCAGACGATCTGCGGTCGGCCGCCGTTTCAGGCGTCCACGCCGATGGACACGCTGCTGGCTGTGCTCGAGGCCGACCCGCCCGTCCCGCGGTCGGTCAGCCCGGCGGCAGACCGCGATCTCGAGATGATCGCGCTCAAGAGCCTGCAGAAGCCGCAAGACCTCCGCTACGCGTCGGCCGCCGCCCTCGCTGCCGACCTGCGGGCCGCGCTTGCGGGCGAGCCGATCGCCGCCCGCACGGGTGGGCTGGCCGACGTGGTGGCGAGGCTGTTCCGCGAGACGCACCACGCCGTCGTCCTCGAAAACTGGGGGCTCCTCTGGATGTGGCACTCGGTGGTGGTGCTGGCGCTGTGCTGCATCACCGACGTGCTCGCCTGGCAGGGTCTCTCCAGCCGCTGGCCGTACGTCGTGCTCTGGGGGGGCGGTCTCGCGCTCTGGGCGCCGATCTTCTGGGCCCTGCGGCATCGCAACGGGCCGGTCACGGCGGTCGAGCGGCAGGTCGCGCACGTCTGGGGCGGCAGCATGATCGCCAGCTCGCTCCTGTTCGCGATCGAGCAGCTCCTCGGGCTGCCCGTGCTCACGCTCTCCCCGGTGCTCGCCCTCTTCGCCGGGCTCGTGTTCTTCGTGAAGGCGGGCATTCTTTCGGGCGCGTTCTACGTGCAGGCTGCCGCGCTGTTCGCCACGGCACTCGTGATGTGCCTCGTGCCCGAGTGGCAGCACGTGATTTTCGGGCTCGTGAGCGGCGCCTGCTTCTTCGTGCCGGGCCTCAAGTATTTCCGCCAGCGGAACCGGCCACAGTGAGCAGCCCGCCGGCGTTTCACCCAGCAAGCCCCGAGCGGAAGCGAGGGGATCACGCGGTGCCGAAAAAGGGGTCCCGGCGGTCAGCGATCGTTGCACCCCGTGAAACGAGCACCGTGCTGCTCTGGCTCGCTCTCTCTGCGGTCGCGAGCGGCGGCGACTGGCCGCAGATCCTGGGGCCGGCGCGGAATGGCGCGGCTGCCGCCGACGAACGACTGGCCGATGCCTGGCCGGAGGCCGGGCCGCGGCAGGTCTGGAAGCGGGATGTCGGCGCCGGGGTGGCGGGCGTGGCCGTCGTGCGGAGCCGCACGTTTCTCTTTCATCGCATCGGTGACCGCGAGGTGCTCGAGGCGATCGACGCGACCACGGGCGAGACGCTCTGGCGGGATGGCCACGCCACCTCGTTCGTGCCGCAGGTGGGCGGCAGCGATGGGCCGCTCTGCGCGCCGGTCGTGCATGACGGAAAGGTCGTCGTGTTTGGAGCCCAGGGAGTGCTCGCCTGCATCGACGCTGGGAGCGGGCGGCGCCTCTGGGAGCGGTTGACGCATCGCGACTACGATGCGCAAGAGGGCTACTTTGGGGCCGGCTCCACGCCGCTCGTGGTCGCAGGCCGCGTGATCGTGAACGTGGGCGGCCGCAAGGGCGATGCCGGCATCGTGGCCTTCGACCTCGCGACGGGCGAGACGCTCTGGACGGCGACCCGCGAGGCGGCGAGTTATTCGGCGCCGGTGGTGGTGACCGTGGGGGGCGTCGAGCAGGTGCTCGTGGTGACGCGGCTCTCCTGCCTGCTTCTCGACCCAGCCGACGGGAGCGTCCGCTGGTCGTTTCCATTCGGCCAGCGGGGCCCGACCGTCAACGCCGCGTCGCCGGTTCTTCTCGGGGATGCCGAGTTTCTGGTGACCGCGTCCTACGGGATCGGCAGCATCTGTGCCTCGTTTGATGCGCGAGGCGTGACGCCGCGCTGGCAGGCCGCCGACACGCTCGCCTCGCAGTACGCCACGCCGGTGCTCTTCGCGGGCAGTCTCTATGCCATCGATGGTCGTGACGACGTGCCGCCGGCGAGTGTCGTCTGCCTCGATCCCGCCACGGGGAAGGTGCGGTGGCGCGAGGAGGGATTCGGCTACGGGACGCTGCTCGTCGCCGACGGCAAGATCATCATTGTGAAGACCGACGGCGAGCTGCTCTTGGTGCGGCCCGATGCATCGCGGCTCGACGTGCTCGCGCGATCGCGGCCCTTGGCGGGCGACGTCCGCGGCGGGCCGCTGCGGGCCCTGCCGGCGCTCGCGAACGGCCGGCTCATCCTGCGGAACGACCACACGCTCGTGGCCCTCGACCTCAGCCGGTGAAGCCGTCGTGCGGCTTGCGGAATCGGCGGAGGTGGAACGGTGTTGATTCCCTTCGGTCTACGGCATCACGGTCAGACCCATGCCGTCGACGCGGCCCATGCGACGGATGTCGGTGTGCCCTTGGACTGCCTTGGCGGACGGCTGCGAACCTGCGACGGACGTGCAGGGTTGACGTGTGACCGGTATCAGGCCGGGCAGAGTGCCAGCACGCGGAGGGGACTGCCGGAGCCCTCACGGATCTTGAGCGGCGCCGCGATGATCATCGCGCCGGTCGCCGGGAGTCGATCGAGGTTCGAGAGGCACTGCAGCCCGACTCGTCCTGCGCCGTGCATCAGCGTGTGGCAGGGATAGGGAAGCGGCCAGCGGTACGACTGACCGGCATCGGTGTTGATGGTTTCCGCCGCGAATCCGAGCACGTCACGCTCGTGGATCAGCCAGTTCACCGCCTCCTGCGTGGGCCCCGGCGTATGGGCGCCGTCGTCCTTCATGTTCAAAAACGACGCCGCATCGGGAAGCCGCTTCGACCAGTCCGTCCGGAACGCGAGCCAGGCCCTCGCGGGGATGCGGCCATGGCGGTCTTCCCACGCCCGGAGGAAGTCGACGGTGAGGAGCCAATCGTCATCGGCCGCGACCTCGGCGCTCGCATCGACGACGACGGCCGGGGCGATGAAACTGCCGACATCGATCGTGTCGACGGTGTTCCGTGGAAGATCGCGACCGGTGATCCAGTGGGCGGGGGCGTCGAAATGGGTGCCCGCATGTTCGCCGCAGGAGAAGTTGTTCCAGTACCAGCCTGGCCCAGCCTCGTCGTAGCGGGAGATCCGCTCCAGCCGGAACGGCCAGACCTGACCGTACGCCGCCGGCAGGACGAGGGTCGGAAAGTCCTCCGACAGCACCTGCGTCAGATCGACCACGCGGATCGACCCTGCCGCATAGGCCGCGGCGAACCGAGCCAGGTCGTCCGACATCGTGCCCTCCTCCCCCGTTCGCCGACGCCCGCCTTCCACTCCGGGAGAGCGCGTCGGCATCACAGGAACTTCGCGAATGGATGGAACCGGAACCGGTTGTCGGGATCGAACTTTGCCTTCAGCCCCCTGATCGCTTCCGCCATGGACTCCGTCCCGAAGATCACCGCCGGCGACACTGCCGACCCCGGGTCGTCGGGCTGGGAGTGCGTCCCGCTGAAGTCGACCGACAGGCCGTCCACCGCTCGCGCCGAATCGATGACGCGCCTGGTGCGGTCGGCGATCTCCCGGCGCTCGGCCGTCGTCTTGTCCTTGGCGTCGTAGAGGGTGATGAGGTCGACGAAGAAACGGTGACGGCAGTTGCCGCTGGGAATCGCCTGCATCGCCATCGCCGCCCCGCCGAGCGTGCGGATCTCCACGATCGACATGGTCGCCTCGTCGAGCGGCGCCTCGGCGACCATCACGTCGCAGACAAAGTCCAGGATCGCGTCCGCAGGCGGGCCCTTCGTGCCCACGCAGTGCTGCAACATGGCGAGCGGACTTCCCTTCATGGCGGTGATCACCGGCCAGAGGGCGGCCGCCGTTTCGTACCACGAGTCCCAGTGCGACGCCGCCACGACCGGGAGCTTCAATCGCGCGGCGAGATCCTCGAGCGGCCTGACGTACTCGGCGGCGATCCCGTGGAACGTGTCGTAGAAGACGTATGTGGCCACCAAGGCCTTCGTCCCCGTGACCACCAGTTCCATCGACACCGATTCGTCCGAGAGGATGTCATCCCTCTGGATGCGGAGTGCCTCTCGTGCGAAGGCCACCGCCTGGTCCCGCGTCTCGAAGGCCACGACCCGCTGCTCCGCCCCCCGGACGACGCTCTCCGGCGCCATGCGCAGCGTGAGGTCGGCGACGATTCCCAAGGCGCTCCCGGCCCCAAGCATCGCGGTGAAGAGCTCGTCGTTGGGAGTGAGCACGCGGATCTCACCCGCCGCCGTCACGATGGTCAGTCGCACCACCCGTTGCCCGAGGAGGCCGAGCCGTCGAGAAAAATAGCCGCTCAATCCACCGTTGACGACATACCCCACGACCCCGACGCCCGGACCGGTCCCCACCGGCAGTGCGCCTTGCCGGTCTTTGACCGCTTCCACGAGTTCCCGGAAGACGACGCCCGCCCCCACGGTGACGAGCGTCTCGCCCCCTTCTTCCGCGAACTCGATCGCCTTCAGATGCGCCATGTCGAGGATGATCGCATCGCGGCTGGCGACGGTGGCGGCGTTCGAGGACTCGTGGCCCCCGCACACGGTGGCGATGGGCGTCCCTGTCGGCAGGGAGCACACGAGGTCGGCGATCTCCCGGGCCGAGCGGGGACGGTAGATCGCACGGGCCTTCGTGCAGACTGGAGTCGCTCCGTCGGGGCCGGTCTCTAGGAGCCGGTTGCCGCTCACGCAGGAGGCGCGATCGGCGAGCCACGTTTCCTTGTGCTCGACCTGTTCGACCCCGGCGCTGGCGATCCCACTGGTGTCGCCAGCGAGGATCGTTCCGGCGACCAACCCGACCCCGCCGGCCGCGGCGCGCTTCAATACGGTCCGACGGGAAAGGTCCTCGTGCTCATCTGCCATGGTGGCGGCTCCTGTTGCGTGCTGATGAGAGTGTGTCGAGGTCGGCTCCGGCGTCGCTCGTGGCCCTCGATCTCAGCCCGTGACGCCGTCGTGCCTCGTGACAAACCGAAACTGTTCAACATCAGGGCGGGATCGATTTTTACTTGCCACCGGTCGTTGCCGTCCCGGATTTCCCAAACGCCACAGCGCTCCCGCGGCTGTCATGATCAGCAAAGCAGAAGCCGCGCTGGAGGGTTCCGGCACGACCTGGACCTCCATCATGAGCGCTTGACTGGAGTTGTACGGCTGCCAGCTCGACCCATCCCACTGGGCATTGCTGCCCCATGCGAATCCACTCCCGAACGTCGTGCCGGGGGGTGCAGTGATCACAGGAACTTGACTGGTGCCGGAATCCCAGACGAAGTCCGACCCGTCAAGGCCAAGCGCTACCACCCAGTAGTTGGTGCCGGCAGATAAGGTGACGGCGGAAACGGACTCATACCGATTTAAATAGGCATTCGACGTGGACGGTGAGGCCACAGGGGTTCCGTCGGCTATGTTGAACGCACCCTGAAAGCTCAACGGTGTCACCAGATTGCTTGCCGGGTTTCCGGGGTCAAAGCCCGGGGCGTTCGAATCTCCCGTGTAGATGCGAAGAGGCATGGCGGCCGTGCCCGAAAGCGTTTGCGACCACAGAGTCACCGTCAATGACTGGTTGGGGTAACTGCTCCCTCCCGAAGTGAAGAGCTGGGCGGCGTAGTTGCTTGAACGAGAAAGCTGTGCAGACCCGTACGGCCAATCGTTCCACCCGCCGTAAGAGTTTTGTCCGGGAAGATTATTGACCAGGACCAACGCGGCGTCCTGCGCAGCCGTGCTAGGCGTGAAACAGGCCATGCCAACAAGCACGAAACCTATGCAGAGAAGCACGATTCGCATAAAGCAACATCCTCAGCACGCTCGGCGACGCACGAAAAACCTTCCACAAAGATTAGGGCGGACAACCAACCGTCGGCAAGCACGTGCCAGGTGAAAGGCCGGTTCTGAAGCAACGGCTGGAGATGGTCGGGCTGGATGTGGATTCCACGTCAACCCCTCGAGGAGGCAAGCCGCGAGCGCTACCCGGGTTTGCGAATGGTCGGCTCACCCTGCGGAACGACCGGACCCTCGGATCGCTCGACGTCAGCCCGTGATGCCGTCGTGCTTCTTGAGCGTGTCGGCACCGAAGGGAAGCGGCAGGAAGTCGGCGAGCCGGAAGACGCCCCGGCCATCGATCACGATCGCGGTATCGGCCGTGCCGAACTCGGCGATCACCTG
>JAGWWA010000061.1 GCA_018970605.1 Planctomycetota bacterium | reverse complement strand
CCCTGGCCGGCCTCGACTGGATGAAGCGTCGGAAGAAGAAGGCCCTCGCCCGCATCGCCGGCTGAGCCCAGCCCGACGAATCCGAAAACGATACGAGCCCCGGCCCTCGCACCTGCGAGGGCCGGGGTTTTTCATGCGCGACGGCTGCCCGCGGCCTCGCCCGGTAGATCCGGCTGTTTGACCCGTCGCCGACGGCGGTGTTAGGGTCGAATGCATGTCGGAACCCGACCAGTCCAACGGCTCGGCATCGCTCCCCGCACCGCTGCCTGTCGGCGCCATCGACGATGCCACGGTGATCTCTCGCGGCGAATCGGCCGCATCATGGAGCGGCACAGCCACCGGTCCGATCGCCGGCGGGCCGGCGACGACCGGCGAAATCGGTCGGGTGCTCCACGGCACGATGCTCGGCCCCTACAGGCTGGACGAGTTCATCGGGGGCGGAGGCATGGGGGCGGTCTTTCGCGCCCTCGACACCACCCTCGATCGCACCGTGGCCGTGAAGGTTTTGGCCGGACGGCAGGCCGACGACGAGGAGATGCTCAAGCGGTTTCGCAATGAGGCCCAGTCGGCCGCGCGACTTGACCACGAGAACATCGGTCGCGTCCATGCCGTGGGCAGCGAGAACGGCTGGCACTTCATCGTCTTCGAGTTCATCGAGGGAACGAACCTGCGGGACGTGATCCGAACGGAGGGGCCATTTGACCTGGCCCGCACCGTCGACGTTGCGATTCAGGTGGCAGATGCTCTTGAGCACGCGTCGGAGCGCGACGTCGTGCACCGTGACATCAAGCCCTCCAACATCATGATCACGCCGTCGGGCCGAGCCCGCATCGTCGACATGGGGCTGGCCCGACTGCCGCATCTCGCCGACGATCGGGACCTGACCGTGAGCGGCATGACCCTCGGCACATTCGACTACATCTCGCCCGAGCAGGCCCGCGATCCACGGGCCGCCGATGTCCGAAGCGACCTCTACTCGTTGGGCTGCACGATCTTCTTCATGCTCACCGGCCGGCCTCCGTTCGCAGACGGCACGATGGTTCAGAAACTCCTGCAGCACCAACAGCAGGCACCACCGGCACTCGATGAGATCCGACCCGACGTACCCCGCCGATTCGCGGAGATCGTCACCCGACTCATGGCGAAGGATCCCCTCGACCGCTATCAGAGACCGGCGGTGCTCGTCGCTGATCTGGCGGCGTTTGCCGATGATCAGGGGTTGCACATCGCCTCGCCGCCCCGCCCGCTCGCCACCGCGGTCGTGCCGGCCAAGTCGATCGGCGTGGGCTCGCTGCCGTGGCTTGTTCCGGTCGCCGGACTGCTCGCGATGGTCGCGGCCATGTGGGCCGTTTCGGCGTGGGATCGGCGGGCCACGGTGACGGCACCCCTCGTGCATGAGGGCGACGCGTCGGCGAGCCTGATCACCGTGGTGACGGGGTCGCCCGAGCCCGGGGAGGTGGCGTCGCTGGCGGAAGCGGTGCGACGTGTCGCTGATGGCGGCACCATCGAGCTGGCATATGACGGCGTGCGGCGCGAGGAGGCGTTCGGGATCGCGGGGCGATACATCACCATCCGGCCGGCGCTTGGGCGGCGTCCCGTGGTGGAGTTCAGCGGCATGCGAGCCTCGACGCCCGAGGGATCGCCGGTGGCCTGCGACGTGGGCGACGGCACACTGGTTGTCCGAGGGGTGTCTCTGCGG
Source organism: Planctomycetota bacterium (assembly GCA_018970605.1). GTDB lineage: Bacteria > Planctomycetota > Planctomycetia > Pirellulales > UBA1268 > QWPN01. The sequence goes on along the minus strand of JAGWWA010000061.1, from coordinate 16,550 downwards.
CTTGCCGGCGCGACCGACACCGCAGCCCGCCCGGTCCTCTTTGGCATCCGTTCCGGGAGGCTCACGTGCGATGACGTGACGCTCGCGATGCCGGGAAACCCCGTGACACCGGGGCCCGTGGCAGGGGAGCTGCCTGCGTTCGTGACGGTGGCGTCGGATCCGGGTGTTCCGAGTTCGAGCACGATCGTCCTCGACCGCACCCGGGCGGCCGGAGACGCCGTCTTCCTCGACGCGCACGCCGCCGGCGCAGGCCGGGTGACGCTTCGCTGGCACGACGGGGCGCTTGTGTCGCCGCGGTGGCTCGTCTTCGCCCAGGGGACGCGGGCGGAACCGCTCGACATCGCGTGCGACCTCGACCGTGTGGAGGTCGCCTGTGGGGCAGGCGTGGTCTCACTTGGGGACTCAGCGGAGTGGCCGGTGCCGGTGCGGCTCCGGGTTCGCGCCGTGGACAGCAGGATCATCGTCGACGCCGGCCGGCCTTTCATCGAGCAGCATGGCAACGCTGACATCGACGCCTACCGGACGGCCTGCCAATGGATCGACCGCCGGAGCCGCTACGAAGGAGGCGGTGCCTTTCGTCGCATCGAGGCATCGACCGAACGGATCGACGAGCCGGTCCGAGACGTGGTCCCGCCGCTGTTTCACCAGCAGCTTCCCGGCTCACGCCCCGACCCGGCCAGTTGGGCGGGTTCGGGCGGCTGAACCGTCGTGTGGCCCCGGCCTTTCGCCCATCCGGCTGCTTGACGCTGCCGAAGCATCCTTGTCTAGTGGGGGCGAACGTGCAGCGCGGCCATCGGGCTGCCCTGCGGCATGATCCCTCCGGAGTGCAGTGATGATCCGCGATTTTCGATATGCGTGCCTCGCGGTCCTCGGCCTGACGGTCGCGGCGGGCGGTTTGACCCGCGAAGCCTTTGCCATCAAGCAGTTTGCCGACGAGTTCAAGGCCATGTACGTCAAGGAGGGCACGCCTTTGGCGGCCGCCGTCGACGAGGCCAAGTGCAACGTCTGCCATCTGCCGGCGAGCAAGAAGGAGCGAAACGCCTACGGCCATGCTCTTGCGGAGAGGCTCGACAAGAAGGAAGACGCCAAGAACGTCGAGAAGATCAAGGCGGCGTTGCAGGAGGTCGCGGGCCTGTCGAGCGATCCGTCGAAACCGGACGCACCGACCTTCGGCAAGCTGATCGAGGAAGGCAAACTCCCTGGCGGCCCGGTGAAGTAGTACGGTTCCCGCGTGATCCTCGCGCTCGAGTGCATCGCACACGTGAAAGCCGATCGGCCGTGAGGCCGCGGGCGACTCACGCTGGACGTCGCATCGGGTGATGATCCACCCCACGCCTCACGGCGTCGGGCCTTTGCGGCGGTTGCGCGAGGCTCGTACGCGAGGCTCTTGGAGGACGCGTATGAGCCGCTGCTGGCGACCGCCAGCGACACCGGCACATCGCCACCGCGTGGGTCTTCCACGCGTCACGCGCGATCCTGAGGCGTTCCTGCGGCGGTGTCACTCCGCCAGGAAGCCCCGAGCGGGAGCGAGGGGATCAAGCGTGGCGGCGGCGAGCGACCCTTGCCGATCCGCGGAGCCGTTCCCGTCGCTTTCGCTCCGGGCTTTGAGGGTTCCGTGAAAAACGCGCGAGGATCACGTGTGACGCGTCTTACGCGGTCCGCCCCAGGCCTTCGGGTTCGGCAGCCTCGAGGAGCAGATCCTCGAGGCTGCCGCAGCCGCGGACGGCCTCGGCGACGTCGGCCGCGACGAACACCCGCACCCGCTTCACCAGGTTGTCGAACTGTTCGTGAGCCAGGCTGCGGACGACGGGCGAGAGGTCTTCGAGTTTCCGCCACTGCCACGCGGCCTCGGCGCCGTGGTCGGCCCGCTCGCGGACCTGGAGCCGGAACTCCACCTCCCGCTCCGCCGGCGGAGCGTCGATGAGCAGCGCATCCGGCTCGATCCGCCTGCCGGTTCGGGAAGAGAGCGATGACGCGAGCCGTTCGCAGGCGGCCACGACCTGCCCGTATGGGCGCCCCGCGAAGGCGGCGTGGACCTGCGGGCGATGCAGGGCGTCGAAGCTGGCCACGCGTTTGTAGAGATGGCGTCGTGCACCGAACAGTCCGGCAACCAACGGCGCTGCGGCAGTGCCTGCGGCTGCCGCCGTGATCCACGACACGAACTGATGGTCGTCCGTACGGGCGAGGCTCTCGGGAGTCAGGGACGGCCGCACGATCCAGATGGCGCGTTGGAGCATTCCGGTCGCCGCCCGGACAGCGTGATGCCAGTAGACCTCGCTGAACATCACGTACCGCGCGAACACCATCAGTTCGGCGGCGGTCCGCCCCTTGTCGGTGATGGCAAGCCCCTCGCCCCGCTCATCGAGGCAGAGATTCGCGAGCAGCCGAGGCTGGTCGAAGTTGCGCCCGTAGGGCACGCCGGCGTGGAGGCTGTCGCGGGCCAGGTAGTCCATCTTGTCGACGTCGATGGGCCCGGAGAGAAGGGAATGGAGGATGCGGCCGGCCCGGTCGCGGGCGGAGCCCTCGATCAGTTCCGCGATCCGGACGGGCGAAACGCGCCACTCGGATTCGAGCACGTCGGCGATGCCCCCCGCCGCGAGGATGCCTGCGACCAGCGACTCATGCCGCGGAATCTCGGGCAGCCCCATGTCTTCAATGGGGTGGCAGTAGGGCCAGTGGCCGATGTCATGCACGAGCGCGGCGGCGATGAACGCCGACGCATCGGCATCGGTGACGGCTTCGACGAAGCGGGGCTCGGCCTGAAGCCGGCCGAGAAACTCGATCGCGAGGCGGTAGACGCCCAGTGAGTGCTCGAGCCGCGAGTGCACGGCGCCGGGGTACACCAGCGACACGAGCCCGAGTTGCGAGACGCGGGCAAGCCGCCTCATCTCGGCCGTATCGAGCAGCGACCGCACCCGTGGCGTGAGGGGGGCGGTGTCGCCCGGCGGGATCCGCACGCCGGACGACGTCGATTCGAGAGCCGCGAGTTCCGGGATGCTGGGAAACGACATGAGGTGGCGCCGGTTCAGAGCGGCGGCAGGCCGAGGAGCCACCGCAGGAGCGACGTGAACATCGCGTAGAGCGAGAAGTGGGCCACGGCGGAACCCCACTCGAGTTCGAAGGCGACCAGGGCCGCGAGGGCGCCCGCGACCACGAACATCGGCGCCAAGTAGAGCCACTGCCACATCTCCGCGGTTGCCTCGGGTGGCAGCAGTCCCTTCACGCCCCAGAGCCCCGCGTAGACGGCCGCGCAGGCGAGCGATCGCAGCAGGAATGGCGTCCCCGTGAACGGCTCGAGTTCCCGGTTGCGGACGGCGATGTAGCCGAGCATGGCGCACGGCACGGCGACGAGGAATGCTGCGGCCAGCAGCAGCCAGGACGGGAGATCGGCGGGCTTGGCGAACAGCCCCGTGGCCCACGCCGCCGCCAGGGCGGCGACCGCTGCGGCACCGACCGCCGCAAACCGCATCGTCGAGATCGGCTTCTCTACGCGGCGGATCGGCGCCGTGGGGGCGCGGCCCGTGCCGCCCGACGTCGTCACCGGCGCCTCGGGCTCGTGGATCACCACGGCCTCGGCGGTCACGGCAGGGATCGTGATCGGTTTCTTGCACTTCGGGCAGGGCCCGGTCCGCCCGGCGAACTGGTCGCTCACGGAGAACCGCGACTTGCAACTGGGGCAGATGACGGGAATGGCCATTGGGAAACGTGCCGGGTGCGGGACGGGGCGGTGGCGGCAGTGTCAGACGCCTTTCGGGCTGCGTCAAGTCGCTCCGCCGCCGATACACTGGCGTGGACGGACACGCCCCCGTCGATTTCACCCCGAGCGATGCCGCGCATGGCCGACGACAAGACCCGCGTGATGCCCCGGAAGGATGCCGCCTCCGCCGCTCCGTCAGCGGCGGAGCCCAAGATCATGGACGGCCAGATCGTGTTCTTCTGTCCCGAAGGGCATCGGCTTGTCGTCCCGGTGGCGTTGGCCGGCAAGCACGGCAAGTGCAGCAAGTGCTCGGTCCCGCTCCAGATCCCTGACATCGGCCCAGCACCGGAACCCGTGGCTGTCGAGGCAGGCGGATCGCCGGGATCGCCTCCGCCCGCGGAGCCCGTCGTTCCCCCCGAACCTGGCCCCGAGGAGGCCGACTGGAACTTCATTTCCGGAATCGGCCACCCGGCCGTCGGCTCGGGGGCGGCACTCGATGCAGCCGCCTGGCAGGCGCCGGTGGCGGGCCCGATGTTCGCGGGCGTTGAATCGAACCCGATGGCGATGCTGCTCGCGCGGCTTTGGGCGGAGCGCGATCACGGCGGCATCGTCGAGCTGCACCTGGTCGGCGGCGCGGTGCTCCTGCCGGAGGAGTTCTCGCCCCGCTGGTCGGGCGGCACGCACGGACTGTTCGCCAGCCAGGCTGCCGACGGCAGCGTCACACTGACGGCCGTGGCATGGGACACCGTGCAGCGGATCGTGGTGCGGCAGCTGACCGCGGTCCCCGACGACATGTTCGACTGACTGGACGGTCGCCCGTCGCTACCGAACGAGATCAGCGGATGGCCGATCAGCCGATCTCGTCGATATCGCCCTCGGTGAGCATGCGGAATCCCTTGGCCGCCAGGGTTTCCATGCCCATCTCGGTGTTGTCCACCATCAGGGCGACGGCAGGTCGTTCGCGGGGCCTGACCATGATCGGATAGGCCTGGATGATGTTCACCTCTGCCTGGAGGAGTGCCGTGCAGATCCGCAGCAGCGGCTGATGATCGTCGGGCAGTTCCACTCCGAGCAGGTCGCTCTCGATGATCGCGAGGCCCGCCCGTTCGAGGATCTCGCGGCCCTGTTCGGGATGGCTCAGCAGAAAGCGGGCGAAGGCGCATTCGCCCGAGTCGTTGATGGACAGGGCTACGATCCGCACCCGGGATCCCTCGAATCGCCGTACGACCTCGAGCAGTTGGCCTACGCGGTTTTCCAGAAACACGGTGAACTGACGGAGGGTCGGCCAGTTGCGGCCCCGCGAGGTCGCAAAACCGACTCCCGCACCCTCGCCCGCGTCGCCGTGGCTCACGATGTCGTCTCCGCTCGGTGATGTCGGCCCGCCCGCTGGGGGAGCGATGCCGTTTTTGCGGCTCCGCCGACCGGCAGGATAGAGTCTGGCCCACGCTGCGGTCAACGAACGACCGGAGCGACCCTCGGCCCGAGGAGGTGGCGATGACGGTGGTGCACGAGATGGAAATTCGCGTCCGGTATCAGGAAACCGATGGTCAACGGCGGGTGCACCATGCGAACTTCCTCACGTATTTCGAGATGGGCCGTACCGAGATGCTGCGGTCCCATGGCCACTCCTACCGTGACTTCGAGGATGCGGGCCTGTTCATGGTGGTGTCGGACGCGAGGCTCTCGTACCGGGCTCCGGCGGAGTACGACGACCTGCTCCTGCTGCGGACGAGGGTGGAGAAAATCGGGGCGGCCCACATCAAGCACGCCTACGAGGTGATTCGCGGTACGCAGATCATCGTCACCGGCGAGACGACGGTCGTCTGCGTCGACCCCGAGGGAAAGGTCCGCCGACTGCCAGACTGGATGCTCGGCTGAAGGTCGCCGCCACGGCCCGTTTTGCCCGACGCGCCGTTGCCCCGTGGACGACCTCGTGGCCGACATGCGCCCGCCTGTGCTAGCCTGCTGCGACGTTGCCGCGGCGTCCGGTCGGCAGGAGTCCGACCGCGCGGGAACGGGCTGGCAGGGATGGCGCGATGACGAAGGTGGGGCAGATCACGGTGGGGTCGCTGCTGCAGCGGCTCTCGGCGGCCGGTCGGCAGAAGATGGCGATGCCGGCCGATTCGAGTGTGCCGCAGGGGCTCGAACCGCTCACGGAACGGCTCTCCAGGAACAAGGTCACCCGCGTGGCCCTCGCGTTTCTCGACGCCAATGCCGGGATGCACCTCAAGGACCTGCTCCTCGATGCCACGACCGACGATCGGCGGGCGACGATCGACGGCCACACCGTCTGGAACTTCGGATCGGACAGTTTTCTCGGCCTCGATCGGCATCCGCGGATCCACGAGGCGATCAGCGAGGCATTGCCGGCGTGGGGCGCCCACAACGGCGCATCGCGGGCCTTCTCGAGTCCGGTGCTCGTGGACGAGGCGGAGGAGAAACTGGCGGCATGGCTGGGCGTGCCCGACACGTTCATCTATCCGAGCGTCACGCTGGCCAACGTCGGCCTGCTGCCGGCGATCACCCAGCCCGGCGATCTGCTCGTCGTCGATCGCGAGTCGCACGACAGCGTTCATCAGGGTGCCAAACTCGCCGCCGCCGCCGGAGCCCGCGTGGTGGAGCTCACGGCGCCCGATCCGCGGCTGCTGGAGCGGGTGGTCTCGCAGGCCGGCAGTCATGCGGGCCTCGTGCTGGCGATCGATGGCGTCTACAGCATGTCGGGCCGCACGCCACCCCTCGCCGAACTCGACGCCACCGTCCGCAGCCTGGGCGGGATCATGTATGTCGATGATGCCCATGGCACCGGCGTGGTCGGGCCCCGCGGCCGCGGCGCGGCGGCCGAGGCCCTCGGCACGCTCGACAACGTGCTCATGGTGGGGTCGTTGTCGAAGGCCTTCTCGTGCCTCGGCGGCTTCGTCACCTGCACGCCCGAGTTGAAGACGATCCTCAAGATCCGCTCGAGCACGTTCATCTTCGGCGGCCCCGTGCCGCCGCCCTACCTGGCTGCCATCAGCGCCGTCTGCGACATCATGATGTCGCAGGAGTACGACGTGATCCTGGAGGCGCTCCACGAGCGGATCCGGCGGTTCACGGCCGGCCTCGACGCGATCGGCATCGAGCATCACGGCGGCGACTCCGCGATCATCTCGCTGGTCGTCGGCGACATGGAAAAGACGTTTGCCGCCGGCCGGCAGCTCTTCGATCGCGGCTACTACGCCCAGTCGGCCACGTATCCAGCCGTGCCGATCCACGGCGGCCTGCTCCGCGTGCAGATCAACGCCATCCATCCGCTGGAGGCCATCGACGGGCTCTTGAACGCCGTCGAGGACGTCTGGAAGCAGTCCCGGCTGCCGCGCCGTCGGGCAGCGGCGACGTCGTGAGTCATCCTGGTCGCACGTGATTCTCGCGCGACGTGGCGGCACCGCAGCCGGCCAGAAGCATGCTCGCCGACGAGAAGAGGCAGCGAGGGGTTGCCCGTGCGCGGGAGCCGGGCTCGGCGGCAAGCGAAGCCAGGATGGCGAAGCGTAGCCGGCGTGCAGCGAGCGGAGGGCCGGAGCCCGCAGCGAGCGTCCGGCGACGGGCACGGGCAACCCCGAGCCTCAGGAATGCCTCAGGTTCAAGTGCCCCGTATCAGTCGCCCCCTGGCTCCTCGAGCCGCGGTTGGCGGCGGAGGAATGCATCGCGGATCCGTGGCGGAAGCGACCTCGCGGCTCGGGCTGCGATCGCCGTGCGCCTTGGAAACCAAACCTCGGCCCGGCCACGTTCGATGCCGCGGAGGATGCGGACCGCGGCAACGTCGGCTGGCATGACGCCGCCGGCGGCCCGCTCCGCGTTGGTGATCATCGGCGTGTCGATCACGCCCGGGAGGGCGGTCGTCACCCGCACGCCCTCGGCTGCCGCGTCGAGCCGCACGCTTTCCAGGAACGCCACCACCGCGGCCTTGCTCGCACAGTAGGCGGCGTTGCCCGGCAGTCCGACGACCCCCGCGATGCTGGCGATCCCGCAGAACCAGCCCCGACGCCGGCTGAGCATGCCAGGCAACACGGCGGCGGCGAGATGAATGCAGCCCTTCACGTTGACGTCGATCACGTCCGCAGCGATCGCGGCGTCGAGCGGCCACGACGTTCGGTGGATGCCGGCGGAGGCCACGGCGACCTCGCACTCGCCGAGCCGTCGCTCGAGGGACGCGACCGCCGCGGCCAGGGCGGCGGCGTCGGTGACGTCGCAGGCCTCCTCCTCTGTCATGCCTCCGAGACGGCGGATGGCCGCCGCGGTCGCCACGAGCGGTTCCCGGCGGCGGGCGATCAGGCCGACACGCGTCCCCACGGCGGCAAGGGCTTCTCCCACGGCCCGGCCGATGCCGCTCGACCCGCCGGTCACGATCACCGATTTGCCGCGCCAGAAGGTTTCCGAAATCATGCGTGCGGGCTCGCCGAAGGTGTCGGGCCATCTGACGGAGTCGGCGATGGAAATGCAACCCGGCGTGGAGCGGGTGCTGGTGCCCGTGCACGGCCACGTGGTCGCGGCCGATGTGCACCTGCGCGACGACCCGCGGCCGCCCGTGGCTTTTCTGCACGGCATCCTGACGACGGTCGCGGTCGCCCCCGAACTCTTTGACGACCCTCACAACGAGTCGTGGATCGCCCTCAGCCTGCCAGGACATTTCCCGGGCCGCCTCGCGGCCGGCACCCGCCCCGACGCGATCGATGCCGACCTGTGCGCCGATCTCTCGGAGACGGCACTCGCCGCCGTGGTGGGCACGCGACCGGTGATCGCAGCCGGCTGGTCAACCGGAGGCTTTTCCGCTCTCGCGCTCGCCGCGCGGCATCCGCAACGGGTTGCGGCCGTGGCGAGCCTGGCCGGTTTCTCGCGCGGATCCCGAATCACCGGTTCGATCGCGTGGCTGGCGTGGTTCGCTCAGGGCGCGATCGGGGCAGCGGCCCTGCGAAGCGGGCTCTGGGCAGGTGGCCGGCTTCCATGGCTGCATCATGCGATCGTCCGCTCGTGTGCCGCCGATCGCCGGGCCGCGGTCGCGATCCCACCCGATCGGCTTGATCGTCTGCAGCGGGAGTTCGCCCACCATGACCCTGCGGAACTCGCGGTGGTACTCGCCGCCCTCGCCACACTCGACATTGACGCGCGGCTGGGCGACGTTCGCTGCCCCGCGTGGATCGCTGCCGGCGGTCATGATCCGCTCGTGCCGATCGACGAGGCCCGGAACCTTGCCGCCGGCATTCAGGGTGCGAGACTCACGGTGTATGACACCGGCGGTCATCTCTTTTTTCACGAATGGCCCACGGTCCGCGATGATTTCGCCTCCTGGCGGGCCGACGTCATCTCCGCCCGCCGCTGATGCGCGGTTCGTCGTCGGGGAGGCTACATTGACGCCTGTGGCACATGGCGTCCGACATTCGCCTCGCATGCTGCCATCATCCAGCCAGCCATGATCCAGTCAGTCGCCCCGGACGTGCTCGATGCGTGCGTGATCGGCGCCGGTGGCAGCGGTCTTGCCGCGGCCAAGGCGTTGCACGACCGCGGGCTCGTCTTCGACTGCTTTGAGCGAGGATCCGCGGTCGGCGGGCTCTGGCGCTACGACAACGACAACGGCATGTCGGCGATCTACAAGTCGCTGCAGATCAACACCTCACGGGACATGACGGCGTTCGCCGATTTTCCGATGCCGGCAGACTACCCCGACTTTCCACGCCACGAGCAGATTCACGACTACCTCGAACGCTACGTGGATCGATTCGGCTTCCGCGACCGGATCCGGTTTCGCACGACGGTGGAACGAGTTGCCCCGCAGCCGGGCGGCACGTTTGCCGTGGCGTTTCGCAGCGCGGACGGCGGAGAGCAGAGTCGCCGCTACCGGCATGTGCTCGTCGCCAGCGGCCACCACTGGCTGCCTCGTGTGCCCGAGTTTCGCGGCTCGTTCGCAGGCCGGATCCTCCACTCGCACGACTACCGCGCGCCCGAGGCGTTTGCGGGCAAGCGCGTGCTCGTGGTGGGCATGGGCAACTCCGGGTGCGACATCGCCTGCGATCTCGCGAGGGTCGCCGACCGCACGGTCCTCTCGACCCGCCGCGGCGCCCACGTGATCCCGAAGTATCTTTTCGGCGTGCCGCTCGACACGGTCTGCCCCGAGTTCATCTGGCGGCTCGCGCCGATGTGGCTCTTTCGGCGGGCCTTTCAGGCAGTGGTGTGGATGAATCGCGGAACGCTGGCGCTCTACGGCCTGCCGCGGCCGGGGCACGCGGTGCTCCAGGAACACCCCACGATTTCCAGTGATCTGCCCAGCCTCGTTCGCGAGCAGCGGGTGATCATGAAGCCCGATATCGACCGCCTCGACGGCGAGGGGGTCGTGTTCGCCGACTCGAGCCGCGAACCAATCGACGCGATCGTGCTCGCCACCGGCTACCAGATCTCGTTCCCGTTTCTCGATCACAGCGTGTTCGCCGCCGACGACAACCGCGTGCGGCTCTACCGTCATGTCGTCCATCCGGAGGTGCCGACGCTGTACTTCATCGGCCTCATCCAACCCTGGGGGGCGATTTTCCCGCTCGCCGAGGCGCAGGCGGCATGGGTGGGAGACCTGATCGAGGGCCGCTGCTCGCTTCCCGCTCACGATGCAATGCTTCGGGCGATCGACGACGACATCGCCGCGATCCGCCGCCGCTACGTGTCGTCGCCGCGGCACACGATCCAGGTCGACTTCCACGCGTACCGCGCCCTGCTTCGCCGGGAACGGCGGGGCGGCGGACGGCGGACCGCCAGCGCATGAAAGCCGACGCGGCGGACACGCCGGAACGGATCGCGATCACGGGGAGCAGCGGCCTCTACGGCAGGTCGTTGATCGCTGCGATCCGCCATCAGCTGCCCGACGCACGAATCCTGGGCATCGACCTCCGTCCGGCCGACGGCGATCCCCCCGACGAGTTTCACCAGGGCGACATCGCCGACCCGCGGCAGGCGGACGCGGTCGGCCGCTTCGAGCCCGACACGATCGTGCACCTGGCCTACGCCGTGCAGCCCGGCCGTGATGCCGCCGCTCTTCGGTCCACGAACGTCGATGGCACCCGCGCGATGCTCGACCTGGCGACGGCATCGCAGCCGCGACGGCTGCTCGTGGCATCGAGTGCGACCGTCTACGGCGCCTGGCCTGACAACCCACCGGCCTGCGACGAAACGACGCCCATCCGTCCGTTCCCTGGCTATTACTACTCCGCCCACAAGGGAATCGTCGAACGGATGGTGCGGGAGTTCGCGGAGGCGAGTCCGCAGACGGCGGTGAGCTGGACGCGGCCGGCGATCGTGGTCGGCCGTGGGGTGCGGAACTTTCTCGCCGACTACTTTCTCGGCGTTCCCTTTCTCTGCCTGGCCGACGGCCGCGACACGCCGCTGCAGTTCGTGCACCGCGACGACCTCGCCCGCGCCACGCTCGCGATCCTGCTCGCGTCGGCCCGCGGACCGTTCAATGTGGCACCGGACGACTCGCTGACGCATCGGCAGATCGCACGGGCCTTGGGGGTGCCCGCGATACCGATGCCCTATGCGGTGATGGCCGGGATTGGCCGGCTGTGGTGGACGCTGCGGCTCCCGTGGCTGGCCACACCTCCGGGCCTGGTCGGCTACGTCCGACACCCGTGGGTGGTGACGGCGGCGCGGCTTCGCGACGAACTCGACTTCGCCTTCGACTACTCGTCCGCTGCGGCATTTGCGGAGTTGGTCGCCGGCGATGACCAGCGGGCTGGATAGTCGTTCTCAGCGAGCACCTCGCCGAGATCGGTGGCAATCCGGCGGCGGAGCCTGTCGTCGAGCGGCAGGTCATTGCGGCGGTAGCCACGCTCGGCCTCCAGGTGTTCCCGCCAGCGGGGCTCGGCTTCCCTGCGGCCAGGCCAGCCAAAGTGGTCGTAGATCGCACGAAGGAGCCCGACGGGATCAGCCACGAGATCCTCGTACCGCGCCTGATACCGATGCGCCGCCGGAATCGTGGCCCAGGTGGCCGTCAGCCGCCGCTGCATCCGCAGGATCGAGGCGAACACGCGGTCCTCGAGGTCGGTGCCTCGCGGCCATTGGAGGCCATGGTCCTCGGCGATTCGCCGCCAGAAGTGGAGGCACGACGGCACCAGTTCGTGCGGGTCGCGGACGAGGTGGATGAAGTCTGCGGCGGGGAAAACCTCGCGAATCAGCGGCACCCGATAGGTGTGAAGCGGGTTCTTGAGGACAAGCCGGCCAGGATGCTCGAACTGAACCGCCCGCAGGAACCCGGTCCAGGCGGTGATCCAACGGTTGCGGGCCGCCGCGGACAACTCGTCGAGCGTCTCGTAGTCGGCATCGGGGGGCGGATCATTGGGAAATGCAACGGTCCACCACGGGCTCGGCAGGCCGAGGTTGCAGAGCGCGAGTTCGTCCTCCTGGGGCCGCGCGAACCCCAGCCGCATGGCGTCCATCGGACGCCGCTCGGGGAGCAGGAATCCGAGCCGCTCGATGGCAAACTGTTCGGACAGCACGAGGTGGCTCGGCGTGGCGCACTGGATTGTGCTCGGGGCGACCAGTCCCGGATCGTGGGCGAGCAGCTCGTGGAGGAGCGTGGTGCCGCTCCGCCAGTGGCCGAGAATCACGATCGGGTCGTGCTCGATTCGCACGGTCCGCAGGGCCCTTCCCCAGACCAGTTGCTGAATCGCCGCGAGCAGCTCGCTGCCGAGGCTGGCCGCCGTGATGCCGACGACGCGGGGGATCCGCGAGGGCGACACGCGAAACCCGTGCCGCGCAAGCATGGAGACCCAGGACCGGAAGCGGATGCCTGTCCACATCGAGAGGGTAAAGCGGGGGTGGTGCCTCATGGCTCCCGCACCTCGATCTCGATCCGCCCGCTGCCCGGCAGCGACTCCACGCACCGCGGGCCGATGAGCCGCGAGGGCGTGAAGAAGCCGCCCGGGCCGTCGCGGTCGAGGAGGTGCTCCACCGCGAGCAGCACGCCGGCGGCGGTGACGTCGTAGACGTTCGCCGTGCGGAGTCGCCCGACGGCGACGCGACCAGCCGCATCGCTTGCCTCGCCCCATACCCACGTGGGTGACGCGGCTCGCGCCTCCCGCTCCGGCCCGGCGATCCCGCCGACGAGGGCCTGCAGCCATCGCTGCACTGCGGGTATGCCCAGGATCGCGCGCACGGGATGCAAGCCGCGCATCGCCACGGCAGCCGCCCACGGGAGCGGCACGTAGACCTCGATGGTGGGGATGCCGGTCGAGGCGTAGGCCGTGGCGACGTCGCCCCACGGAATCGCGACCGCGTGCTTCGGGCCGCGGCCGAAGTCGATCGTGCGTGTGAGCGAACCGAGCGGGATCGTCTCGATCCGTCCCGCCCGCCGCACCCGCCCACCTCTGGGAAGCCCCTCGATCGTGGTCTTCGCCGTGCCGGCCGACATGCCCCCGGCCGTTTCGAATCCGAGCGCGAGACGAGTGGCGGTGGGAAGGGCCTCGGCGAGCGTGGCCGCGATGCAGTCGGTCGGGATCACGTCGAAGCCGACACCGGGGCAGAGCACCACCCCCTTCGATCTCGCCTCGGCGTCGCGTCTCTGAGCGGCCTCGAACACGTCGATCTCGCCGGTGATGTCAACGTAGTCGGCTCCGGCCGCGAGGCATGCATCGACCATCGGTCTACTCGTGGCGGAGAACGGTCCTGCGCAGTGGGCGACGACGCGGCAGTCGGCGATCGCTTCGCCGAGGCGAGTCGGGTTCCGGAGGTCGACCACGCGGCTGGGCAGGCCGTGCCGCGCGGCGAGCGTCTCGACCGCCTGGCTTCGGCCGGCGAGGATTGGCCGCAGGCCGCGGGCGACGGCGAGGTCGGTCACGAGCCGGCCCGTGTAGCCGGTCGCGCCGTAGATCATCCACGTTCGTGCCGCATCGGGCATCGGCCTCGCGTCTCCAGGGCGCCGTGGCTAGCGAGGCCCCTCGCTCACCACGCGGCCGTCGATCACCACGGCGGTGCAGTGCGAGGTGTATTCGAAGGGATCGCCGTCGAACACCGCCACGTCTCCGTCCAGGCCCGGCCGCAGGCTTCCCACCCGATCGGCCACGCCCAGGATCGCCGCCGCGTCGCTGGTGATCGTCGCCAGCGCCTGCTCGGTCGTGAGGCCATTGGCGGCTGCGATCGCCGCCTCGAACAGGGCCACCCGCGTCTTGGGCACATAGCCCTCGAAACCGCTCTGCATCGCCACGGGAATCCCCTTGGCCCGCAGCGTGGCGGCGGTCTCGAAGCTGATGTTCTCCGTCTCGCCGTTGCCGCCCCGCCGCATCGACGGATGGATGATCACCGGTACGCCGGCCGCCTTGATGCGGTCGGCTGCGAGGTAGCCCTCGGCGGCCGAGTCGAGCACGATCGTGATGCCAAACTCCTTCGCAACCCGCAGGGCGGCGTCGATGTCGGTGGCGCGATTGACCGTGACGAGGAGCGGCAGCTTGCCGCGAAGCACATCGGCGAACACCTCGCGGCGGAGGTCCCGATCGGGCCGCTTCTCGGCATCGCTGAGGCCGAGCTTTCGCAGGTAGTCCTGCGTCTTCACGAACTCGCCCCGCAGCATCGCCACCGCCTTGCTCCGCGTGCCGGGCGACTTCTTCTCGTCCCCTGGCCGCGCGTCGTCGCCGAGCGTCACCGCGACCATCGCCGCCGGCACGATCACGGCGTCGTCCACCGTCTCGCCGACGGTCTTCACGATCATCGTCTGCCCCGAGACCAGCGCGCCGGGCGCGTGTCCGGTGTGAATCGTGGTGATGCCGAAGCCGCGGACCCACTCGATGAGCCGCTCCCGCGGGTTGTAGGAATCGATCGCCCGCAGCTCCGGCTGGATCGGGTCGCCCTTGTCGAGTTGATCCTGATCCTGATCCTGATTGAGATAGCCGGTGAGCCCGACCGCGGTGTGGGCGTCGATCAGTCCCGGGGTGACGACCCTCCCCCGCACCACGCGGGCGGCCGGCGGCACCGGAATGTCGAGGGCCGAGCCGACGAGCGTGATCGTGCCCCCGTCGATCACGACCACGCCCTTCTCGATCGGTGGACCGGCCATCGTGTGGACCACATCGCCGTACACCGCCACGAGCGACGCGGGCTCGGCAGCCGAAACTCGGCCCGGCGCCGCCAGCGCGAGAGCCGTGAGGGCGAGGGCAAGAACGTGGAGAAAAACTCGCATCACTTCGTCTCCGAAAGCCGTGCGTCGGTGCAGCAGCCGTGCGCCTTCTGGTCGCGGCCGGCCCCGTAACCTCCGACGGCGAAGAGGCGGTCGTCGGGATCGGCGCGGTCGAAGACCTTCGTCCCTTCGACCCAGGTCTCGAGCACCTTGGTCTGCACCGAGAGCGGATCGCCCGACAGCACGACGAGGTCGGCGTCTTTGCCGACGTCGAGCGAGCCGATCCTGGCGTCGAGTTCCAGCATCCTCGCCCCAGCCAGCGTGAGCGCCTCGAGGGCCTTCTCCCGGCTCATGCCCGCACGCACCGCCAGCGCGGCAGCGCGCAGAAAGAGTCGCGAGTCGGTGACGGGGTCGTCGGTATGGATCGCCACCGGCGCCCCCGCCTTCTCGAGCACCGCTCCCGTGGCCAGCGACAGATCCATCGCCTCGATCTTGCCGCCCGGGCTGTCCACGACGATCACCGAACACGACGCCTTGGCCTTCGCCAGTTGCTCGGCCACCTTCCACGCCTCGCTGACGTGGTGGAGCACGACCTTGAAGCCGAACTCGTCCCGCAGTCGCAGCACCGTCATGATGTCGTCGGCCCGATGGCAGTGATGGTGGACCACGATGCGGCCCTCGAGCACGTCGAGCAGGCCCTCCATCTCCAGGTCGCGGTCCGGCAGTTTTGCCGCGTCGCCTTTCGCCTCGGCCACCTTGCGGCGGTAGTCCTGCGCCTTGAGAAACTTCTGCCGCACGAGCGCCGCCGACTTCGACCGCGTGCCGGGGAACGGCGCATCCTTTTGCGAGTTGGTGCCGTTGGCCATCTTGATCCCGCCGAGCGGCTTGCCGGCCGCGTCTTTGATCGCGAAGTCATCGATCGTCGAGGCCTTTCGCAGCTTCGCGTAGATCGTCTGGCCCGAGAGCAGGTGGCCCGAGCCGGGCATGATGTTGAGCGTGGTGAGGCCGCCGGCCCGGGCCTTCCAGAACCCGGAATCGCGGACGTTGATCGAGTCGAGGATCCGCACGTCGGGCTGGATCGGCCCGCTGGCATCGCCCCCCCAACCGCCGCCCACGTGGCTGTGGGTATCGACGAGGCCGGGCATGATCACCCGGCCGGTGCAGTCGATCGTCTCGGCGTTCGGGGGAATCGCCGTGGTGGCCGTGGGGCCGATCGCGGCGATCGTGCCGCCGACAACCACGACCGTGCCGTGAGCGATTGCCGGGCCGGAGATCGGCAGCAGTTCCGCATTGGTGAAGGCGACCGGTCGTTCTTGGGCGATGGCGGGCAGGCCGCCGCCCAGGCAGGCCCCAAGCAGGCAGAGAAAAGTGACGATTTGTGTTTTCATGATTGAAGAGTCTACCAGCGTGCCATGATCGCCGACGCTCCCCGCTGAAAGCCGACCGGCCGTAAGGCCGCGGGCTTGTGGTGGGGCGCCGCTCGGGGCTGCCCATGCCCCGTCGCCGGACGTTCACTGCGGCCTTCGTGGCCTCCGCTCACTCGATGCTGACTTCGCTCCGCCATCCATGGCTGCGCTCGTCAGCAACGCCGGCTCGCGGGGCACGGGCAGCCCCGAGCTCCGTCCGCGCGTGACGCAATACGGTTCCTCAACTCCTTCCACGCTTCTCGTCGCACAGCCCCGTGCTCCGTCCACGCTTCTCGTAGCACAGGTTTTCAACCTGTGCCTGTCC
>JAGWWA010000060.1 GCA_018970605.1 Planctomycetota bacterium | reverse complement strand
ACATGGGTCGTCAGTGCCGCGGGCCTCACAGGCCAACGCAAGGGCCAGCAAGGCTGCCACCACGAACTGCCGGCGGGAGTCCATGTCGGTGCGGAGCGTTGGTGCGGAGTCGAACGTTCGGAAGGAGGGGCGACCTCCCGTTCATCGGCATTCCCACGCGCGTTCCGTGTGGGCCGTGCCGCAGCACGAAGCCGCCTAAAGCACCCTGATTCTGCCGGCTGCGGCAAGTGCCCCGGCCACTCGACTCGGCTCTTTGCCCGGCTTGCTCAGACTTCCGGCTCGCCCTCGGCCGCCTCGCGCTCCTTCGACCAGCCGACCCGCTTCTTGGAGAGGCCGATCTTCCGCTCGTCGGTGTCGACGCGGAGCACCTTGACCTCGACCGCGTCGCCGACGTTCACCACTTCCTCGGCATTCTCGACCTTGTCGTCGGAGAGTTCCGAGATGTGGAGCAGCCCTTCGAGGCCGTCCTCGAGCCCGACGAACACGCCGAAGTTGGTGATCTTCGTCACGGTGCCCTTCACGACGTCGCCCGCCTTGTACCGCTTCGGAATGTCGGTCGTCCACGGGTCGTCGGCCATCTGCTTGAGGCCCAGGGCGATCCGCCGCCGCTGCTGATCGACGGAGAGCACCTTGCACTCCACCTCGTGCCCCTTTTCCAGCATCTCGCTGGGGTGGGTCACCTTCCGCGTCCACGACATGTCGGTCACGTGGAGCAGGCCGTCGATGCCGTCGTTGATCTCGATGAAGGCGCCGTAGTTGGTGAGGTTTCGCACCACGCCCTTGACGATCGCGCCCGGCGGATAGTCGGCGGCCACCTTCTCCCAGGGATTCTGCTGGGTCTGCTTCATGCCCAGCGAGATTTCCTGCTTTTCCTTGTTGATCGCGAGCACCACCACTTCCACCTCGTCGCCCGGCTTGACGAGTTCCGAAGGATGGCTGACCCGCTTCGTCCAGCTCATCTCGCTGATGTGGACGAGCCCCTCGACGCCGTCCTCGAGCTTCACGAATGCACCGTAGCTCATCACGTTGACGACCGTGCCCATGCAGACGGTGCCCACCGGATACTTGTCGGCCACCTTGGCCCACGGACTGGCGGTCCGCTGCTTCATGCCGAGCGCGATCTTCTCCCGCTCGCGGTCGATGTGCAGCACCTGCACCTCGATCTCCTGGTCGATCTGCACCATCTCGCTCGGGTGGCCGATCCGCGCCCAGCTCATGTCGGTGATGTGGAGCAGGCCGTCGATGCCGCCGAGATCGACGAACGCACCGAAGTCGGCGATGTTCTTGACGACGCCGCGGCGGATCTGGCCCACCTCGAGCGTCTCCATCAGCTGCTTCTTCCGCTCCGCCCGCTCCTGCTCGATGAGGGCCCGGCGCGACACCACGATGTTCCGACGAGCCTCGTCGATCTTGAGCACGAGGCACTGGATGCAGCGTCCGCAGTAGTCGCCGATGTCGGCCGGACGACGGATGTCGACCTGGCTGGCCGGCAGGAAGACGTTGACGCCCGAGATGTCGACGAGCAGACCGCCCTTGATCTTCCGCGTGACGAAGCCGGTGACCACGTCGTTCTCGTGGACGCTCTCCATGACCCGGAGCCAGTCCTCGATCCGGCGGGCCTTCCGCTTCGAGAGCGTGATCAGGCCCCGCTGCTCCTCGAGCGAACCGTCCTCGAACTCCTCGAGCAGCACCTTGACGGTGTCGCCAACCTGCGGCGGGGGCTCCGTCTCGTCCCACTCATTCCGCGGGATGTGGCCTTCGCTCTTGTAGCCCACGTCAACCAGCACGAACTCATCGTCGACGCGAAGGATCTTGCCTTCCAGCACGGAGTTGACCGCGAGCGTGGCGGAGCCCACCGAGTATTCGGTTTCGGGGGCGCCGGCCATGGCCAGTTCGAGTTCCTGATCGAGTTCGTCGCCGAGTTCCAGTTCGCGGATGAGGTTGCGGTTGACCATGCGTGGGGGGTTTCGGGAAAAAACGGGGTTGGGGGAAGGAAAATGAGTCGGGCCACGAAGAATCGAGCCTCGCAGCATACCAGCGGCCTCCCGGCCGAACAATCGAGCCTGATTCCCCCGCCGCCGCAGCCTTCCCGAGCGTCGCGGCCGTCGCCCCCCCTCACCCAGCCGTGTTCCCCGGCCGATGGACATCGGGAATGGTCCGCCGGGAGCCTCGGGCAATGACAACTCGACGCACACTGCTGGCGGGCCTCACGGCGTTCGCCCTCGGCGGCTCTTCCCGCGGCCAGTTCCTTGAACCGGCCGGGGGTGGTGACGCCGCGATCGGCCTCGGAGACGTCCGCGTCCAGAAATACCGCGTCGGTGTGGCGGTGACCGCGGAAGGGGGGCCCTGTCGCGGGATCTACGCCACGCTGCCGGTGCCGCACGACTGGCCGGAGCAGAAGGTCCGCGTGATCAACGAGGAAACGACCCCGCACGTGAAGTCGCTTCGCTACCGGATGCTGCCGGGCGACATCAAGCAGATGGTCGTCGAGATCCCCGACCTGCCCGTCGGGCAGCAGGCGAAGGCGATCGTCACGTTCGAACTGGAGCGGGCGGCGATCCTCGCCCCCAAAGACACCGCCGACCTCCGCCCACCGGAAAAGCCCGACCGCGGGCTGAAGGCCCACCTCGGCCCCAGCCCCTACATCGAGACCCGCGACCCGAAGATCGTCCGACTCGCGAAGGAAACGGCTGCCGACCTCGAGGGGTGGAACAAGGTCGAGGCGATCTACGACACCGTCCGCGACAAGGTCGAATATCGCAACGGTGACCTGAAGGGCGCCCGCCGAGCCCTCGCCGATGGCTGGGGCGACTGCGAGGAACTCACCTGCCTGTTCATCGCCATGTGTCGGGCCGAGGGCGTCCCGGCCCGGACGGTCTGGGTCGAGGGGCACTGCTATCCGGAGTTTCACCTCGTGGACGGGTCGGGCACCGGTCACTGGTATCCCTGCCAGGCGGCGGGCACCCGCTCGTTCGGCGCGATGCCCGATCAGCTGCCGATCCTGCAGAAGGGCGACGCATTCCGAGACCCCGACCGCCCCGGCAAGCAACTCCGCTACGTGTCCGAGTTCATCAAGGGCTCGGCAATCGATGGCGGCGGGACACCGCGAGTCTCGTGGATTCGCGAAGGCGCGTAGGCCTGGGCCTACTCGGCGCCCACGAAACTCGCCTCGTCGATCGGACGGCCGAACTGGTCGCGCTGCACGGGCGTGAACCACCGCGGCGCGATCGGCAGTCCAGCCTCCTTCCAGGCGGCCTCGAGCCGGTCGCCGGCGAGCTTCACGATCTTCTCGCGGCCGCGACCGACGAGCGTCGCCCGGTCGGCCCACGGCGTCACGGGGCCGTCGAAGCCGGCCGCCTTCGCTGCGGTGAGCATCGCGGCCATGCTGATCACGCCCGTGTCACCGGGCATGAGTCGCTGCCCGTGCGTGAACTCGGCGGGGGAACCCTCGCGGGGCGCATCGGAGAGCCGCACCTCGACAAGCTTGCCCTGGGGCACCTTGGCGACGAGATCCAGCGGTTCGCCCGTCACGTGGAAGGCCCAGGCGTCGGCCACGGCACCGATCCGTTCGTGCGCCACCATCACGAGGCCCAGCAGGCCCTCGAAGGTGTGGATGAACTGAGAGGCTTTGCCCTCGCGAGCCTCTGCCTCGGGGCGGATCGTCAGCCCGAGCATGATGTCGTGCTGGGCGAGCAGGTCGCCAATGTCGTGGAGCCGCGAGCGATGCAGTTCGAAGAAATCCTTGAACGAGTGCTCGTCGGATGCCGGCGCGACGCTCGTCACGGCCCGCTTGGCCTCGGCCGCCGCAGCCAGTTCCAGCCGCTTGGGCAGGGCCGCGAGCTGCTCCTTGTAGGTGGCATCGTCGGCGTCGAGTTGCACCGGCAGGTGAAAGGTGCCGCTCTTCAGGCGGGCGCTCACCATCAGCCGGCGGGCATGGGGCACGCCAAACGCGTCGGCCTGCTGCTGAAAATCGAGAATGTCGATGTCCATGGCGTCGAAGCCGAAGGACAATGCCAGTTCGATGAGTTCGCTGGGGCGTCCAGAGAGGGGCAGGCCGATCGTGCTGAGGTTGCGAAACATGCGGTCTCTCACTCCCGTTGGGGAGCTCCGGGTTGGAATGTCGTGGACGGGGAAGTATGACTGACACCCGCTGCATTTGGAAGCACCCCGGCCGATGACCATCCTCGAAGCGATCGTGCTCGGCATCGTGCAGGGACTCACGGAGTTCCTGCCGGTTTCCAGCACCGCCCACCTGCGGATCGTGCCGGCCCTGCTCGGCTGGGATGACCCCGGAGCCGCCTATTCCGCCGTCATCCAGACCGGCACGCTGGCAGCCGTCTGCCTCGCTCTCCGGACCGACATCGCGGCTCTCCTCAAAGGCACCCTGACCGCGGCCCTGACGGGCCGCCCGCTCGCGACACCCGAGGCCCGTCTCGGCTGGCTGATCGTCGCGGGGACGATCCCGATCGTGGCGGCCGGGTTTGCGTTCAAGGACCTGATCCGGGGCGAGGCCCGGAGGCTCGACGTCGTGCTCGCCGCGCTCCTGGCGGCCACGGCGCTCATGGCCATTGCCGAACTCGCCTGCCTCTCACGGGCGCGGAGGCTTGGTTCGGCTGGCCGCGACGGCCTCGAACGCGTCACCGGCCGCGACGGCGTCGTGATGGGGCTCGCCCAGGCGCTCGCGCTCGTTCCGGGCACGTCGCGAAGCGGCGTCACCATCTCCGCCGGCATGCTCGCCGGGCTCGACCGCCGGACCGCTGCGAGATTCTCGTTCCTCCTCTCGCTGCCGGCGGTGGCTGCCGCGGCGCTCCTCGAGGCCTGGCAGCAGCGGGACGAGATTCTCGGCAGCGGCCCGCAGGCCGTCACGCTTGCGGTGGGCACGATCACCGCGGGCATCGTGGGCTACATCGCCGTGCGCTGGCTCCTGAAGATGCTCACGGGCCACACGCTCTGGCCGTTCATCGCCTACCGAGTCGGGCTGGCCGCCCTGCTCGCCGGTTCGCTGGCGGCCGGCTGGGTGACATCTCCCGCGATCTGACCGCGTCGGGCTACAACAGGTGGCAATGCCCGCTGCCGCGACTACCGCCGATCTTCATCAGTCCAGCAGGGCCGCGGCCGCGTCACTGCCGCCTCGCGGCCGCTGGCTCGACATCATCGCCGTCGGCGTGCTCGCAGGGAGCATGGCGGGCTGGGCCGGAGCCTGGCACTGGCTCCTCGACCTCACCACCCACTTCCGCTGGTATTGGCTGATGCTCTCCGTCGGCGGTCTGGCAACGTGCCTCCGCTGGCGGCGGCCAACCGCCGTGGCCTGCTTCGCGCTGGCCGCCGTCATGAACGCCCGCGATCTGCTGCCCTACTGGCTGCCGAGGTCCGCAGACCCTCCGACGGCGACCGCCGGGGACGACCGCCGGGTGTTCGTCATCTCGATGAACGTGCATCGCGTGAACGACGACGCGACCGCCGCCGTGGCGTATCTGCGTGATCGGCAACCCGACGTCGTGGCGGTGCTGGAGGTCGACGCCGACTGGGCGACGGCACTCGATGGCCTCGCCGATCTCTTTCCACATCGCCTGATCCGCCCTCGGAACGACAACTTCGGGATCGCCCTGCTCTCCCGTTGGCCGCTCGACGACGTCGAGGTCGTGGCGTTTTGCGAGACCGGCTTTCCGAGCATCCTCGCCACGGTGCGGCGGCCGGCGGGCGGTTTCCGGTTCATCGCGACGCATCCCTATCCGCCGTTCAACGCCCGCTGCACCGACCAGCTCGTCGCACATCTCGATGGCGTGGCCGAAGCCGCCGCGACCGCCACGCTCCCATGTATCGTCGCGGGCGACTTCAACGCGGCCCCGTGGTCGCGGCCCTACCGAAGGCTCGTGGCGAAGAGCGGCCTCGCCGATTCGGCACTGGGCCGCGGCGTGCAGCCCACGTGGCATGCCCATCTCCCGGCTCCGCGAATCCCGATCGACCACGTGCTCGTGCCAGCCGACGCCACCGTGCTCCGCCGCGAAGTCGGCCCCGACATCGGCTCCGACCACTTCCCGGTCGAGGCGGAGATCGTCCTGCCGCCGTAGGTACGGGCTGGCAACCCGCGGCGACGCCGACGCTCTCGCCGCTACCGGGCGGGTTCGAGCGTGGCCAGGTCCATGCCCAGCCGCTTGAGCTTCTTGTAGAGCGTGGTGCGATTGATGCCGAGCGTCCGGGCGGCGACGTCACGACGCCACCCCGCCTGCTCCAGCGCCGCCACGATCAGCTGACGCTCCGGCGTCGCGAGCGCCTGCTTGAGCGGCGCCGTCTCCGGTCCGGGCCCCACAGCGAGACCGCCGCCTCCGAACACCGCCGCCGGCAGATCGCCCACCTCCACGCTGGGGCCGCGTCCCAGGAACACGCCCCGCTCGATCGCGTGCTGCAGTTCGCGGACGTTGCCCGGCCAGTCGTGGGCGACGAGCGCGTCGATCGCGGCAGGCGTGAAACCCTCGACGGCACGGCCCGCGCGAGCCGCCGACGTGCGAAGAAAGTGGGCCGCGAGCAGCGGGATGTCGGTCTTCCGGGCCCGCAGCGGCGGCATGTCGATCGCCACCACGTTGATCCGCCAGAAGAGGTCGGACCGAAACCGGCCCGCGGCCACGAGCGCCTCGAGGTTTTCGTTGGTGGCCAGAACCACGCGGGCATCGACGGAGTGGGTCTGTGCCCCGCCCACCGGTTCGAACTGCATGTCCTGCAGCACCCGAAGCAGCTTCACCTGCATCGCCGGCGAGGCCGTGGCGATCTCGTCGAGGAAGATCGTGCCGCGGTCGGCGCGGAGAAACTTGCCCTCGCGGTCGCCCGCGGCACCGGTGAACGAGCCGGCGACGTGGCCGAAGAGCTCGCTCTCGAGCAGCGACTCGCTGAGGCTTCCGCAGGCCACTTCGACGAACCGGCCGGCCCGACCGCTGCGGCGGTGGATCTCACGGGCGAGCAGCGACTTGCCGGTGCCGCTCTCGCCTGTGATCAGGACCGTCGCGGGAGTGCCGGCCACGCGGTCGACGATGTCGAGGATGCCGGCGACGGAAGGATGGCTCCCGAGCACCGCTGGTTCGGCCTCGACGGTACGGCGGCTGCCGACCGACACCGCGGCGTCGATCGCCGCCAGCAGAGCCTCGTCGCTCGCCGGCAACGAGACCGTCGCGTCGGCCCATTTCGGCAGCACGGTCGGTGCCGCGGCCTGCGCGTCGGGCGGCACGACCGCCACCAGCCCGACCGTGGGCGATGACGCCCGCGCAGCGACTGCCACGACCGCGGCCCCATCCTCCGGCAGGCCCGCATCGACAAGACAGCCACCGAGGCCGCCCCGCGCGGCAATCCGCACCGCCTCGGACACGCTCCCGGCGGCGAGGGCATGCCAGCCGGTCGAGCAGAGCCACTGGGCCGTCGCCGACGCCGATCGTCGGTCGTCATCGACCACGAGGATGCGAAGGACGCGGGACGAGGGTTCCTGACGGATCGGCATGGGGGATTCCTGGGCGTCTCAGCGCGGCATGTCCGCACAGGATTCTTTAGGTCGCAAAACGGCGACGGCAAAGTCGCCCCAGGGCGACATCTTTGCCCGATCGGCACCCGCAGGCCGTCACAACCGACACGATCGGCACGAGCCGCTGCGCACGGGTCGATGCGACGCTTCCAGCGCATGCCGCGGGTGCCGACACGGTGGCACCGCGAGACAGCCTATGGCGTGGGCTATGGCGTGGGATCCGCCGGCGGCGCGTCCTCGTGGTTGACGTCGCCGAGGGCCACCGCGTCGGCGATGCGATCGGCCGCCGGACCGAGCAGGATCTCCCGCTTCTCGAAGAGCGCCTCGGGGTCGTGGTCGAGCATCCTGATCCGCCGTTTGCGAAACGAGAAAAAGGCGATCACCGCCAGGGCGACCGCCGCCACGGCGATCACCACGGCCGTGATGCCCCGCTCGGCCGACTGGATCAGGCTCGTGATCCGGTCGCCGAAGAGATAGGCCAGCCCGAAAAAGCCGCTGATCACGACCGACGCGCAGATGAAGTCGGCCAGGAGGAACCAGCGATACTTCACCCGCAGCATCCCCGCCGTGAGGTAGAAGGGGCTGCGGAGGCCGACCAGAAACCGGGCCACGAAGAAGGCCATGATGCCGTGTTTCTTGATCAGATCCTCGATCGTCTTCTCCCGTTCGGGCGTGAGAAAGCCGGACCACCAGGGATGATCCCGGAGAATCCTCGCCCCGAAAAACCGGCCGATGGCGTACATCAGGCTGTCGCCCAGGAGGGCGCCGACCATGCAGGCCGGCAGGGCGTAGTACCACTTGAGCGCCGCCGCCTTGCTCGCCACTCCGGCGGCCACGATCGGCACCTCCTCCGGGATCGGCAGACCGATGCCGGTGAGCGTGAGAAAGAGGATGATGCCCAGATAGGAACCCCGCTCGATCCAGTCGAACATGATGGATGCGGTGTGGAGCGGAGGAAGAGGTCGGACGGCGAGCGGGCCGAAACGATGGGCCGACGGTCGCGGAAGTGTACCGCGCCGCCGCGAACGGGTCAGGGTGGGTTCGACCCCGCGGCAGCCGCCTGAAATCGCTCGACGCGCAGCCCCGGCTCGGCCTCGATGTCGATCGCGCTGTCGTCGAGGTTGGCGACGATCATCCGCGTGCCGCCGGTCCCCGGCAGGACGAGCACGGCGGCTGTGGCGGATGCCGGCGGGGCGACCGTCGTCAGCCCGGACGGACCGAGCACGTAGAGTGCCGTCGCCAGGGCATCGGCGTCGGCCGCCGATTCCGCGATCACCGTGGCCGAGATCACCCCCTCCGCCGGACGCCCCGTCCGCGGATCGAGGATGTGGCCGAGCCGTCGGCCGCGATCGATGAAGAACTGCGTGCCAGAGCCGCTCGTGCCAAGCGCCTTGTCGTCGAGCGTGATCGTGGCGAGACGGCGACCAGGCCGCAGCGGATGCCGCAGGCCCACCCGCCAGCCATGGCGGTCGCCGACGCTCGGCCCCTGCGTGCCCCGTGCGACCACGCTGCTCTGCCCACCGTGCATCAGCACGCTGGCCACCCCGCGGCACGCGAGGTGCGAGACTGCGCGGTCGAGCGCCCAGCCCTTCCCGATGGCGCCGGGATTGATCTCGACGCCGGGGCGGAGGAACCGCACGCGGCGCCGCTCGGCATCGAGCTCCACGTGCTGAGTGCCGGCGGCCGCACGCGCGGCTGCGAGAGCGGCGGCGTCGGGCATGCGGCCCTCGCGCCGCAGAAACCCCCAGGCCCGGACGAGTGACCCCGCGGCGATGTCGAACGCCCCGCCCGTCAGTTCCCAGAGTTCACGGGCCCGCACGAGCAGGGACCACACCCCGGGCGATACATCGACCCAGCCCTCGGCCGCCGTCGCGTTGATGCGCGACAGCTCACTCGTGGGCCGGTAGATGCTGATCTGATCCTCGATCTGATCGACGAGGTCGAGCGCGTCGATCCCCAGTTCGGTGTCGCCCGGCACCTCGCCGGCGTTGAAGGCCGCTTCGAAGCGGCAGGCCATCGCCTCGCGGCCGACGACGAGGGTGTGGAGGTCGTCCGCCATCGGCGTGCTCACCGCGGCGCGAGGCCCCGGTCGAAGGCGTCCTGATCGCGGCGGAAGATCGCCAGTTCGCTCTCGAACCGCTCCGGCGAAATGGTGTAGACCGCCCGCTCGTCGGTGTGCGAATGGCAGTGGGCCACCAGGAGCCGGTAGAGAAACTTGAACAGCTGGCGAGGCACCCGGAGCGACCGCAGGCCGTCGATCAGACGCCGCTGGTCGATGGCGGGATCGAAGAGCTGGGCGAGCGTCGCCGGGGGTGTGCCGACGCTCGCCGCCTTCACGCGAGTGGAGGCGATGTCGTAGAGCGTCTCGCCGGTCCACTCCAGCGACGGCACGAGGTTCTGCTTGTCGAGCCGGGCCCGCTGGTGAAACTCCTCGCTCTCCCGTTCGATGAACCGGTAGAGCTCCTGCGGCAAAAGCAGCTTGAAGCCGAGGCCCGGGACCTTCAGGAACTTGTTGTCGAGCATCGGCCAGATCACCTGCCGCATTCGCTCGGCAGACCCGTTGATCAAGTCGGGCTCGTCGAGCCGGTCCACGATCACCACCCAACCCTTCCAGCCCAGCGCCGCCAGCACGCCCTGGAGCTTCGCCATCAGTTCGTAGCGATCGTCGCTGCGGGGCAGGGCGGGCAACGGCTGGCCCGCGAGATCGACCTCCGGCATCGCAAACAGTGCCCGCGCGAGCTGACCGACCGCGCGGTTGCCGCTCCGCATGCTGCCGACGATCCGCCACGCCCGCCACGTGCTCCACAGCCATCGCCAGGCGCACGGGAGCCACGCCGCCACCAGAACCATCCAGGGCCAGCCACGGGAGAGCCAGCCGACCTCGCCGCGGGAAAAGCCGGCGAGCACGGCGGCGACGAACGCAACCGTGGCCACGGCCGCCAGCACGCCGGGCCAGCTGCCCAGCCACGCCCGGTAGCCCACGCGGCGCCGCAGCCGCGACCACCGCGACGGGAACGATTCGGCGGTGGACTGGTCGTAACAGGCCGCCAAGAGCGCGAGGTCACGGGCCTGGGGCCGCGTGAGCCGCGGCAGTTTGCCGGAGGCGCCCACAAGCTGCGTCACGAGCTGGGTGACCGAGAGCGTGAGGATGGCGTCCATGTGGTCCCACAGCTTCCACTGGCCGAGCACCTTCTCCACGGCGCGGCCCTTGCCGACGCGGCTCACGAACCGATCAAGGAAGGGATTGAAGTCGTCATAGAGCACGACGAACGTCCGCGCGTCGGGCTGGACTTCATTGTGCCGCTCGAACTGGCGGACCATCTGGAGCTTCAGTGCGGTCTTGCCCGAGCCCTTCTCACCAAACACGATCGCCGTGCTCGGGTCGGAGGGATCGCCGTAGACCTTGTCCCACGACGGATGGAAGGTCGTCTCCAGGCAGGTTCGCTTGAAGACCGTGTCATTCTGCGCGTCTTCCTCGGCGAACGGGTTGCCCGCGATCCCGTGGTGCTCGAGGAACTGATGGACTTTCATCGTGCGAAACGTCTCCGGCAGGCGGCGTGTCCGATCAGTTCACCGGCACCATGCCCTCGATCATCTTCCGAAACCCATCGGCGTGCTGCTCGACCGTCGCGGCGGGGCCGTAGAACTTGAGGAAGTAGTTGCCGTCGGGACCCTCCACGATCGCGGCGAGCATTCGATACCCTGGCCGGTCGATCGTCGTGCCGCCCGCGAACGGGCCGCCCGGGGAGTCCTTGTAGGTTCCGGCGATGTCGACGAGCGTCACATCGCGGCCCGCCACCTTGAGTTTCTTGGTGGAAGCCTTGTCCTTCGTGCTGCCGCCGTCTGGCTGGACGAACTGGCCGATCCACCGCTCGATGTTGGCCTCGACCGAACCGCCGGCGCCCATCACCGTCATCCGGCCGGGAGGCAGCGGCCCACCGTCGGGCCCCTTGCCCTCCGAAGGGATCGCGAACTCGGTCTCGACGATCCCCGACTTCGGCTGCACCCGCTTCCAAGTCGCCGGGGCCTCGAGCGACACGCCCCCGTCGGCGATGGTGAACAGGCTCTCACCGGCGGCCACCGCCGGTTGGGCGGCAGCGGTGTGGTGAACGATGCCGCTGCCGAAAAGGCCGGCGACGAACAGGAGAAGAGACGGGCGTGTGAACCTCATCGACGGCATGGACGGCGTTCCTGAAAGGTTGACGGACTGAACCGAGAAACCGAGGTGAGTAACCGAGGTGACAAAGCGGGGTGAGAAAGCGGAATGCCCGGCGGGGGGCCCGGGAAAAATCTACCAGAACGCCTCGGGCGACTCACCACGCGGGGCTCACCGGCGGAAAGCGCGGCGGCACGTGATTGGGAAACACGTCCGCAACGGGCCGCCAGTCGCTCCAGTCGCTCCGCCAGACGAGTTCGCACCCTGTCGCGCGGCCCGACGTGAGCCACTCAAGCAAGGCCTCGCCGGTCATCGTGGCCGATGGCTGGCCCCCCGGAACGGCGATGCACCACGAGGCGGTCGCCGCCTCGGAGATCGCCGCAGGGATCATCGACTCATCGGGTGTGATCTCGATCGGCAGATCGTTGCCGAAATCCACCGGCGCTGACCCGGCGCGAGCCGCATCGACCGACACCGCGGCGACCGGCAGGCCGGAGGCAGCAGGGCGGCCGGACACTCGGGCAGGCGAGGCGTTGGCCAGCGGGATGCGGAAGCGGGCGCTGCAGGAGGGGCAGATCCCGATCTTTCCCGCGAGGTAGTCCTTGACCTTGATCCGATGGCCGTTTGGGCAATGGGAGACGATGCCCATGGTGCGCGGTCCTGTGGGGGCGACGGCGAGGGGGCGACGGCCGCTCGAAAACACCCATTGTCCGAGGGGATCGTGCGGCAGGCAAGGGATCCGGGACGGTCCTTGTCGGCGTTCCGTCTGGAACATACGCTCCAGCATTCCTGTCGCGTTGGTAAGGCCGACCGCCGCGAAGTTTCCGGAGACCCAGCTTTTCATGGCACGCCGAGATGCCCCCCAGCCCGAATCGGAGCAGACCGACGAGGAGCGTGGTCCGCTCGAACTCGCCATCGTGGGCGACCTGACCGACAACGAAGGCGAACTCACCAACCAGATCCTGGGAGTCGCACCCGGGGCGGAATGCACGATCTACTTCGACTCCCCCGGCGGCAGTCCCTACTGCGCGATGTCGCTCGTCACGCTGCTGCGGTTGCGCGACATCAACGCCACGGCCATCGTGACCGGCGAGTGCTCGTCAGCGGCCCTCTGGCCGTTCGCCACCTGCCGCCGTCGGCTGGTCACACCCTACAGCGTGTTTCTCTTCCACCCGATGAAGTGGCAGAGCGAGGAACATATCGGGATCCGCGAGGCTGCGGAGTGGTCCCGCCACTTCGCCGACCTGGAACGCGAAATGGACGTGCTGCTCTGCCAGTTGTTCGGCCGGTCGTCGGACCTCATCAGCCAGTGGATTCGCACCCACCGGTACGTGACCGGCAAGGAGATGGCCGAGGCCGGGTTGGCCGAACTCATCTCGCTCGATCCGCTCCCGATCTTTTCCCGCCGGGGCTGATGGCCCGGCCGGGGCTGACGGGATCGCGACCGGTCAACTGCGATAGTCGCCGTGACAGGCGTCGCACGACTTTTTGAGTTCGCTGGCGGCGGCACGGGCGGCTTCATAATCCTTCTTCCGGCAGGCGTCGCCAACCTTGACCGCGGCGTCCCGCATCGCGGCCGCGTACCCGCGGTAGCTGTCGTCGTCGTGGTATTCGAAATCCGGTTGCTGGATCACCTCGCCGATCACCGCGACGATCTCGGCGTCGTGCAGGATGCGGTCGAGTTCACGATCGAAGTCGCCGCGTGACGCCATGCCGGCCCCGATCACGTCCTCACCCGTCTCGAGCCGGCTCATCAGGGCCGGCCTGGCTGCGACCTGGCTCCAACGGAAATCCTCTTCGAGGTCGGCCCTGCCCTCGGGCGAACTTCCCTCCAGCATCGACTCCAGATCGCCGAGCCGCGTCTTGCTCTCGGCGAACGACTGGTCGGTGCCGACCTTGCAGTTGGCACCGACCCGGGCGAACAGGTCGCGGGCGGTCGCAGCATCCTTTTTCCAGCGAATCTCCCGGTCGTAGGCGGCGATGACGCCGAAGGCCATCGCGATCGAACTGAACGCCTCGCGGGCCGAATCGTAGCCACCGCCCTTGAAGTCGGACGATTTCGCCACGGCCGCCGCCACGTCGGCTTTGCGGTCCTTGACCTCGTCGGTGAGCGTTTCCTCGGAGACGAGCGTGGACCACCGCAGGCCGCCAGATGCGGCCTCGGTGCCCCCGGGTTGGGTGTCCGCGGCCGGGGCAGCGGGCCCGACGGCTCCGGCCGAGAAGACCGGCCGCGGCCCCTGAAGGGTCGCAAAGGCATCGTCGAAGAAGGTGCCGGTGGATGCCCTGTCGAACTGCGCCGGCGGAGCGGCCCGCTTGCGTGGCTTCGTCGATCCGCGTTCGCCGGCTGCCACCTGTGCGGCGATCGCGGCAACGACCAGCGCGAGCACGATGGCTGGTCTCGCGCGCCTCACCCTAGGCTGCCGATCTTGCCGGGTCTGCCACTGCATGAAACATGGTCTCCGCGGCGACGTTCGGCCGCATCATATCACCGTTCGATGGCTGGCGGACACGCCGCAGCCGACCTTGACGTGGTGGTGTCGCCTCGTCACCTTCCCGACCCGATCGATGCACTTTCCGAGGAGTTTCGCACGCATGCCCCGCGACACCGCGTCCATCGCCACCGATTTCTGCAGCATTCCGTCGCGGCGGCCGTTCAAGGCCGCCTGGACGATCGCTTCATGCCTGGCGATCGTGCTGTCGGGTTGCTCCTCAACCTCCGCCGGTTCGGCCGGCACGGAGCCGGCGAAAGCGGCCGTGATCAAGTTTCTCGACGCCATGAAGCGTGGCGATGAAGCCGCCGCCAGCGGCATGCTCACCAGCGTGGCTCGAGCCAAAACCGAGGAGATGGGGATCTCGGTCGCACCGCCCGTGCCCGACACGGCCACGTACGCCGTCCGCGAGTGCGAGATGGTGAGCGACACCAACGATCTGGCACACGTCGCCACGACCTGGTCCGACGTGGACGACACCGGCGCCCCCACCAGCGAAAACATCGTCTGGGCCGTCCGCCTCGACCCCGAGGGGTGGCGGGTGGTGGGCATGGCCATGAAAATGTTCGAAGACATGCCCCCCCTGCTCCTCAATTTCGAGGATCCGCAGGACATGCTCGCGAAGCAGGAAATGGTGGCCGAGGAACTGACCCGCCGGGCGGCTGCGGCGAGCGGCCAGGCACCCGCCCGGACTGCCCGGGGACCGGCGACCGCCCCCGCCACGAAGTAGCCTCAAACTCTCTAAAAACGGCAAAACTTCGCTAAATACCCCACTTTCTTGACACGTGGGGCCAGGCTGATAGGTTTTCAGCCAAGTTTGCCTGACCGGAACGGCTTTCCCAGCCGTCACAGTCGAAGCCTTCGTCGAAGGCCCGGCCGTGCCAGTCCGCGATGGCTGCAGACAAGTCTGCTGCGGTCCGGTGGCCGTCCCGGATCGGTTGTCAGTTCGTGACGGCTTTTTTTGCTGGACGCAGTAAGCGTTCCGTTCCTTAACTGGAGGTTCTGATGAAGCGGTATCTCGGTTTTGCTCTCGCGATGTTCTTCGCGATCGTGGCCATCGCCCTCGTCGGTGGCGACTCGGGCGCGATCGCCGGCCACGGCTGCCATGGCGGTCGGAAGTGCCACGGTGGCCTGCTCGCCAAGCACAAGGCGAAGAAGGCGGCTCGCCGCTGCCACGGCCAGCAGGAAGCTGCTGCCTGTGAGTCGGCTTGCGGTGGTGAGGCAGTTGCGGCCGAAGGCTGCTCGAGCTGTGGCGGCGAAGCCGTCGCGGTCGAGGGCTGCTCGAGCTGCGGTGGCGAGGCCGTCAGCGGCGGCTGCGCCGGTGGCGACTGCGGTGGCGCTGGCGTGATCTCCGAAGGCGTTCCGACCGAGGCCGCTCCGGCTGCTCCGGTTGTCGCCGAGCCGGCCAAGACCTGAGCCCAGACCGTAGCCACGACCTGAATCGCGCGGGTGTCAAACGCCCGTTCCGAGAAGGGATCGAACGAAACCGGGCCTTCCTCACGGAGGGCCCGGTTTTTTCGTGCGCCGATGCCGTTTAACTCGACGGCGAGGTGCCAGCCGATGGGGCCGCAGCCGACGGGGGCGTGGCCGGAACGGGCGCAGCGGGCGCGGCTGGTGGTGCCGCCGGCGGTGTCTGCTGCAGGGAAGGTGGGGCCCGGCGCTGAAACAGCCGGCCTCTGCGTGGTGGCACCTGCTCTGGGTTGGCGGCCTCGGCGGCCCGGCGTTCGGCCCGGCGTCGGGCAACCTCCTCGAGCACGCCTCCAACCACGTCCGCGATCGCATCGGCGGTGTCGGGGTTCACGCCAGCCTTGGCGGCGGCGTCGGCCGCGATCTTTTCGGCCTTGTCGCGGGGCGTCTCGGCCGCCGGCGATGTCCCGGTGTCGTCCGTGGATGGCGTGGTCGCGGAGTCCGCCGCGTCCGGCGTGGTCGTGGAGTCGGCCGTGTCCGACGTGGTCGCGGCATCCTTCGCCGACGAGCCACTGGGCGGGGAAGTGATCCCGCCGGGCGTCCATCCGGGCAGGGGAGGACCGGCATTCGCCGCGGGAGCCCGGGCGCCGGAAGTCCCGCCCCGCGGCGGTGGTTGGACGGGGCTCGCGTCGGCCGGACGAGCCTGCGGCTGGGGCCGCGGGCCGTTTCGCAGCCGATCGATCAGATCCACGACCACCTGACCGGCCGCATCCTTGATGGATCCGTCGAAGATCACCTTCGGCTCACCAAGCACTCCTCCGACACCGAGCGATACCTGCTTGCCGGCCAAGGCCGCCACGAGGGGGCGATCCTGGGGAAGGTCGGCGGGGATCGGCAGCGAGAGCTTCAGGTCGAGGGATCGGTCATCGAGGCCGACCGATCCCTGTGATCGCACGTCGAGCCGCTGCCCCGACTTCTTGAGCGGAATGCCGAACTCGAGCCCCTCGTGCCACATCCGTCGGTCGGCAAGGTGGAAGGCCACGTCGGCCTCGTCCGTGATCCGAATCGTGGGAGGAGGCGGCAGGTTGAAGGGGAGCGAGCGAAACATGTTCTCGACCAGCGGGCCGGGGCCGAGGACCACCTCGTGCATCTGAAGCAGGCCGGCGAGCTTCGCCTCCTCCGGTCGCCCGACGGGAAAGGTCGCACCGTCAAGTCGCAGCGAGAAGCGGCCGCTCGTCCGCGCCGCGTCGGCGAAGACGGGAACGATGTAGGCGAGCACCTCGTGGGCGACGGTCTGCTGAAGTTGCGCCTGCTTGAGCAACTGCACGGGCTCGATCGTCCAAGCGGCGTATCCGTCGGCCCCATTGGCGAGCGTGGCCTTCGCGTCGATCGGCTCGCTCACCCATGGGTCGCTGGTCCACGGGCCGCTGATCCGCACCACCGCGTCATCGACGTCGAGTCGCAGCGCGATGGCAGCCCGTCGAGGCCCCTTGCCCTGCGGCGCCTGGCCCGGTTCACGGGGCGGCAGGATCGAATCGAGATTGGTGCGGTGATCCTTGTCAAAGACGATGTCGGCTTGGAGTCCCTCGATCCGCACCCGGCCGAGGTCACCGGCGGAGAGCAGGATGCCCGCCAGCCCGTGCTCCACTTCCACCCGGCGAACTTCCAGCGGCGTGCGGTCGCCGTTTCGGGGCACGATCGCGAGGTCTTCGAGCACGATCGGCCCGAGCCAGCCAAGCCGCACACGGGCGGGCTTCACATCGGCCGCAAGTTCCGGGATCGCCGCGGCGACGAGCTTCGTGACCCGCTCGGGCGTGCCCACGAGCCAGGGCAGGCAGGCGAACGCCGCCACGAGGGCGACGAGCAGGCTGGAGAAGATCCAGCGGACGAGCGACCACGCCGTACCACGACGACCGGTCGAGTGGCTGGCGGTGGGGACGTCGGCATTCGGCATCGGGGGCGAACCTCCTCGAGGGTTGGCTGCCGCAGGGG
Organism: Planctomycetota bacterium; assembly: GCA_018970605.1. Classification (GTDB taxonomy): domain Bacteria; phylum Planctomycetota; class Planctomycetia; order Pirellulales; family UBA1268; genus QWPN01. The sequence goes on along the minus strand of JAGWWA010000060.1, from coordinate 784 downwards.
GTAACGGCGCATGGCATCCCGCCATGGGCCGTCGGGCGGCGTCGGCGATTCTACGCATCGGCGACGTGCAGGGGTCGCTCGGTTTGCTACAATCCGGGCGTTTCGCGGGCGTAGCTCAGTTGGTAGAGCGCTAGCTTCCCAAGCTGGATGTCGAGGGTTCGAGTCCCTTCGCCCGCTTTTCTGGTTTTGCCGGAATCACGCACGAAACCCGGCGTTTCTTCGATTTCGACTTCGTGCCGTCGTCGTCACTCGACTCGTCACGTTGGTCAGAAAAGGACACGTTTTGACGGGTGCGGCCGGGAGTTAGTGCAACGGTTAGTGCAACGGCGCGAGCGTCGTCGGTTCCCGTTGCCCGGGCCGTTTCCAGCACGGTGCCGGCCGTCGGCAGGGCCGGCAGTGCAGCAAGTGCCCCGGCCACGTCGAGCAGCCGTGGGTCGGTGTAGTGCTGCATCGTGAGTTCGAGCGACGAGTGCCGCATGGCCGCTTGGGCAGTGCGGGGGGCGATGCCGGCGGCGACAAGGTGAGAGGCGAACGTGTGCCGCAGTGCGTGCACGTCGACGGTGCGGCCCCGGTCGTCACGCTTGGGTACACCGGCGGCGGCAAGGTCACGGTCGAGCACCCGAATAAGCCCCTTCGGCACGTCGAACAATGGCATGTCGGCCGGGGGCAGCGTGACGCCAGCGACGCCGACACGCTGCCGACACACGGCTTCGGCTTTGTCGGCTACCCACGCCCGTAGTTCGTCGGCAATATCGCCCCGAAGCGGCAGTGTCGCCCGTTGCCC
>JAGWWA010000059.1 GCA_018970605.1 Planctomycetota bacterium | reverse complement strand
GGGCAAATGCGCTGTCCTGAAGCGATATCACAGTGCCCCATGCCAACACCAGAGCCAAGCCGAGAAAGCCCGTGGACGTCTTCGTACGCACCATAACTTCCGCCTTGTGATCGCGCTCACGTGGTGCGACCTCCCGTCGCCACCATCGAGCGGTGAGTGATTCAAGGACGGAACACCGCGACCATGATCCGATCGAAGCCGCGGAGTCCGGACGACCGACGAGCCAAGCCTGAGGAACCGGAACGTCAGATCATTCGTGCGGAAGTCTGACGGTTGAGCGTGAGCAAGATGATAAAGATATGTGAGTTCTTTGTGAGGGCTTCCCGAGGTTTTTCTTGAGCCTGTTGGGCTGCCGCAGACGCGCAGAGCATCACCCTCGACAGCCAAACGTCGACAGCAAAAACCGCGCCAGGCTCTATGACGAACGCTGAAAAAGTCGCAAGGTTCGCTGGCCCCGGAGTTTCGGCCCTCGCTAGCCCACAATCGCAGGTGCTTTCAGCCGCGTCGAACTGCAGTGGATGCCTGCGGAACAAGCATCCACTGCAAAGTTGTGCGCGCCGGCGCGGCAACTGTCTGCCCTACCGCAGGTTGACAACCTGCGGCTACGAGAAGATGAGGAGGAGGCGGCAGGTCGCGGACGCAGGTTGAATACCTGCGCTACGAGGGCCGGGGGCAGGGAATGGCCGGCGGGCATCAGCGTCAGAACTTCTGAATCATGTCGAAGCCGAGCATCGTCTGCTGGTTGCTGACGCCGTCGTTGTAGGGTCGCCGCGGGCCCGTGGGGCCGCCGAAGAAGTCCCAGCGGAAGCAGGGCCGCATCAGGAAGTTGCCTGTCGGCACCCAGTTGGGGCCAACGGTGAGCGAGTAGTAGTTGCCCGGCAGCGGCACATGATTGGGGTTGCTCGGCCTATTCAGGCCCACGCGGGTGCCGTCGGTGTCCTGGAACCACTCGAAGCGGGCCCCCCAGAGCCAGGTCTTGCTCACGCGGTAATACACATACTGGTCGATGCCGGTCCAGAGGGCAGTGCCACCGTCGGCGAGCCCCTTGGCCTGCGTGCCGAGCCACTGGTGGAAGACGTATTCAAAGTTGTCTGTGGGCCGGAACTCGAACAGCAGGCTGTAGCGGGTGCGGTTGGCGGAGGTGAGCGGGGGCGCCGGCTGGAAGAGGGGTGAAAAGTCGTTGCCCTCGTCGCCGCTGACGATCGCGAACGACGTGGCGAAGGAATTGTCGTCGCTCTTCGCCCTGATTCGGCCCAGAAAGTTCGCCTTGCTGTAGGGCGAAGCCAGGCCGTTCCAGCCGTTGACGAGGCCGGCGTCGACCTCCACGTTGTCGGAGGCTCTCCAGTTCACGAGGCCGCCCCAGTGATTGAAGGGGCCTGCGAACTGGTAGCTGTAGGACTTCTGGTAGAAAAAGTTGCCCACGGCGGGCACGCCCTCGTAGCCCACGATGGTGTAGAAGTGGCCGAGTTTGAGCGAGATGTCTTGGTTGCCGAGTTCGGCATACAGCTGCGGGATCGCGAGACCGTAATACTGGCCGCTGTTCCAGTCCTGCGGGCCGGGGTTCGTCTCCCAGCCGAGCGACATGGCCAGTGGGAAGTCCTCGCCGTAGAGCAGGTCGGTGCGGTAGCCGATGCCGTTGGAGCCGTCGGTGGGGAGCGTCCGCTCGGCGATGAAGTAAACCTGGTTCATCATCGCCTCGTTGGCGCGATCGACGGCGTTGTAGGGGCCGTTGAACTTGCTCGGTGGCACGCCGAAGTTGCCGACGAAGCCGCCGTCGAGCCAGCCGGATACGCGGCTGCGGTCGCCCTCGCCGAACAGGAACCAGTCCTGTCCGGAAGGGATCAGGCCGGTCATCGTGTCGTCGTTCAGCACCGGGTCGAACGACTCGAACGAGCCGACCTGGCCCGGCCGCCCGACAAAAGCTTCTTCCTGGGCCGCGGCCCTCAAGGCCACGACCATGCCGATCACCGCCGCCACCATCATCGCTGCGCCGCCACGCATCGAGTTGCCTCCCCGGTTGGATGCCCGAGGTGACATCGGCCGGAGATTCGGTACGACCGTCGTCCGACGCACGATCGGCAGAAAGGTCACAGCCGGTCATCCTCCTTCCTGCAACCCGCAGATCTTGCCAAGGGGGCCGCTGTGGCAGGGCGGCGTGCCCCCATCGCTGACGCGATTGGGCTTCCTGAATCAGCGCACGACATGCTCAGGAAGCGTAACCGCGTGAGCGGTACGGCTGCCCTCCCCAGCCCCATCGGTTCCGCGACTGCGCTTCCTGATGCGGGGAGCGACGGGCGTGGCCAGCCCCGACCCCGTGAACGCCTCACGATCACGTGCGACCCGTATCAGCCGTGGGCTGTCTCGTCGGAGCGGGCCGCCTCGACCACCCGACGATAGATCGCGATCGCCGCCGCCGTGGCCCGGATCGCCCCCGAGAAGTCGTTGGCCGCCACGGGCTTTCGAGCGTCGGCCACGGCCTCGAGGAGCCGGTCCCGGTCGCGGCTCGACAGGCCATCGGCGGCCGACTCGACGCTGGCGATAATGCCCTCGAGCAGTTGGGCGGAGGCCGCACAGCCGTACGAACGATAGGGACCGCCGCCCAGCTTCGCCCCGGGGCGCAGCACGCGGACACCTTCGCCCGCTGGAGCGATCGAGCCGAGGAACGCCGCGAGGAGCGAGCCCACGAAGAGCAGCCCCATCGCGGCCAGAGTGGCGAAGGCCAGTGCATCGGCCAGTCCATCACCAATCCGCGCCTTGGAGGCGGCCGTCGTGAGGCCGCCATAGCCGACGAGCGCCACCAGGAGGCTTGTGGCTGCCACGCCCAGGAGCCCCCAGGGCACGGGCGGGCGGTCCGAGGTCGCCGGCGCTTCGTCGGTGAGCGGCCATGGGGCGGCGTCGGCACCGTCGCGCGATGCCTCGTTCTCTCCGGCGCGGGCGACGATCACGGTGACATTGTCCGGGGCACCTCGCACCAGCGACAGGCCCACCAGCGCCGCCGCCGCCTCGGCTGGAGGCAGGCTTCCCGCCAGCAGGCCGATCTCCTCGTCGGCGACCTGCCCCGAGAGGCCGTCGCTGCAGAGCAGGAACACATCGCCGGCGTCCACCGGAAACGGACCTTCGAGATCGACCGCGACCTGCGGGTGGGGGCCCATCGACCGGGTGATGATGTTCTTTGGGATCGGATCGTCTGCTCCCGGTGGCCGATGTGCCTCCATCTCCCAGGCCAGCGAATGATCGCGGGAGAGCTGGTCGATCGTGGTCCCGCGGATGCGGTAGGCGCGACTGTCGCCGACGTGGCCCACGAGCACGCCGCGGGGCAGGAGGGCCAAGGCGGTGCAGGTCGTGCCCATGCCCCGCATGTCGATGGCGCTCTCGCCCCGCGAGTGGATCTCCGCGTTGGCCTGCTCGATGCTCGCCTTGAGCGCCAGCGGCGGCGAGCGGGCAGCCGTCTTCTCATAGGCGAGCGGCACGTGTTCGACGGCCAGGGCACTGGCCATCTCGCCCGCGGCGTGGGCGCCCATGCCGTCGGCCACCACGAACAGCCAGCCGCGGCGGCGATACTGCTCCTTGCCCCAGGGCGCGAGCACGGCCTTGGAGTCTTGGTTGTTCGCCCGCCGGCGACCGATGTCGGTCAGCTCGCAGTAGTCGAGAGTGGCGCCGGATCCCACGCGTCGAACCCCGGGAAAGCGGGTGATTGGGGCAAGGAAAGGGAGGGCCGCAAGTCTAGCCACCCGGCGGCATGGTCGCGACCTGGCATCGGCTGGGCAACCTGGGAAACACCCGCCGGTCTGGCGGCGGCCACAGCCGGGACCTATCGTCCGCCCCATGCGTCGCGCTCTCCTCCTTGCCACCGCCGCCGGCCTCGTCGTCGCCGTTTCGGGATGCGTGCAGCGGCGGATGACGATCCGCTCGAATCCGCCCGGGGCCCTCGTCTACGTTGACGACTACCAGCTTGGCACCACGCCGGTGTCGCACGATTTCGTCTACTACGGGACGCGGAAGATCAGGCTCGTGAAGGACGGCTACGAGACCCTGACCGTGCGACAGCCCTTTCCGGTCCCGTGGTACGAGATCTTTCCGCTCGACTTCGTCACCGAGAACCTCATCCCGTGGGAGGTCCGCGACGAGCGGGTGGTCGATCTGGCGATGCAGCCGGCGGCTTCGACGCCGCCCGAACTCGTCGTGTCTCGCGCGGAGCAGGTGCGGCTCGCCGCGGGCAGCCTGCCCCCGGTGACGCCTCAGGCCGTCGTCCAGCCCGCACCGGTGGTTCAGCCGGTGCCGGCCCCGCCCCCCGCGCTGCCGCCGGTCCAGCAGTATGCCCCGCAGCCCTTGCCGCCTCCGCCTCAGCAGCCGCTCGTGCTGCCACCTCCGCAGGGCATGCAGGGACTTCAGCCGCCGATGCGAAACGCGCCATCGCAGGGCATCCCCTCGCTCGGCGTGCCATAATCGCGAGATGCCCCGCGACGACCGTCCTGCCCGCGCTCCCGCTCGAGATGCCGTCGAGGCCCGCAAGCTCGACCGGTTTCGGAGCATGCTCCGCGAGGTGTTGCCGCGGAATGGTTTTTATGCGGCCAAGCTCTCCCGCGTGGCCGACCCGCTGGGCATCGAGTCGCTCGCCCACCTTGCCGACTGGCCCTTCACCTTCAAGGAAGAACTCGTCGAGGCGGCGGCCGGTACAGGTCGGCCCGGCAACCTCACGTTTGGGCCGGAACGCTACACACGCTACCACCAGACGAGCGGCACGCACGGCCGGCCCTTGCCGGTCTATGACACGGCGGATGATTGGGCATGGTGGATGACGTGCTGGCGGACGATCCTCGATCGGGGTGGCGTGACGGCCGGCGACCGGGTGGTCGTGGCCTCTTCGTTCGGGCCATACGCGGGCTTCTGGAGCGGCTTCGAGGCGGCGATCGATTGCGGCGCGATGGCGATTCCGACCGGCGGCATGACGAGCCTGGCGAGGCTGGAGCTGATCCGCACGGTCGGTGGCAGTGTGCTGCTGGCGACGCCGAGTTATGCCCTGCACCTCGCCGAAGTGGCGGCAGAGGCCAAGATCGACGCGTCCGCGCTCGGCGTGCGGCTGGTGATCGTGGCCGGCGAGCCGGGCGGGTCCGTGGCCGCCACGCGGTCGCGGATCGCGACGGCCTGGGACGCCGACGTTCTCGATCACGCCGGTGCCACGGAGGTGGGGCCCTGGGGCGTGGGCGACCACCACGGAGACGGCCTCGATGTGATCGAGGAGTGGTTTCACCCGGAGTTCCTCGCGCTCGAGACCGGCGGAGCCGCCCAGCCCGGGCAGCTTGCCGAACTGGTGCTCACCACGCTCGGCCGGTGCGGGGCGCCGGTGATCCGCTATCGGACGGGTGATGTCGTGCGTCCCGCCTGGGCCTCGGCCGCAGACGTGGAGGCCGGCGCCTGCCCGTGGGTGCGGCTCGACGGCGGCATCCTCGGCCGCACCGACGACATGCTCGTCATCCGGGGCGTCAACGTGTTTCCGCAGGCCATCGACGAGATCGTCCGTGGCTTTCCGGAGGTCGTCGAGCACCGGCTCACGGCCACGACCCGCGAGAGCCTCGACGAACTTGCGCTCGACATCGAGGATCGGCTCGACGATCCGGATCGCGTCGCCCGCGAACTCAAGATCCGCCTCGGGCTTCGCGTCGCCGTGCAGGCCGTGCCGATCGGCAGCCTGCCGCGTTTCGAAGGCAAGGGGCGGCGGTTCGTCGATCGAAGACGCCAGCCCCGAGGTGATGCATGACACTGAGCCAGCCCGTACCGACGGCGATCCGTCGAGCCACTGACGGCGGCAACGCCATCGAGATCGACTGGAACGACGGCGCGACGGCCCGTTACACCGCGAAGCTGCTCCGCGACGCCTGCCCGTGCGCCACCTGCCGGGAGAAGCGGTCGGCTCCGCAGCCGGCGCCGATGCTGCAGGTGCTGCGGCCCGAAGAACTCGTGCCGCTGGCGGTCACGGGCATGCAGCCGGTGGGGCAGTATGCCTATTCGATCGGTTTTTCCGACGGCCACGACACCGGCATCTACACGCTCGAGTATCTTCGCGAGCTGGGCTTTGAGAATTCGTAGCGCGGGTTTTCAACCTGCGGTGTTCGGACACGGGTTGAAAACCTGTGCTACGGGAGTCGGTCCAAACCTCTGCCACGTGAAAAGGTTGAAAACCTGTGCTACGCGAGTCGGTCCAAACCTGCGCTACGAGAGCCCGCAGGCGGCGGCGTTCATCACCGCCGCGATCCTCACGGCGTCATGGCAGGCGTCTTCGCTCGCGCCGAGGTGGAGCAGACTCGCCTCGTGGTTCTTGATGCAGAGCTCGCAGCCGGCGAGCGCCGCACAGCCGAGGCTCATCAGTTCAAAGTCGAGTTTGCTCGTGGCCGGCTGGGCCATCCGGCTCATCCGCAGCCGCGGGGAACGCGCCTCGTAGCTCTCCTTGCCCAGCATGTGGCGAAACCGATAGTAGACGGTGTTCATCGCCATCAGGCTGGCGGCGGCGACCGCGTCGGAGAGCACGGGGGCGGCCGCGTCGCCGAGGCCCGCACGGATGTCGGATTCCAGGGCTGCGGCGAGCGGCCCACAGCGGACGAACCGCGCCGCTGCCAGCGCCACCCCCAACGCCTGGGCTGGCTGCAGGTTTTCGCCGGTCAGGACGGCCCCCACGTTGAGGCGGATGTCCTTGAGGTCGTCGGGCAGGGTGTCGCGAATGGCGTCGGTGGCGGGTGTGAGGATCGACATGGCAGGATTCCGGAACCGTATGGCGAAGAAGATGGCGACGAAGAAGGGGTCGAAGTCGAGAGAAGCCCGTTGATTGTAGCCGTTCGTTGAAGGCGGGCCGCCAAGGATGCTACCTTCGGGAGATTTTTTTCCGCCCCGCAGAGCCGTTCCATGCCGCGTCGAGACGACCTGCACACCATCCTCCTGATCGGGTCCGGCCCCATCGTCATCGGCCAGGCCTGCGAGTTCGACTATTCCGGCACCCAGGCCTGCAAGGCGCTCCGCGAGGACGGCTACCGGGTGGTGCTGGTCAACTCGAATCCGGCCACGATCATGACCGATCCGGGTACGGCCGACCGCACCTACATCGAGCCGCTCACCTGGCAGATGCTCGAGAAGGTGATCGAGGTCGAGAAGCCCGACGCCGTCCTCCCCACGCTCGGCGGCCAGACGGCGCTCAACCTGGCGATGGAACTGGTGAAGCACGGCGTGCTGGAGAAGCACGGCGTGGAGATGATCGGCGCCAAGGCGGAGGCGATCCGTCGTGGCGAGGACCGCGAGATCTTCAAGGCCACGATGCAGAAGATCGGCCTCGAGACCTGTCGGGGCAGGATCGTGCGGAGCCTCGCCGAAGCCCGCGAGGTGCTCGCCGAGATCGGCCTGCCGGCGGTGATCCGGCCGAGCTTCACGCTCGGCGGGTCGGGCTCCGGCGTGGCCTACAACCGCGAGGAGTTCGACACCAAGGTCCAGCGGGGCCTCGACCTCTCGCCGGTGGGCGAGGTGCTCGTCGAGGAGTCGATCCTCGGCTGGAAGGAATACGAGATGGAGGTGATGCGCGACGTCGACGACAACGCCGTCGTGATCTGCTCCATCGAGAACTTCGACCCCTGCGGCGTGCATACCGGCGACTCGATCACGGTCGCCCCGGCGATGACGCTCACCGACAAGCAGTATCAGCGGATGCGCGACGCCAGCTTCGCCGTCATCCGGGCGATCGGCGTCGAGACCGGCGGCTCCAACATCCAGTTCGCCGTCGAGCCTGCGACGGGGCGGATGATCGTGATCGAGATGAACCCGCGGGTGAGCCGATCCAGCGCGCTGGCCAGCAAGGCCACCGGCTTCCCGATCGCCAAGATCGCCGCCAAGCTCGCGGTCGGCTGGCGGCTCCACGAACTCGCCAACGACATCACCAGGAAGACGAAGGCCTGCTTCGAGCCCTCGATCGACTACGTGGTCGTCAAGGTGCCGCGGTTCGCCTTCGAGAAGTTTCCCGAGGCCGATAGCCGGCTCACCACGCAGATGAAGAGCGTGGGTGAGACGATGGCGATCGGCCGGACGTTCAAGGAGGCCTTTCAGAAGGCGCTCCGCGGTCTGGAGGTGGGCTCGTTCGGCTTCGGCTGCGACGCCAAGGATCTCTGGGGCACGCCCACCGAGCCGTCGATCGACGACATCCGCGTCAGGATCGCCACTCCCGATCCCGATCGCGTCTGGTGGCTGCGGTATGCGATCAAGGCGGGGCTCACCGTGGACGAGATCCACGAGGTCACCGCGATCGACCGCTGGTTCCTCGACCAGCTCCAGCAGATCGTCGAGGTGGAGAGCCTCCTGCGGACGGTCGGATCGCTTGCGGCGATCGACGACGGCACGCTGCGGATGGCGAAGCAGGCCGGCTTTTCCGACCGTCAGGTGGCCACGCTGCTCGGTTCGAGCGAGTTCGAAGTCCGTGCGGAGCGGAAGCGCCGCGGGATCGTCGCCACCTACAAGGCGGTGGACACCTGCGCGGCAGAGTTCGAGGCCCAAACGCCCTACTACTATTCCACCTGGGAAGACGAGGACGAGACGCGGCCCAAGGAGCCCGGCCGGAAGCGGGTGATGATCCTCGGCGGCGGCCCCAACCGGATCGGGCAGGGCATCGAGTTCGACTACTGCTGCTGCCATGCCAGCTTCGCGCTCCGCGAGATGGGCATCGAGAGCGTGATGGTCAACTCGAATCCCGAGACGGTGAGCACCGACTACGACACGAGCGACATGCTCTTCTTCGAGCCGCTCACCTGCGAGGACGTGCTCAACATCGCCGACCGCATTCAGCCCGACGGCGTGATCGTGCAGCTCGGCGGCCAGACGCCCTTGAATCTGGCGCGGGCCCTGCACGCCGCCGGCCTGCCGATCATCGGCACGACCGTGGACACGATCGAGATGGCCGAGGATCGGGAGAAGTTTCGCGACCTGCTCGACCGGCTCGGCCTCAAGCAGCCCGACAGCGGCATCGCGCGGACGCTCGAGCAGGCCCGCCGCGAGGTGGCCCGGATCGGCTACCCGAGCCTCGTGCGGCCGAGTTTCGTGCTCGGCGGCCGGGCGATGGAGATCTGCTACGACCAGTCGCAGTTCGAACGGTACGTGGCCGAGGCCTTCGCCGTGGCCCAGGGGCAGCCGGTGCTCATCGACCGCTTTCTCGAAGACGCGATCGAGGTGGACGTGGACTGCATCGCCGACGGCAAGGACGTGATCGTGGCGGGCGTGATGGAACACATCGAGGAGGCCGGCGTGCACTCGGGCGACTCCGCCTGCTGCATTCCGCCGCACAGCCTCTCGTCGGAGATGATCGCCGAGATCAAGGCGGCGGCCACGGGCCTGGCCAAAAGCCTGGGCGTGATCGGCCTGATGAACGTGCAGTTCGCGGTGAAGAAGGAAGCCGGCGAAGACGGCACGAGCGGCCAGGCGCTCTACGTGATCGAGGTCAATCCTCGGGCCAGCCGCACGGTGCCGTTCGTTGCGAAGGCGACCGGCCTGCCGGTGGCGAAGGTGGCCGTGAAGGTGATGGCAGGCACGAGCCTCGCGGAGCAGGGGATCACCGACGATCCGGTGCCGGCCCACGTGAGCGTGAAGGAGAGCGTGTTTCCGTTCGTGAAGTTCGCCGGCGTGGATATCGCCCTCGGGCCCGAAATGCGGAGCACGGGCGAGGTGATGGGCGTGAGCGACACCTTTGCGATCGCCTTCGCCAAGAGTCAGATCGCGGCCGGCATCCTGCTTCCCGAGAAGGGGCGGATTTTTCTGAGCGTGGCGAGCGCCCAGGCCAAGGAGTCGATGAGGGGCCTTGCCCAGCGGCTCGTCGCCCTGGGCTTCGAACTGATCGCGACATCGGGCACCGCCCGCGAACTCGCCGCCGCCGGCATCCAGGTGGAAGTGGTGAAGAAGCTGCAGGAAGGCCATCCCAACCTGATCGACCACCTCATCGACGGCCGCGTGCAGCTGATCTTCAACACACCCCGCGGCAAGGGCGCCCGGACCGACGAGGGCCGCATCCGCGCCGCGAGCGTGCTCTACGGCGTGCCCTGCATCACCACGCTGCCGGCCGCGGAGGCCTGCGTGCGGGCCATGGAAGGAATGCGGAAGGCGCCGCTTGCGGTGCAGCCGATCCAGGATCGCTTCCGCGAGCCGGTCGCTTCCCGTTCCGCATCAGGAAGCCCAATCGCGTAAGCGATGGGGGCACACTGGCGATGCCGCGCCGCGAGGAGCTGCCCGTGCCCCGTCGCCGGACGTTCGCTGCGGCCCTCCTGGGCCTTCGCTCACTCGGATGCCGACGTCGCTTCGCCATCGTGGCTGCGCTTGTCGGCATACGCCGGCTCTCGAGGCACGGGCAGCCCCTCGCTCGATGTGATTTCAGGAAGCCCAATCGCGTGAGCGATGGGGGCACGCCGGCGTCGTCGCGCCGTTCGAACTCCATCCCGACGACGAAGTCCGGCCGAGGGGAGCCAGTCCCCTCGGCCGGTGTCGTTTCCAGTCGCTCGCGTCAGTCGCCCGCTCAGGCGGCGGCGACGGCGGGCTTCTTGAGGAAGCTCACGATCAGCGGGAGCAGCGCCCCGACGATCGCCGACAGGATGCCGTTGCCGGCGAAGCCGGCGTCACCGGCGCCGAAGAGGCCGCCAAGGGCCGGGATCAGGCTGGGCAGCACCTGGCCACCGAGGCCGCCGCCGACGAGGCCGAGCACCGTGTTGAGCATCGGGCCGAGGTTCCGGTTCTTGAGCAGCGCTCCGACGACGTTGCCACCGGCACCGCCGGCGATGAGGCTCACGATCCAACTGATGATCTGGGGAGTCATGATTGTGCGACTTTCCTGAAAGAGGTCTCTGGTCTGCCAGGACACCCGCCGGTCCCGGCTGTCGAGAGATGAGTTGCCGCGTCGGGGTCGTGTGTCACTCGCGTCACCGTAGAAATGCCCGCCGTCGTCCCAGCGCCGTGACGATCGTGCCGGTGGAATCGGTTGCAGGGACCAACGACAGGGATTCGGGCAGATCGATGACTGTTTGATGCAGCGGCGAAGTAGACTCGTCGGTTCGCATGAGCACCGACAGCTTTCCGGACGTGTCTCCTCCGCCGCGGCCGCTGCCGGCGCCGCTGGCCGACGAACCGGCCCGGTTCACGGCCCGCACGCTCGAGGGCCTGGAATGGGTGCTGGCCCGGGAACTCGAGGCGGTCGGGGCCCGCGACCTGCGGATCGGCCGGCGGACGATCGAGTTTTCGACGGAAGCGGGGCACGAGCGCGAGACGCTCTATCGCGCCGTGCTCGAATCGCGGACGGCTATCCGCGTGCTCGAGCCGCTCGGCCGCTTCACCGTCGATTCTCCCGAGTCGCTCTACCGGGCGATGCAGGAGGTCGATTGGACCGAGCAGCTGAAGGTCTCCGACTCGCTCCGCGTCGATGCGGCGATCCACGACACCTTCCTCACGCACTCGCTCTACGCCGCGCAGATCGTGAAGGACGCGGTGGTTGATCAGCTGCGAACGCCGAGCGGCAAGCGGCCGAACGTGCAGCTGCGGGGGGCGACGCTGCGGATCGCGCTGCATCTCGTGGGCGGCGTGGCGACCGTGTTTCGCGACGCGGCCGGCCGCTCGCTCCATCAGCGGGGCTGGCGGATGGGCGAGGTGGACGCGCCCCTTTCCGAAGTGCTCGCCGCGGGCATCCTGGCAACCGCCGGCTGGTGGCGGCCCGGTGAGGCGGGGGGATCGATCACGAGCGAACCCCTGCTCGATCCGCTGTGCGGCTCGGGAACCCTCGTGATCGAAGGGGCCACGATCGCCGCCGGAATGCCGCCAGGCCTGTGGCGAGCACGTCGCAGGGCGCACGGCTTCTTCAAGTTTCGCGACCGCGACGAATCGCTGGTCACGAAGCTCGTGGCGGAGCTCGAGTCGCGGGTGCGGCCACCGCCGGCCGAATCCTTCTTCGCCAGCGATCTCGATCCGAAGGCGGTCGAGGCGGCGCGGGCGTGTGCCGATGCTGCGGGCGTGACCGACGCGGTTGCGATCTGCAGACGGCACTTCGAGGAGGTTCGGCCACCGGAGCATCCGGGCCTGATCGTGACCAACCCGCCGTACGGCGAGCGGCTCCCGCTGCCCCGCGCCGGCGCGCTCTTTCGCCGGCTGGGCGACTGGCTGGTGCAGCGGTGCGGTGGCTGGCGGGCCGCGATCCTCGCGGCCGACACGCCCGCACTGACGCAGCTCGGCCTCCGCCCGAGCCACCGCATCCCGCTCGTGAACGGCCCGATTCCATGCAAGCTCCTCGAACTCACGATCCGTGAAAGAGCCGGCTCGCCGCCATCACCACTGCCACCACTACCGCCATCACTTCCTCCTCCACCCCAGGTCGAAGGCCGGGGTGATTCTTCAACGACTAGCCCCGACCGCTCGCTCGGCGCAGCCGCCGCCAGCCGGGATCGGTGCGAGGATGCCGAGCATGGGGCTATCCTGCCCCCGCGAGGCAACTCGTACCGTCCCGGCGCCGACGGCGCGAACGACGAAGCGGCTGCGTCCAGCACGCCGAGCCCCGGCCGTCCGCGGGCGCGCACGACCGCCGACCAGATTGGCGACTTTCGCCGTCGGCTCGCCAAGCGGTTCAAGCACCTGGCGAAGTGGGCCCGCCGCCAGGGGATCGAGGCGTTTCGCGTCTACGACCGCGACATTCCCGAGATCCCGCTGGCGATCGACTGGTATGCCGGCTGGCTGCACGCGGCGGAGTATGACCGCCCGCACGAGCGGACCGAGATCGAGCACGAGGTCTGGCTCGACCGGATGATCGAGGCGGCTGCGGTCGAACTCGGCGTGCCCCCCGATCGCACGTTGCTCAAGGCGCGGCGCCGGCAGCGGGCGGGAGAGCAGTACGAGAAGCTGGCCGAGCGAAAGGCCATGGTCACGGTGCACGAAGGGGGCCTCGCCTTCGACTGCAACCTTTCCGACTACGTCGATACGGGGCTCTTCCTCGACCACCGGATCACACGGTCGCTGGTTCGCGACGAGGCGGCCGGGAAGCGGTTTCTGAACCTCTTTTGCTACACGGGGAGCTTTTCGGTGTACGCCGCCGCCGGAGGCGCGGCCGAGACCACGAGTGTCGATCTGTCCAACACCTACCTCGACTGGACGCGGGCCAACCTCGCCCGCAACGGCTTCAAGGACGCCGGCCGCCACCGCACCGTGCGGGACGAGGCCCGGGCGTTTCTCGAGCACCGGGCGCGTCGCGGCGAGCCGCCGTTCGACCTCGTCGTCGTCGATCCACCGACCTACTCGAGGTCGGCGAAGAGCGAGACTCCCTGGGACGTCGAGCGAGATCATGCCGAGTTGCTCGAACTCGTGGCTCAGAACCTCGCGGCCGGTGGGGTGGTCTATTTCTCGACCAACTTTCGCAGGTTCCACCTCGCCGCCGACCAACTCGAGCCGCGATTCGCGATTCGCGAGATCACCGCGCGGACGATCCCGGAGGATTTCCGGAACGAGCGGATTCACCGCTGCTGGCGGCTGGTGGCCAAGAGCCCGGTTTGACGCGGCTTTGCCGGGGTTCCTACATTCATGCCCATGAAAGCACGGACGTGGGCTGCGTGGCTTGTCGTGGGCATGGCCGTTGCGGCCGGCTGCCGCCCGGCCGATCCAACTCTCGTGAAGATCGTGTCGAGCCTGCCGCGGACCGGCAGCGCCAAGCAGCAGTCCGACACGATCGTTCGCGGCATCCGCATGGCGATCGAGGAGGCTGGCGGCCGGGTCGGCCCCTTCCGGATCGAATACCTCGACCTCGATGACTCCACCGCCGCCGCCGGCCAGTGGACGAGCGAGGCCGAGGCCGCCAACGCCCGCCGGGCTCTTCAGGATCCCGACGTGATGGCCTACATCGGCACCTTCAACTCGGGGGCGGCCAAGGTGTCGATGCCGATCCTCAACCTCGGCGACCTGCTGATGGTGTCACCTGCCAACACCGCCGTCGGGCTGACGAAGCCCGGCCTCGGCGCGCCGGGTGAGCCGGAGGTCTACCGGCCGACGGGACGCTTCAACTACGTGCGGGTGGTGCCGGCCGACGATCTGCAGGGGCCGCTCTCGGCCGACTGGGCCAAGCAGCGGGGCGTGAAGAAGGTCTACATCCTCGACGACAACGAGGTCTACGGAAAGGGAATCGCCGACTTGTTCGACGAGCGGTGCCGCGAACTCGGGATCGAGGTGGTCGGCCACGATTCGATCGATGCCAAGGCGCAGGAGTTCAAGTCGCTGATGGCGAGCGTCAAGGCGGCACACCCCGATCTCGTCTACTTCGGCGGCACGACCCAGACCAAGGGAGGCCAGCTCGCCAAGGACATGGCGAGCGCCGGCATCGGGGCCCTCTTCATGGTGCCCGACGGCTGCCGCGAGCAGGTGTTCATCGACTCGGCTGGCGCGGCCAATCTCGAGGGCCGTTGCTTCGTGACGTTCGGCGGCCTGCCGCCGGAGAAGCTCACCGGCAAGGGGCAGGCCTTCGTGGAACGCTACCAGAAGAAGTTCGGCGAACTGCCGGAGGCCTATGCCGTGTATGGCTACGAGGCCACCTGCGTGGCGCTGCAGGCGATCCGCGAGGTGGGCGCGAAGGATCGCCGGGCGATCACCGACCGGGCCCTGGCGATCCGCGGCTTCGACGGGGCGCTGGGCCGCTGGGGATTCGACGCCAACGGCGACACGACGATGCGGACCCTGACCGTGAGCGTGGTCAAGGGAGGGAAGTTCGAGTTCGAGGAGATTCTCGACGCCGCCGAGGAGGCCGCCGCGCCCTGACGCGGCCCACGACGCATGACCTTCTTCCTCCAGCAGTGCCTGATCGGGCTGACCAACGGGGCCCTCGTGGCGATGGTGGCGCTCGGCTACACGATGGTCTATGGCATCATCCGGCTGATCAACTTCGCCCATGGCGACCTGATCATGCTCGGCGCCTGCCTGGCGCTGACGCTGGTGTCGGCCCTCGGGATGGCGGGCTGGACCGGGGCCGCAACCTGGCTGGGCGTGGCCCTGCTCGTGCTGCTCTGCGGCCTGTTCTGCGGCGGCCTGAACGTGGCGGTCGATCGCATCGTCTACCGGCCGCTCCGCACCGCGCCAAAGCTCGCGCCGCTTGTCTCGGCGATCGGCGTGTCGTTCATCTTCATGAACGTCGGACTCTTCTGGCTGGGGCCTGCTGATCGCTCGTTTCCCGAACTGCTCCCGGCCCGGAACCTCCTGGCCGGCGAGGGTCTGCAGTTCACGGCCAAGGACCTGCTGGTGATCGTGGTGGTGGTGCCGCTGATGATCGCCCTCTCCGTGCTCGTGAAGTCGACGCGGCTCGGGAAGGCGATGCGGGCGGTCTCCCAGGATCCCACGGCTGCGGCCCTCGTCGGCATCGACGTCGATCGCGTGATCGCCGCGACCTTCTTCGTCGGCGGGTTTCTCGGCGGGGCCGCGAGCGTGATCTACGGCCTCTACATCAACACCATCGGCTTCCAGATGGGCTTTCAGAACGGGCTCTACGCCTTCACGGCGGCGGTGCTCGGCGGAATCGGCAGCATTCCCGGCGCGGTCGTCGGGGGCGTGGTGATCGGCCTCGTTCGGGCGCTGTCGAGCGCCTACGTCGGCGAGCGGTGGACCGGCGCGATCGTGTTCGCGATCCTGATCGTGATCCTGGTCTTCCGCCCCGAGGGCCTGCTCGGCCGGGGCACGAAGGAGAAGGTATGACCACGTCGCCCTCACCCGACGTCCTGACAGACGCGACCACGGCTTCCCCGCGAGACCGGCTGCTCGCCTTCGTGCGCGAGCGGTGGGATCTGGTGGCCCTGGTCGCCCTCGCGGTGGCTCCGCTGGTGGTGCCGGCCCTGGGGGGCGCGCTCGGCGGCCAGGTGACGACGCTGTTCGTCTACTGCATCCTGGCGCTCGGGCTGAACGTGATGGTGGGATACACGGGCCTGGTGCACCTCGGGATCGCCGCGTTCTTCGGTATCGGCGCCTACCTGTTCGCGATCCTCACGGTGCCCATGTATCCCTTCCAGATGCGGTTCGTCACGGCAGCCGCGGTGAGCGCGCTGGCGACGGCGGGGATCGGCCTGGCGCTCGGCGCCCCCACGCTCCGGCTGCGGGGCGATTATCTCGCCATCGTCACGCTCGGGTTTGGCGAGGTGGTCAAGGTGACGCTCCGCAACCTCGAGCAGATCACCGGCGGCATGAAGGGTCTCAATCCCGTGCCGCCCCCCGGGGCCGGCCTGAAGATCGGCGGCACCGACCTCGGCCTGGCGTTCGCGATCGATCCACGATGGTTCTACTATCTCGCGCTCCTGACGCTTGCCGGCGTGGTCGTGGCGATGCGCCGGCTGGAGAACTCGCGGCTCGGCCGGGCCTGGGTGGCCGTCCGCGAGGACGAGCTCGCCGCCGAGGCGATGGGCGTCTCGGCCACGCGCGTGAAGCTCTCGGCGTTCGCGATGTCGTCGGCGGTGGCGGGGCTCGCCGGCTGCCTCTATGCGGCGAGCCTGTCCACGACGGCCGATCCCAATGCCTACGATTTCAACCGCTCGATCATGGTGCTCTGCGCGGTGATTCTCGGGGGGCTGGGCAGCATCCCCGGCACGCTTCTCGGCGTGGCCCTGCTCGTCGGCTTCGACACCGTGCTCGCGCCCTGGGCCGACTCGGCGATCCAGCAGTGGAACATCAATCCGTCGGGCTCGAGCCTGCTCTCCTTCAGCGGCTGGCGACTGGCCATCTTCGGGCTGGCGCTGATCCTGGTGATGCGGTATCGCCCGGAGGGGCTCGTGCCCTCGCGGCGGATGGCCGCCGAACTCCACGAGGCCCACGCATGAGCGGCACCACGGGAATGTCGTCCGGTGGCGAGTCGCGGCCGATCGCGCCGCAGCCGCTCCTCGACGTGGATCGGCTCACGATCCGGTTCGGCGGGCTCGTGGCCGTGTCGGACCTCGACCTCGAGGTGCCCGAGGGAACGGTCGTGTCGGTGATCGGCCCCAACGGCGCCGGCAAGACGACCGCCTTCAACTGCATCAGCGGCATCTATTCGCCGACATCCGGCACGGTGCGGTTCCACGGCCGTCGGCTGGAGCGGGCGTTCACGCCGCGGGTGTTTTGGTCGGCCCTCGGGCTCGGCCTGCTCACGGGGTTGCTCTTCGCGCTCGCCGCGGTCGACGTGGACCGGCTGTGGATGGCGGTGGTGAAGCGGGGGATGATCACGGGCGAACCGTTCACCATCGCGGGCGCGATGGACCGGCTCCGCGGCTATTTTCGGGCAGAACTCGCGATCGACCAGATGGCCGGGAAGTGGCGGGTGGTGAGCGCCGACGGCAGCGATGTGCTGGCCATCAAGCGGGATCTCGACGACGCCCGGGCGGTTCGCAACGAACTGCAGGCGGCGGTGACCGCGCGGCGGGCCGGGCCAGGCACGGTGCCGGTGGCCACCGACACCGAGCGGACAGGCGTGGCTGCGGCCACCTCGCCGATTCCGATCAAGGCGGAGGTGCTCGACCGGCTTGCGGCCGGCAAGTCGCGGATTCGTTGGCGGGGCATCCTGGGGTTCCTGTTTGGAGGAGGCCTCGGCCTGGCCGGCACGCTGGCGGTCTGGCGACGCGGTCGCCGGTCGCCGCACGTCGTGGCCAGGTCGGGAGTGTCGCGGACGTTCCAGAACATCAGGCTGTTTTCCAACATGACGGTGCTCGAGAACGTGCTCATCGGCCTTGACCGGACGATCCCCGGTGGCGTTCCTGCGATGCTCGTTCGCACGCCCGGCAACCGGCGGGCCGAAGCCGCCGCTCAGGCGACCGCCCTGCGAGAACTCGAGTTCGTGGGCCTGGCGGCCAGCGCCAACCGGATCGCCGGCCAACTACCCTACGGCGACCAGCGGCGGCTGGAGATCGCCCGGGCGCTGGCGACCGGGGCCGAACTGCTGCTCCTCGATGAGCCGGCCGCGGGCATGAACCCAGCCGAGACCGCCGACCTCGCTTCGCTCGTGGAACGGATCCGCGCCCGGGGCGTGACGGTCCTCCTCATCGAGCATCATATGAACGTGGTGATGCGGGTGAGCGACAAGGTGGCGGTGCTCGACCACGGCGTGAAGATCGCGGAGGGGACGCCCGCCGAGGTCCGGCGGGACGAGAAGGTGATCGAGGCTTACCTGGGCGGGGAGGCGTGAGTCGCATGCCGCTGCTTGAAGTCCGCGATCTCGAGGCCGGCTACGGACCGATCCGGGCGCTCGATCGCGTGTCGCTCGACGTCGACGATGGAGAGCTGGTGGCCTTGATCGGCGCCAACGGCGCCGGCAAGACCACGCTCCTGATGTCGATCTCCGGCGTGGTGCCACCCCGGGGCGGCTCGATCCGCTTCGCGAGCGCGCCGCTGGCGTCTGCGAAGCCCCACGAGGTGATGCGGCTCGGGATCGGCCACGCGCCCGAAGGCCGGCGTATCTTTCCGCGACTCACCGTCCGCGAGAACCTGGAACTCGGCGGCTTCACCCAGACCGACCGTGCCAAACTCGTTCGCGACATCGACGAGGCCTGCGGCCTTTTTCCCGTGCTCGGCGAGCGGATGGACCAGCTCGGAGGAACGCTCTCCGGTGGCGAGCAGCAGATGCTTGCGATCGCCCGGGCCCTGGTGGGGCACCCGCGGCTCCTGCTCCTCGACGAGCCGTCGCTCGGCCTCGCACCGCTGATCGTGGCGAAGGTGTTCGAGGTGATCGCCTCGCTCTCAGCGCGGGGTATCGCCGTGCTGCTCGTCGAGCAGAATGCCCGCGCCG
>JAGWWA010000152.1 GCA_018970605.1 Planctomycetota bacterium | reverse complement strand
TTCATCGTCTGGGGCCACCACATGTTCATGTCGGGCATGAACCCGGCCCTCGGGATCACGTTCATGGTCTCGACGATGATGATCGCCCTGCCGAGCGCCGTGAAGACCTTCAACTGGCTGGGCACGCTCTGGGGCGGCAAGATCCAGTTCACCACCTCGATGCTCTTCGCCCTCTCGTTCGTGTCGATGTTCATCATCGGCGGGCTCTCGGGCATCTTCATGGCGGCCACGCCCGTCGACATCTTCATCCACGACACCTACTTCATCGTGGCCCACTTCCACTACGTGCTCTTCGCCGGCACGGCGATGGGCGTCTGGGCGGCGATCTACTTCTGGTTCCCGAAGATGTTCGGCCGCACGATGAACGAGTTCTGGGGGAAGGTGCACTTCTTCCTGACGTTCATCTTCCTGAACGGCACGTTCTTCACGATGCACATCCTCGGGGCGGTCGGCTTTCCGCGGCGGCTCGCCGACGCCTACCACTACGAGACGTTCCATCACCTCCAGCCGATGAACGCCTTCATGACCTACTGCGCCATCGGCATGGTGGCGACGCAGGTGATCTTCGCGGCCAACTTCATCTACAGCATGTTCTGGGGGCCGCTCGCCGGCCGGAACCCGTGGAATGCCAACACGCTGGAGTGGACCGCGCCGAGCCCGCCGGGCCACGGCAACTTCGACTACCAGCCGATCGTGCACCGCGGACCCTACGAGTATTCGGTTCCGGGCGTCGAGAAGGACCACCTGATGCAGACCGATCCGCCGAACGCCGCTGCTGCCGCGGCGGCCGCGGCGGCACACTGAGAGGAGCCGGTCGCGCATTTCGAACTCGATGAGCCAGAGCCGCCGGGGAGGCGGTGAAAGCCTCGGCTTCGGATGGCGAGGATACGCCAACTCGCCTCGACGTCCCTTGACCTCCCCGGCTCCTCGCACCCGATGCGTTGTCAGCAATGAGTTTCCGAACCATCAACTGGACGCACCTGGTCGCCTGCCTGCTGGTGGGTGTGACGGCGGTGCTGTTGTCGTTCGGGGCGCTCGTGACCACGTATGAAGCGGCGATGGCGGTGCCCGACTGGCCGGCGACCTACGGCCACAACATGTTCCTGTTTCCGTGGGCCGAGTGGTTTCACGGCCCGTGGGACCTGTTCCTCGAGCACGGCCACCGGCTGCTCGGTGCGGTGGCGGGCATGGTGACGCTCTGCCTTGCCGCCGTGGCCTGGCGGTCGAGCGTGGGGCCGGCCGTGCGCTGGCTCGCCGTGGCCGCGGTCGCGCTCGTCGTGATCCAGGGAGTGCTCGGCGGCGCGCGGGTGCTGCTCGACGACAAGACCGTCGCCAAGGTTCATGCCTGCACCGGCCCGCTGTTCTTCGCCGTCGCCGTCGCCATCGCCACCCTCTCGAGGCGGTCGGCTGATGTCGCCGTCGGAGGCGCCACGCGGCTGCCCGCCGCACTGCTGATCGCGGCCTATCTGCAACTCGTCGCCGGCGCCCAGCTGCGGCATCTCGACGCCACCGTCGATCCGGCGACGTTTCGCGGACTCGTCGGCCTGCACATTCTCGGCGCCGTCGCCGTCACCGTGCTGGCGGTCGTCAGTGCGGTCATGCTCGGCGCAGACGGTTCCCCCGCTGCGCGGTGGTGGTCGAAGGGGATCGTGGCCGTCGTGCTCGCGCAGCTCCTGCTCGGTGCGGGCGCGTGGGTGGCCAACTGGGGCATGCCTGCCGGCATCCTGCCGGAGGCGTGGCAGTCGGCCGAGCCACTGCGGGCGCGAAGCGTCGTCAACGCGGTGGTTGTCACCGGTCATGTCGTCCTGGGCATGCTGATCCTCGGTGCCTCGGTCGTGCTGGCGATCGAGGCGGGGGCGATCCGCCGCGCCGCCGGTACCCGCCAGGGGCTCGCGTCCACGAGGGCCTTCGCATGACGCCGCCGACCTTCACCGATGCCGCGATCGTCGCTCCGCCGTTCGCCGCCGGGGCCGCCGAGTCGGCGCCGCCCACGGCCCATGCCGCCTCGTGGGCCGCCGACGTGTCGCGGCTCACCAGGCCGCGCATTGCCGTAATGGTGCTGGCGACGGTCGTCACCGCACTCTGGCTGACCGGAGGCCGGCCTGAAAATCCTGCCGCCGTGGCCGTCCTGCTCCTCGGCACGGCGCTCGTGGCGGCGAGTTCGAGCATTGCCAACCAGATCCTCGAACGCGACACCGACCGGCTGATGAGCCGCACCGCCGACCGGCCGCTCGCGTCGGGGCGGCTCGGCGTTCGCGATGCCTGGTGGCTCACGGCCTCGACGCTGATCGTTGGGATGGCGTGCGTGTGGGCATCGTGCGGCTGGCAGCCGACCGCGGCCGCCGTCGCCACCTGGCTGCTCTACGTGCTGCTCTACACGCCCCTCAAGCAGACGACTCCGCTCAACACGGCCGTCGGCGCCGTCGCCGGGGCCCTGCCGGTGGCCATCGGCTGGCTCGCCGCCGGCGGCCCGGAGCGACTCGCCGCCGGCGACGCCCGGGGAGGCCTGGCGGCGGCCGCGCTCGCGACGGTGCTCTACCTCTGGCAGTTCCCGCACTTCATGGCGATCGCCTGGCTGTATCGCCGCCAGTACGAGGCGGCTGGGCTCAAGATGCTGACGGTCGTCGATCCCTCCGGCCTGCGGGCGGCGGGGCAGTCGCTCGCCGCCGCGCTTGCGATGGTGCCCGCCAGCCTCGTGCTCGCGGTGCCCTCCGGCAGCGTCCGCCTGTTTCTGGCGGCGGCCGTCGCATCGATCGCCTACGTGGTGGCGTCGATTCGGTTCGCGGTTCGCCGCGACGACGCCTCCGCCCGCATTCTGCTGTTCACGTCCCTCGGCTCCCTGCTCGGCCTGCTCACTGCGGCGGTCGCGTTTGGAAGGCCGGTCTGATCCTCTCCTGAATCCCGAGCACCGACATGCACGCTCACGCCGCTTCGATCTCCCACGGTCACGAACATGGACATGCTGGTCATGCTGGCCATGCCGGTGACGACGGCCATCACGGCCACATCACGCTGCAGTATCAGCCCGGCCTGCCGCTCTCCCGCGGCAAGCTGATCATGTGGCTGTTCCTGTCGACGGAGATCATGTTCTTCGCGGCGCT
>JAGWWA010000058.1 GCA_018970605.1 Planctomycetota bacterium | reverse complement strand
TCGGGCAGCTGGGCCACGGCCCTGGCCGACGCCAACGCCTGGAACAAGCAGGGTGCTGCGATCTTCCGCAACTCCACGGTCACCACCTCGCAGGTCGGCTTCCGCATCGCCGCGGTGCCGGAGCCAGCGACGATCGCCCTGGCGAGCGTGGGCATCGGAGCCCTGGCCGGCCTCGACTGGATGAAGCGTCGGAAGAAGAAGGCCCTCGCCCGCATCGCCGGCTGAGCCCAGCCCGACGAATCCGAAAACGATACGAGCCCCGGCCCTCGCACCTGCGAGGGCCGGGGTTTTTCATGCGCGACGCGGACGAGAGGCGAGCCGTCGGCGGCGCCGGTCGTCAGTGTGGCGAGATGCCGCTCACTGCGGCTGCGGTGTCGGTAGCAGTTCGATCGGCGGATGGGTGACGGCTGGACCGGCTGGTTCGCGGGCGGTGGAGGCCGCGGCCGGCGTTTCGGCGGTCGCAAGCACGCTCCGTGTGCCGTCGTCGGCCACGTCGGCGGTGGCTGCTGGCGTCGGTGGCTGCGTCGCGGGAGTCGTCGTTTGCGTTGGCGCCGCCGACGGAGGAACGACGGCATGGGCCGCGATCGGCTGTGTGGCCGGTGCTTCCACCACGACAGGCTGCATGGCGTGGGCAGGCGGCGGGGCATTCAGCGGCACGCCGGCGCGGAGCATTCGTCGCACCGTGGCAGGTCGAGGCGGTGGCGGCACGGGTGTCACGGGGGCGATCGCCGCCACCCGCGCCTCGGCCCGTACGGCTCGGGCCTCGGCGATCGACTGCCGGGCATAGGCCCGCTCGGCGATCCGTGCGGCCACACGGTCGGACCTCGGCGTGGCGGCCGACGCAGAGGCTGTGGAAAGCGTCAGGATGGCCGTTGTGGCAAGCCAACCGAATGGCCTGGCGGGGGTGTTCATGGTGGGTTTCCTCGGTGGGATGGTGAGCAGGGGGGACGACCGTCCAGTTCGCATTGTCCAAGGCGGATGATTGTGCCTAGAGTGTGCGGCGTCCCGCAACTTTTTGGTACGTCGATGACCTCCTACAACCTTACCCATCTTCGCCAGCTTGAGGCCGAGAGCATCCACATCATTCGTGAGGTGGCGGCCGAGTTCGAAAACCCGGTGATGCTCTACTCCATCGGGAAGGACTCGGCGGTCATGGTGCGGCTCGCGGAGAAGGCTTTCTACCCGGCAAAGCCCCCGTTTCCGTTGATGCACATCGACACGACGTGGAAGTTCCGGGACATGTACCGGCTCCGCGACGAGTACGTGGCGAAGGAACTCGGCTTCAAACTGCTCGTGCACGTCAACGAGGAAGGCCGTGCCCAGGGGATCAATCCGATCACCCACGGCAGCAAGGTGCACACCGACGTGATGAAGACGCAGGCGCTGCGGCAGGCGCTCGACAAATACCGGTTCGACGCCGCCTTCGGCGGGGCACGCCGCGACGAGGAGAAGAGTCGGGCGAAGGAGCGGGTGTTTTCCTTTCGCGACGAGTTCCACCGCTGGGATCCCAAGAACCAGCGTCCCGAGCTCTGGAACCTCTACAACACGAAGGTCCGGAAGGGAGAGAGCATCCGCGTGTTTCCGCTCTCCAACTGGACCGAGCTCGACGTCTGGCAGTACATCCACCTCGAGAACATCCCGATCGTGCCGCTCTACTTCGCCGCCGAGCGGCCGATCGTGTGGCGGGACGGCGTGATGATCATGGTGGACGACGACCGCCTCCCGCTGAAGCCGGGTGAAAAGCCCGAGATGCGCCGCGTGCGGTTCCGCACCCTCGGCTGCTACCCGTTGTCGGGCGCCGTCGATTCGAATGCGACCACGCTTCCGGAAATCATCCAGGAGATGCTGCTCACGACGTTCTCGGAGCGGCAGGGCCGCCTGATCGACTCCGACGAGGCGGGTTCGATGGAGAAGAAAAAGAAGGAAGGGTATTTCTGAGCTGCGCCCGCGTTGCAGCGGACCGCGGCAGAGCCCGCGGCCGCTGAACGCTGCTTGCGGCTGAGGTGCCGATGGCGTTGAAGTGAAGGTCGAGCCCACGATGATCCTCCCCGCCCACCAAGAACGCCGCGAGGGGCTGTCCGTGCCGATCGAGCGGCGTAGGAAACCGAGCGGAGCCACGACGGCGAAGCGAGGTTTCCTCCGAGCGAGCGGAGGGCAGGATGCCCGCAGTGAGTGTCCGGCGAGACGGCACGGTCAGCCCCGAGCCCACACGAAAGAGGCCTGAAAAAAGCATGTCACACCAGTCATCCCTGATCGCCACGAACATCGACGAATACCTCTCGCAGCACGAGCGGAAGGAACTCCTCCGCTTCATCACGTGCGGGAGCGTCGACGACGGCAAGAGCACGCTCATCGGTCGGCTCTTCTATGAGTCGAAGATGATCTACGAGGACCAGCTCGCGGCAATCAAGAAAGACACGTCGCGATACGGCACGACCGGCGAGGAGGTCGATCTCGCCCTGTTCACCGACGGTCTGGAGGACGAGCGGCAGCAGGGCATCACGATCGACGTCGCCTACCGCTACTTCTCGACCGACAAGCGGAAGTTCATCATCGCCGACACCCCCGGCCACGAGCAGTACACGAGGAACATGGCCACGGGAGCCTCGACGGCCGACCTCGCGATCATCCTCGTCGACGCCCGGCACGGTGTGCTCACCCAGACCAAGCGACATTCGTTCATCGTGTCGCTGCTGGGCATCAAGCACATCGTGGTGGCCATCAACAAGATGGACATCGTCGGCTACGACCAGGCGGTCTTCGAGAAGATCAAGGGCGACTACATCGACTTCGCCAGCCGGCTCGAACTCCCCGATGTCCACTTCATGCCGATCTCGGCGCTCAAGGGCGACAACGTCGTGGCGCCGAGCCCGAACATGCCGTGGTACACCGGCTCGCCGCTGATGCCGCTCCTGGAGACGGTGTACATCGGCTCCGACCGCAACCTCGAGGATCTCCGCTTCCCGGTGCAGCTGGTGCTGCGGCCGAACCTCGACTTTCGCGGCTTCGCCGGCACGATCGCCTCGGGGATCGTGAGGAAGGGCGACGAGATCGTTTCGCTGCCGTCGCGGAAAAAGAGCCGGGTGAAGAGCATTGTCACGTTCGATGGTGAACTCGACGAGGCCTTCGCGCCGCAGTCGGTCACGCTCACGCTCGAAGATGAGATCGACTCCAGCCGCGGCGACATGCTCGTCCGGCCGGGCAATGTGCCGAAGGTGGATCACAGGTTCGAGGCCATGGTGGTGTGGATGAACGAAGAAGCCCTCGTTCCCGGGAAGCAGTATCTCTTCAAGCAGACGAGCAAGCTCGTGCCCGGGGTGGTGACGAGCCTCCGCTACCGAGTGGACATCAACACGCTCCACCGGCAGCCCGCGCCCACGCTGGCACTCAACGAGATCGGCCGCTGCGGCGTCACGCTCACGAGCCCGATCGCCTACGACGCCTACCGCAAGAACCGTTCGACCGGATCGTTCATCATGATCGACCGGCTGACCAACGCCACGGTGGCGGCCGGGATGATCCTCGACCGCGAGGCGGACGAGCAGGGCGACGTGGAGTGGGGTGGCGCCGAGACGGCGGCCGACCGGGCGAGCGAGGTGACGGCGGCGGAACGGGAGGCCCGCTTCGGTCAGAAGCCGGCCACGGTGCTGCTCACGGGGCTCACGGGTGCGGGCAAGACGACGATCGCGCGGGCGGTCGAGCGGCGGCTCTTCGACTCCGGCCGTGCGGTCGTGGTGCTCGACGGCACCGCCATGCGGCACGGCATCAGCAAGGACCTCGGCTTCTCGGCCCGCGAACGCAGCGAGAATCTCCGCCGCTCGGTCGAGGTGGCCCACCTGTTCAACGATGCCGGCGTGATCTGCCTGGCGGCCTTCGTCGCTCCGGACGACGACGTCCGCCGCAAGGCGGCCGAGCGGATCGGCAAGGAGCGGTTCCTCGTGGTGCATCTCTCGGCGCCGGTCGAGGTCTGCCGCACGCGCGACACCGACGGCCACTATGCCCAGGCCGACAAAGGGGAGATCGCCAACTTCCCCGGCGTGTCGGCCGCGTATGAGGCCCCGGCGAACCCCGATCTCGTGCTGCCGACGCACGAGTGGCCGGTGGCGAAGTGCGTCGATGCGGTGATCGCGCTGCTCGAGAGTCGCGGGATCGTCTGATCGGGAGCCCGCGCGTGCCCCGGCTTACGGCGCCGCGAGCTTCACGCGGCAGAGGAGCGAGTCGGCCGTGATGAAGAGCGTCGCTCCGCCGTCGCCGAACGCGCAATTGGCCGTCGCCTGTCCCGTCAGCAGCGTCCCGAGGTGCGTGCCGTCAGGGGCGATCACCAGCACGCCACCCGGGCCGGTGGCGAAGAGATTCCCGCGGGCATCGACCCTGAGGCCGTCCGGGAGTCCGCGACGCTCCTTCGCGAGCGGCGCCGCGTCGAAAAAGATTCGTCCCTCGCCAAGCCTGCCGTCGTCCTCGACGGTGAAGGCCCGCACGATCGGCTCGCGGGGATCGGACTGTGCCACATAGAGCGTCTTCTCGTCGGGCGCCAGGCCGATCCCATTGGGCCGCGTCATCGTCCGGCAGAGGAGCTGCACGTCGCCGCCGGTGCCGATCCGGTAGACACCGCAGCAGTCGAGTTCCCGTTGCGGATCATCCCACTGCTTCGGCAGGCCGTAGGGCGGGTCGGTGAAGTAGATCGCGCCCGACGAGTGCACGGTCGCGTCGTTCGGGCTATTGAAGCGTTTTCCCTCGAAGGAATCGGCCAGCGTCCTGCGGTCGCCGGCGTGTTCGAGTCTCGACACGCGGCGATCGCCGTGTTCGCAGATGACGAGCCGGCCCTCGCGGTCGAGCGTCAGGCCGTTGGAACCCGGCTCGCGGCCATGCCCGCCGGGGCCGCTGAAGCCGGACGGCTCGAGAAACACGTCCACGCCCTTGCCCGGTCGCCAGCGATGGATCCGGTTCCGCGGCACATCGGAGAAGAGCAGGCAGGCCTCGCGATCCCCGGAGGCGGGCATCCAGACCGGCCCCTCCGACCAGTCGAATCCCATCGCGAGCACCTCGATGACGGCATCCGGCGGCACCAGCTCGTCGAACCGCGGATCGAGTCGCTCGATCGAGCCGACGGTGGGCACCACCTCGGCCCCGGTGGCATCCAGCGTGAACAGGATCGTGACCACCGCCATCCCCAGGCCGAAGAGCAGGATCAGCGCGAGGGCCATGCCCATGGCGCAGCCCGCGCGGGCATCGTCGCCGGCAAGCGCCGTGGCGCTGCCGGTGGCGTCGCTGCCCGCGGCCTGCTGTTGGTTGACCGATCCGTCGAGGGCGAGCAGCAGGCTTCGAGCCCAGCGGAAGAACCAGATCGGAAACACGACCGCCGCCACGAGACAGGCGGCGAGCGCCGCCTTGTGCGACCAGCCGAGAGCCAGCACGAGCAGGGCGTAGAGCCCGCCCGTGCCGATCACGGTGGCGCCGTAGTTGATGTAGATCGAGCCGAGATAAAACCCCTGCTCCCGCTTGAAGCTCGCGCCGCATGCGGAGCAGGACTCGTTCATCTGGAACAGCCCGCGAAACAGCCGCCCTTCGCCGCACCCGGGGCAGCGGAGTCGAACAGCGCGGACGAGCGTGGGGTTCATGATTGATGCCGCTGCGGGCGTGACGGCCGCCGGGCCGTGTCTCAGCCCTCGGCGTCGGCGGCCCGCGTGGCGCCGCCGTCGCTCGTCGTGCGCTGTCCCATGTGGCGTGTCGCCGGCCGCAGCTCCCGCCATGCCGACAGGTCGCGGCCCGTGAGCCGTTCGAGCTTCGCGATGTCGCGGCCGTAGAGCTCGAGAAGCGGCTTGAGGAGCGACGGCCGCAGCGGTGGCGGTGCGGCCGACACGACGCCGTCACCGAGGCCGGGCACGACCACCTCGCCGATCGCGGATTCCGGGAGGGCCGCGAACTCCGCGGCGTCGATGCCAAGGTGGGCGGCCAGCGTGTCGAGCACCGTCGATGGCCGCGATGCGATGTCGTCCTGAAAGAGGACGAGCAGTTGGTCGCGGGGGAACACCGACCACCAGCGGTCGAGGCAGCCGAGGTAGTCGCCCCGGGCCCGCGAGGCGGCGGAACGAAAGTGGTCGAGAAACCACTGGTCGCTCGCCTCGGGAACGAGCATCTGGGCGCGGGCAAGGCCCATCAGCGCCGCCGACCAGGCCCGGTCAAGCGGATTACGGAAGCTGACGAACAGCCGGATGCCGGGGCAGCGGCGATGGATTGCCTTGATCTTCTCGACGGGCAGCGTGGCGTAGGCGGGCGTGATCTCGCCGGTCTTGATCGGCCGGCCGCTCCGCGAGCGACGGGAGGGGGGCTCGAGCATCGCGGCCCACTCGTCGGCGTCTGGGGCGGTGGCCGCGTCCCAGTAGTGCACCTCCTTGCCGCGGGGAAAGGCGACCTGCGGATGACGTGAGAGCTGGTGGTAGAGCCAGGTCGTGCCCGCCTTTTGCGCGCCGATTCCCAGAAAGTCGACCGTTGGCGAGGAGGGTAGAGCGGAGTCCATATGGCTCATGGTAGCGGGAGCTTTTTGGGCGCGGCAAACCGACGTGGCAACGACCAACGGAGCGGCCGTAAAATGAGTGCAACCAGATCGTGCACAACCAGGTCGCGCGACGGGCGGCACAGGTTAACAACCTGTGCTACTCAAGGCGGGTGGAGCGGCACGGGTTGGAAAGTCGTGCTACGAAAAGCGGGTGCAAGGAGGGTGATGTCATGCAGCGTGTGATCGGGAGTGTGGGTGGGATTGCGGTCGTGCTTGTCCTTGCCGGAGTTGTTTCGGCGCAGCAGTTGCCGGCCGCTCCGAGGGCGCAGGACGCTGCGACCCTCGTCGGCACCTGGCGGGCGGTCAGCATCGAGGCCGACGGCAATGCGTCGCGGCCCGAGGATGCCGCGAAGGTCACGGTCGTCAACACTGGCGACGGAGGCTGGACGATCTATGCCGAGGGCAGGATGGTCGCCAAGGGAACCAATGAACTCCTGCCCGGGAGCGTGCCCAAGGGCATCGACTTCGTCGTCACGGAGACGCCCGACGGCGACGTCGCCCGTCGCCATCACGGAATCTACGAGCTCGAGCAGGATACGCGGCGGCTCTGCTTTGCGGGCCCCGACGCCGCGCGGCCCACGGCGTTCGCCGCCCCGAAGGGAAGCGGCCACGTGCTGGTCACGCTCGAGCGGGTTTCCGAGTGATCGCGGAGTTGGGCAGCGCTAGCGCACCGTCGCCGGCTGCGCGGCCATGAAGCCGGCCGACTGGCCGCGGTGCTCCGCCGGGTAGAAGGCGGCCCACACCGGATTGTGGTCCGACACCTCGAGCGCCTTCTCGAGCGGCAGGCCGAACGCGTTCTGCAGGTCGAACACGCCCCAGGTACCGAGATACTCGCTGGTTTGCGGCTGCGAGAAGATCAGGTTGTCGTAGGTCTTCGACCGCCTGGTGTTGGTGGTCGTGCCCGACACCGCCCAGCCGATGCCCGGAATCCGCTTGAAGGCGGTGAACTCGGGCGGGCCGGCGTTGAGGTCACCGAGCACGATCACGTCGTCCTCGTCGGGCCGCAGCGCCTGCATCTGCTGGAAGACCGTGGAGAGCGCCTGGAGTTCCGACGGCACCTCGTCGGGATCGGTGTGGATGTCGACGAGCCAGAAGGTAAACGCCATCTCGGCCGGCTGGATCCTCGTGCGGAAGCGGACGTGCATCGGCGGCCGGTGGAGCGCGTTCGATGGATTCGGCACCACGCCGAGCGACGAGGCATCGACCTCGATCCGCCTCGTGTCGTAGACGAAGGTGTATTGCTCCTTGCTCACCGTGCGGCCCTCTCGCGGACCGATGACGTAGTGGTACTGGCTGCCGTCGGCGTTGACCGCCCTGACGAACGACGGGACCACCTCGTCCGACTTTGCCCGCACCTCCTGGATGGCGACGATGTCGAACTTCCGCGCCACGCGGGCAAGCACCTCGACGACCTCGCGTTTGGCCATCTTCGCCTCGCCGAAGACCTGGATGTTGAAGCTGCAGATCAGCACTGCGTCCCAGGGCTTGGCGACGGGCATGGCAGGCTGCTGGCCCCGGCCGGTCACGGCGACGAGGGCCACCGCCGCGACGAGCACCGCGCGAAACGCGGGCGTCGCAAGACGCGATCCTGCCGACGGAAGGGGATGTGCGGGTGCCACGTCCTCCCTATCGGCCACACCGGCACGGCCTCATGCCCCGCGGGGCACGGCCGCGGCACGGCTTCTCAGGCCCCGCCGCTCGCGGCCAAGGCCTCGACGGCGAGGCGTGCCAGCCGCGGGTCTGCCGACTGGGCGGCGGCGCGAAGTTGCTCGCGGGCAACTGCGGCGGCGGGGCCGAGTTTGCCGAGGGCCCACGCGGCCCGTTGGGCCACGGCGGCATCGCCCGATGCGAGGCAGTCAGCCAGTACGCCCGCCGTGCCTGCCGCAGCCTGCCCAGCCCGCCCGAGGAGCGTGACCGCCCAATAGGCCGCGAGCGGAACGCTTCCGGTTGCGAGGGTCGCCAGGGTGGCGATCACATCGTCCGGCGGCGGCCCCAGTTCCTCGAGCGCCGCCACCGCCCACTCGCGCACCCGCTCGTCGGCGTCGCCGCAGGCCCGCACGAGCGGGATTGCCGCCGGTGCGGCAGCCTCGCCCGCCTGAGCGAGTTTCTCCGCCGCTGCGGTGCGGTCGTCGGCGTCCTTCGATTCAAGCCTGGCGGCCAGACTCGCCATCTCGTCCGGCTGGTCCGCGGTCATGACGTGTCTCCGGGGTGCGAATGATCCCATACACTACCGTCCTGCGCCTTCGCCGACACCGTCGTTGGCTGAACGGCGTCATCCCGATTCATGTCGATCCCAGGAGGCGTGAGCATGACAGGTTTCCGTGCCACTGCGGCCATCGTTGCCGTCCTCATCGTCAGTCCGCCGGGTATCGCGGGAGTCGCGTGGGCCGAGGACGCCCAGTCGCGTCTTCCCCTTGCTCCGCACGGCACGAAGTTTCACTTCGAGGTGATCGAGAGCCACGACGCGGTCTATCTCGGCGACACGCCTGGTCACATGGGCCGCGACGGCGGCCTCAAGGTGCGGCCGAACGTCGCGCTTGGCGACGGGGTTTACCGCACCGACGGAGACACGACGACCCGCGTGGGCACGATCACCCGCGCGGTCTGGGATCGCGTAAGCGGCGGCTTGACGGTGGAGTTCGACCCGGAGCCGCTCCGGCGAATTGCCGTCGGCGATGAGGTGTGGGTCGATCTCAATCCCGCTCCGACGATAGCGGGGCCACGCGCCGCACCGTGATGCCGGGGCGGCGTTTCGGGGCGGGCTTTCCGAAGCCCCCGGAGCTGTCGTCGATTCGAAACGTGAAAGTTCCTGAGAGACGGCTTCCCGGGTCGAGGCCACGGTCGCCGAGCGACACGGTGCCGCCGAGGAGGATCGCGACGACCAAGGTGCACCGCGGGCTCATCGTGACGACGATTCTCCGGCCTGTCGTCCGCGACCGGGAGCGACGGATGCAGTATGCTCGGCGACGTCGCCGCGAAACAGTCGGCCGTGCCGTCCGTTCAAGTCCGTCATGCCGCTGCGATCTCTCACGGGGCTCCTGATTCTGTTGGTCGCCAGCCCCATGCGGGCCGACGAGCCGGCGGGTTTTTCCCGCGAGGTGCCCGAGGGCATCTACCGCGTCACGATCGTGTTTGGCGGCGACGACGTCGCGAGCGTGACCACCTGCAAGGGAGAGGCTCGGCGACTGTTCGTGCTTGGCGAGCGGGTGCCGAAGGGGGCGAGTGCCAGTCGGACGTTCCTCGTGGATACCCACCGGCGGGGTTTTTCCGGCGGCAACGTGTCGCTCAAGGCCCGCGAGGTCGGCTCGGCAAACTGGGACGACCGGCTCACGCTCGAGTTTCTCGGGGAGTCACCCCGCGTGCGGAGCGTGGAGGTCGAGCCGCTGCCGGCCGACGCGCCGGTGACGCGGATCTTTCTCGCGGGTGACTCGACGGTGACCGACCAGACGCGGGAGCCCTATGCCGGCTGGGGGCAGATGCTGCCGCTCTTCTTCGGACCGGATGCCGTCGTCGCCAACCATGCGGAGTCGGGGCTCACGCTGTCGTCGTTTCGAGGCGGCAGGCGGCTCGAGAAGATCCTCGCGCAGCTCCGTCCCGGCGACTTTGTCCTGATCCAGTTTGGCCACAACGATCAGAAGGCGAAGGAACACGCCGCCGGCGCCTTCGCCGGCTACACGGCGTCGCTCGTGGAGTTCATCGGGAAGATTCGCAAGCCGGGTGGGAAGCCGGTGCTCGTCACGTCGGTTGCCCGACGGCGGTTTGACGAGACGGGGAAGGTGGTGGAGTCGCTCGGCGATTTCCCCGAGGCGGTCCGCCGCGTGGCGAAGGACCAGCGCGTGCCGCTCGTCGATCTCAACGCGATGTCGAAGCGGCTCTACCAGGCGCTTGGCGCGGAGGGGAGCAAGGCACTGTTTCTTCACGTCGCGGCGAACACGTATCCGGGGCAGGACGAGCCGATCCGCGACGACACCCACTTCAGCAACTACGGCGCGTATGAGATCGCTCGCTGCGTGGTGGAGGGGATCCGCGACGGCGTGCCCGAACTCGCGAACGTGCTCGCCACCGACGTGATGCCTTTCGATCCGGAGCATCCCGATCCGCAGGGTTCCGTGGCGATTCCCGCAAGCCCCTTCGAGGTCCTGGCCGTTCCCGACGGCAGGTGATGCGCATGCTGATTCGCTGCCTGTGTGCCGGTGTCATCCTGGCCGCCGTGTCGGCCGGCGCCGCCCCCGACGATGAGCGGCCGGTCGAGGATGCCGCCCGGTTTCGGATGGACCGGCCGGCGAATCGCGATCTCCCCACGCTGTTCCTCGTGGGCGACTCGACCGTGAAGTGCGGCACGCCTGGTCAGCGGGGCTGGGGCGAGGAGTTTGGGAAGTACCTCGACCCGGCGAAGGTGAACGTGGTGAACGTCGCGATCGGCGGCCGGAGCAGCCGCACGTTCATCACCGAGGGCCGCTGGGCCGCAACCCTTTCGATGATGAAGCCGGGCGACTTCGTGATCATTCAGTTCGGTCACAACGACGGCGGTCCGATCAACGACGATTCCCGCGCGCGCGGCTCGATCCGTGGCATCGGCGACGAGACCGAGGAGATCGACAACCTGCTGACGAAACAGCACGAGGTGGTTCGGACCTACGGCAGTTACCTCCGCCAGTACGTCGCCGACGCGCGGGCCAAGGGGGCGACACCTTATCTCTGCACGCAGGTGCCGCGGAAGATGTGGGATGCCGACGGCTCGCGGATCGACCGGCCGACCGACGGTACGGTGGCGTGGGCGCGGCACGTGGCCGAATCCGAGAAGGCGACGCTGCTCGATCTCCACGAGTCCGTGGCGGCGTCGTACGACGGGCTTGGACGCCAGGCCGTGGAGTCGTTCTTCGCCGACGCGAGGACGCACACGACCGTCGCCGGCGCAGACCACACGGCCCGAGTCGTGATCGGGCTCCTGGCGGAGCTGCCCTATTCGACGTGGCGGGAGCGGCTCTCGCCTGCCGGTGTGGAGAGCATCTCGGCGGATTTCCACCAACGGTCGAGCGATCGCAGGTGATAGAGGTGGGCCGGTCCCGAGGCCCCGGTGAATCCCTCCACCTCGAAACAGCCGCGCCGCGCGTGCGAGACGCGGGAGAATTCCTCGCCCGGGCGCGGCTCGAGCGGCGTCCGTTCGAGGCCCAGGCGACCGAGTAGGTAGTCGGCGGTCTCCGTCGTGCTCGCGTAGGGCGTCGGCTGGGAGGAGTGCGAGATCACGAACACCTTCCTGCCGTCTGCCGCCTGCTCTGCGAAGGCGAGGAATGCCGCCATGTCGCGGGCATCAACCTGCCGGTCGCCGGTCTTGGTCGCCAGCTCGTCGATGCCGGCGTAGATCGAGTCGGCCGCCACGATCGCATCGACGCGAGTGAAGCCGTCCTCGGTCTTGAGGATCTCGCGGACGGCTCCGTAGCCGGCGCTGAAGCAAGAGAGCGTGACGCGGCGCCAGCGTGGCGGGATCGCGGGTGCGTCGTCGCTCGTGTCGCGCAGTGGCTCCGCGAGCAGCCGGGTGAAGAGACCCGGGTCTTCCCGGAAGGGAGTGGAGTAGGTGGCCGACAGTCCCGGCTGATTGACGACCACGACCGTGGAATTCGTGCCGGCCCGCTCCATCGCCTGCCGCACGGTGTCAACGGCTCCATGAAAGTGGATGAGGAGGTCACCGGGCTCTCCAGCCTGCGGGTCATGCGCTGCGGGCTGCGTCTCGTGAGCTGCCGCCGCTTGCCGGAGCACGACCACCGACCCCTTGCCGAGGGGCTGCGGTGGCGTGGCCGTGACCAGGGGCTCGCCGCGGGCTGGCACCGGCACGCCGAGCAGAGCGACGGCCGTCGCTGCAAGGCAGATGCCGCGAAACCAAGCGTGAACGTGATTCATGGCAGCCTGTCAGGCCACGGGCGGCAGGGTGGTGATCACCCCGTCGCCGCCGATCACCTGCTCGTGGGTGAGCGTCGAGCGGCTGCGGATCGTGGCGAGATCCTCGTCGAGCACCCACGACGAGTAGGCCGCAGTGACCAGGCTCTCGGGTGAATCGATCGCGTCGTTGGTGATGTCCCAGAACATCATACCGCCGAGCCCGAGATCCTCGGCCCACTGCGACTTCTGTGCGATCGAGGTGGGCGTCTCGAACGAGCTGAAGAGCCGCTGCGTGGTGTTGTAGACGTAGGCGGCCTGTGCGGTGTCGTCCCAATAGAGCTTCCAGCCGCTCGTGGGATCCTGAACCTGGCGGAGGAGGTCCTTGTAGTCATACACGCCGGGCTCGAACGTGCCTGGAGCCTTGCCCGAGCTCGTCTCGAGGTAGCCGCCGTCGCCGCCGTCTGCCACCCCACTCCACCCCCGCGTGTAGAGCGGCGCCCCGAGCACGATCTTGCCCGGGGTGACGCCGGCCGCGAGATAGGCGTGCACGGCAGTCTTCACGTCGTAGCCGATCGAGTCGCCCGTGAAGGCCGATTGGTGGCCCGTGGTGTTCTCCCACGTGCCGTGGAAGTCGTAGGCCATCAGGTTGAAGTGATCCACGGAGGGAGCGAGGCCCGCGAGGTTGAAGGTGGCGATCTTGTCGATGCCGGCAGGCGAGGCGACCGAGATCTCATACCGCCGGCCAAGCTGCTGACCGAGGGCGTCGAACTTCGACCGGACGAGCTGCAGGAGCGACGCGTAGTTGGCCCCATCGCTCGGGCTCGCGGAGTTGCCCGCCAGCCCGCCGCCCCCCGGGTATTCCCAGTCGAAGTCGATGCCGTCGAACATGCGGTAGGTGTCGAGGAACCGGGCGAGCGAGGTGGCGAAGGTCTCCCGGCCCGCCGCCGTGGAGCAGACGCTGCTGAAGTTGCCGGAGAGCGTCCAGCCGCCCACCGCGATGTTCACCTTGAGGTGCGGATACTTTTCCTTGAGCTGAGCGAGCTGGTTGAAGTTGCCCCACACCGTCTGGGTGGCGCGAGGATCGCCGGGCGGGTAGTACCAGAGGTCGGCTTCGCCTGACACCGATTCGGCCGCCGTGAACCGCTTTTCCACCGCCGCGAAGCTGTCGTAGAGTGCCACCTCGCCGTTGCTCTTGAGGTCGAGGAACGAATAGATGAGCCGGTTGATCTTGTCCGCCGGCACGTCGGCCACCTGGAAGTTGCGGCCGTAAATGCCCCACTCGGGGAAGTAAGCGGTGAGCACCTTGTCGGTGGTTGCGATCGTCTGGTCGGTACCGATGGCCGGGGTGCCATAATCGCCCTTGTCGAAAAGGCCCGTGGCGAGAAAGTCGGCGATGTCGAGCACATCGACGAGCCCGTCGCTGCCAAAGTCGCCCTCGCTCCATCCGGCGGCTTGGCCGCTGTCGAACTTGCCGCCTGCGAGCACGTTGGCGACGTCGAGCATGTCGATGTTCCAGTCCACGTTGGTGTCGCCGGGCTGAGCCGCTGGATTCGGCTTGGGAGTGGGAGTGGGCGTGGGCGTGGGAGCGTTTGGACCAAGCGAGGTTCGGGTGCCGTAGTCGGCAAACACGCCACTGAAACCGCCCGCCGGCACGGTGAGCCCCGACGCCGTCGCAGTCGCCTGCCCGAGCGTGCCGGGGTTGTCGCGGGCCACCGACCACATCGCGATCATGCCCAGCCCTTTCTGGCGGGCAAAATCCTCGAGCGTCTGGGCGTCGGCAAGCGTGAACACCTCCGAGAGGACATCGTTGACGCCGATCATCGGAGTCACGCCGAGTTGGTTCCAGCCAAATCCCTGGCCGAACTCCGCGAACAGGGACGTCAGCTGTGCGTGGGTGCTGGTGGCAGCGAGTACCGCGTAGGCCCCCATCGACTTGGCGTTGGCACCGGTCGTGGGGGCGGCCGACTCCCCGTAGTCCATGGCCATGACGTTTACGCCGTCGAGTGCCACTCCGGCGCGAAGGGCGGCGCGAACCACGTTCAGGCCATCGACCGTAAGCCCGTCTGGAAGGACGGGGAGCGTGTACCACACCTCCAGGCCGGGTCGCGACTGCTGGAGCAGTTTGAGCGCGTCGCTGCCGAGCGTGATCGCTGCGGGATCGGCTACCGCCGCACCTTCGATGTCGAAATCGAGGCGGTTCAGCGAATAGGCGTCCACGATGCCCGCATAGGCCTGGGCCAGGTCCGCTGCGGTGCGGCCGTGAGTCGCATACCACTGGGCGAGGCTCGTGCCAGCGGCGCCGCCGAGCGAGATCATCACATCACCGCCGGCGGTCTGAAACGAGCGGATCGACTGATTGATGGCGACGGCCTGCTCGTTGGATGACGTCGGGGAGAGCGCGGCGAGACCCGCCCAGCCCGGCGTGCCGTCGGGAGTGGCCTGGATGAAGCCGAGCGTGACCAGCGACACGCCCCTCGTGCCGGCGATCTCCATCAGGTTTGGCACCGGCCACATCCCCATGTCCACATACGGCGCGAAGTAGGCTTCGCCCCACTTCAGGTCGCCGGCGTTACCCGAGTTGAGCCCGCCGGGTGGAAGCGTGGGTGTCGGAGTGGGGGTTGGGGTCGGCGTGGGTGTGGGCGTCGGCGTCGGAGACGAGGCGTTGGCGAGCACCCCGGCGATGTAGGCGGTGGCGGAGGAATCCTTGCACGTGAAGTTGGCCGTGGTGAGGTGCGTGAGCGGCACGCCCTCCAGACGGTATGACTGCTGCATACTCGGTATGCGGAGGACCGCGCTGCCCGACTCGTCGGCCAGCCGGAGTTCACCGCCGGTGAACCAGTCGAGCGCGAGGACGTCGCCCGCGGGATTGAAGTCGGGAATCGTGAGGTTCTGGTTCCACGACCACGTGATCGTAAACGTCCGCGGTGCCGTGGCTGACGCCATCGCCATCGGTGGCTCCATGACGCCGTCGAGCGTCAGCGGATCAGTCGCGGCCGGCGAGGTCATGGAAAACATGGCCCGCGGTTCGAGCGACTCCGAGGCGAATCCGCCGGCCGTGCGGCGGAGGATCTTCGAGATACGTCGCCGCTGGCTACGGTGCAGCTGCCGGGTCGAAAGCGGGCGGGCAAGCGAGAGAAGGAACTGCCGCGCGTTCATGTCGCACCTCCTTGACCCCCAAGGGTCCATCGTAAGACGAGGCTTTTCGGGTCGCCACGAACCGGTAAGACCGGTTCGTCGGCGATGCCCGCCTATCCGTACGCGTCTGGCGGGAGATGGGTCGCAGAAGTGCCTACTCGCGGCTGTTTTCCAGGGCCAGGCACGCCTTCGCAGGTTTGCGGTGCGACCATGCCCCCAGTCTGTCGCCGGTAGGGGGCGGCGTCAGGTCACGAAAATGGCACGATCACGACACGCACTACCGGAAGCATCCAAGAGCCGACGAGTGGATGCCCTTCCGCATGCCATGGCCGATGTCCGGTAGTCCGCAGCGACGGCCTCGAACAGACCGTCGAACGTGCGTTGGTGATCAGCACGTCTCAGATCTGTTCGAAGCCGGCGGCAGTCTGACGAGGGCAGCCAGACTAGGGCAGAATGACCGCGTCGATCACGTGGATGACACCGTTGCTCGTCTTGATGTCGGTCTTCACCACGTTTGCCGACCCGGTCGCGGTGCCCACCTTCACGCCCCCATCGGTCGAGATCGAGACCGTCTTCCCACCAGCCGTCTTGGCCTCCTTCAGCTTCACCACATCGGCGGCGTAGACCGTGCCGGGAACGACGTGCAGCAGGAGGATCTCCTTCAGCTTTTCC
This sequence comes from Planctomycetota bacterium, assembly GCA_018970605.1. Taxonomy (GTDB): domain Bacteria; phylum Planctomycetota; class Planctomycetia; order Pirellulales; family UBA1268; genus QWPN01. The sequence goes on along the minus strand of JAGWWA010000058.1, from coordinate 3,145 downwards.
TTGTTCTCGGGCTTGAGGAGTGTCTCGACCGTGCCGGGTGGCAGTTTGGCAAACGCCTCATCCGTCGGCGCGAACACGGTGAACGGACCGGCTCCCTTGAGTGTGCCCACGAGATCCGCCGCTCCGAGGGCTGCCGCGAGCGTTTTGAACGTGCCGGCGCCGACCGCCGTGTCCACGATGTCCTTGGGGGTTTCCGCCATCGCCACCTGCACAACCTGGTGGTCGGTCACCACCCGCTCATGAATCACCGTGGGATGGACCACATGGCCGCCCTGGGCCACGCCCGCCTTCGATCCGCTGCAGGGGGCCGCCGACGCGGTCAGGCACGACATCGCGAGAAGTCCGACACAGCACGAAATGGGACTGCGGGGGAGAAACGACATAAAAAGGCTCCAGAAGGGATGGCAGATGAACTCCTGGGAACACTAGGCTTCATGGGGATCGAGACCAGCCCCGCCCTCGATCCTGCCCACAACAGCGGCCTTCGCACGCTGCCCATGCTCCATGACACCTCCGTTCCCTGACGCCGGCTGGCGGTTTGACAACTCGTATGCGCGGCTGCCGGAGTCGCTGTTCGAACCGGCCCCGCCCGTGCCCGTCCAGAGGCCTGGCCTGCTTGTGTTCAACGAGCCGCTGGCGGCTGATCTCGGGATCGACGGCGGCATCCTTCGGGCCGCCGGCGCAGCCATGTTCGTCGGCAACGAGCTTCCTCCAGGGGCCGAGCCGATCGCGCAGGCCTATGCCGGCCACCAGTTTGGTCACTTCACGAACCTCGGCGACGGCCGGGCGATCCTCCTCGGCGAGCATCTCACGCCGGATGGCCGTCGCGTTGATCTGCAACTCAAGGGTGGGGGGCGGACGCGGTATTCGCGCGGTGGCGACGGCCGCGCCGCGGAGGGCCCGATGCTGCGGGAATACATCATCAGCGAAGCAATGCACGCGCTGGGGATCCCAACCACGCGGAGCCTTGCGGTGGCCTCGACGGGTGAGTGGGTGAGACGCGAGACTCCGCTGCCCGGGGCGGTGCTCACCCGTGTGGCGGCCAGCCACATTCGCGTGGGCACGTTTCAGTATGCGGCCGCCGTTGGTGAGCCCGGGCTGCTGCAGGCGCTCTTGGACCATGCCATCGCTCGGCACGCTCCGGCGGCGACGTCAGCCGATGACCCGGCCGTGGCGTTTCTCGAGCACGTTGTCGAGCAGCAGGCATCGTTGGTGGCGAAGTGGATGCACGTGGGCTTCGTGCACGGCGTAATGAATACCGACAACATGGCCGTGTCGGGGGAGACGATCGACTACGGCCCGTGCGCGTTTCTCGATACCTACGACCCGGCGGCTGTGTTCAGCTCCATCGACCAGCAGGGGCGCTACGCCTACGGCAACCAGCCTTCGATCGCCCACTGGAACCTGGTCAGACTAGCCGAGGCCCTGCTAGCCGCCGTGCGGGGCAACGAAGAAACGGCGATTGCGGCGGTGCGGGGCGTGTTGGAGACCTTTTCCGCTCGGTATGAGCGGCATTATCTCGCTGGTGCGCGGGCGAAACTCGGGCTCACCGTCGCGGAGGAGGGCGATCGTCGGCTGTTTGACGATCTGCTCGGACTGCTGGCCGCGACGGGAGGGGACTTCACGACCACCTTCGCCGGGCTGGCGGCGATCGCGGAGTCGGGAACGTCACCCGCGGCCGACGCGGCCGATGCAGCTTTTCACGAGTGGTATGGTCGATGGCTGGCCAGACTGACCAGGGAGCCTGGTGGTCGGGTAGGGGCCGTCGCGGTGATGCGTGGATCCAACCCCGTCGTGATTCCGAGGAACCACCGCGTGGAGGAAGCCCTGGCTGCGGCGGCAGCAGGTGATCGTACGATGCTCGAGCGACTTCTGGCCGTGCTTCGTGATCCGTATGTCGAGACGGCGGCAAACGAGCCGTATCGGGGCGGGCCGCCATCTGGATGCGGGCGCTATCGCACATTTTGCGGCACGTGAGCCTGCCAGGTGAGCTTGCTTGACCGGCACTGCGATGGCAAGCGTTTGCGTCAGCAGCAGCCGGTGCCGTCCACGCCGCACTTCTCTGGGGCGAGGCAGGCAGTGTGCTTCGTGCCCAAATAGAAGAGGAGGCCACCGGGCGTGATCTCCGCTCCCCCCACGGGGTACTGCGAGATCGTTCCCGACTCATACTCGACCTCCACGGGTAGGTCGCTGCACTTGAGGAGAGGTTCGGCGATCCGCATGATGGTGGACAGTTTTGTGGTCTCCAGGCGGTGATCGGTGTCGTTGGCGACCCAGATCTGCAGAAGGCACGAGGTCAGCGACCGTACGGTTCCGCCGCAGTCGATGAAATCTTTCTGGACGCGGCCCACCTCGGTGATGTGGTAGTGGGCGGGCACGAACGACTTGTCGGGGAGCATCCAGTGCATCGTCTCACCCGGGTGAGCGAGCAGCAGGCGTTGAAACTCTGCGACGGTCATGGCTGATCTCCGTGGAGGATGCGGTGCGATGCGGGGGCATTGCCGAGGAGACCTCCACGGTTTCCACCGCACCCGTTGATCATAGACCGATCCGGCGGCTTCCGGGCGAACCCCGGGCCGGTTGCCCGTGCTGATCGCTCTACGATGAGCCGCCGGATGGCTTTTTCGTACAGACCCCGTTGCCGACTTTGAAAAACGAGTCGGCGGAGGCGGCTGTTCCGCTCGAGGACTCCATCCGCACATCGTTCGGGAGACACGTTCAGGTCATGGGGCCAGGCGAGACAACAGGCATCCTGCCTTCACAAGAGAAGACCGGGAGTTCGTAGCCGCCAATAGAAACCACCCCCTCGCACGTGAGCAGCCGTGAGCACTTCGGACAGTGACACGTGTCGATCATGATGGTTCGCACCGTCACTCCGCCGCCCTTCATAGCGGCTCTGGGTGACTTATGCGGAGCACCAAAAATCCAAATCAACGGCCCTGTAGCCGAAGTTATTCCTTCGACGTTATTCCCGCAGCATGAAGACCGACTCGTTGCTCTCCATCACGAATCGCTCGATGTCGTCAAACCGGGCCTGCAGAAGGTTGGCGATTTGATGAGTCGACGCGTTTCCGATGCAGACTTGAACGACCTGTGGGGGATGGCCTCGCACCAGAGCCCGGGCCAGAAAGTCGTTGTCTTTCGT
>JAGWWA010000057.1 GCA_018970605.1 Planctomycetota bacterium | reverse complement strand
TCGGGGCTCGGCCGCATGGCTGGCGTGCTTGGGACGCCCGGCGTCGGTGCGCTCGTGCTCGTGTACTTCCTGTCGATCGTCTCCTTCGCCGGGTTCGAGTCGACGCTCGCCCGCCTCACGCGGTCCGCCTTCGGCATGAGCGACCATGACAACTTCCTCGTCTTCGCCTTCATCGGCGCGATGCTGCTGATCGCGGGGGGCGGCTACCGGCCCCTCGCGAAGCGGTTTCCGGAGCGGCGGCTGCTGGCGGCCGGGGTCGTGCTCGTCCTGCTCGGAATCGGCCTGCTTGGCGTCGTGGCGTGGTGGGTCTATCGAGATCCAGCGGCCGGTCAGGCCGTGGCCGCGAAGGCGATCTTCTACGTGGCGGCCGCTTTGGCCGTGGCCGGGTTCGCGGCAGTCAACCCGTCGGTGTCGGCCTTGATCTCGAAGCAGGCCGATCCGGCGCGGCAGGGCGAGGTGCTCGGCGTCAACCAGTCGTTCGCCTCGCTCGGGCGGATCATCGGGCCGTTCCTGGGGTCGTTTCTGTTCGGCCTGCATCCCTCGCATGCCCTGCCGTTCGCGGCGTCGGCGGCGTTGCTGCTCGGCGTGCTTGCCGTGCTGCCGCGGATCGCCGGTGGAGCACCGCGATGACGCTTCGGTCGGGCGTGCTGGTGATCGGCCACGGCACGGCCGATCCGGTCGGTGCGGCCGAGACCCGCCAGGTTGCGGCGACGGTCGCCAGCCTCATGCCCGACGTGCCGGTCGAAATTGGATTCCTGGAGGTGATCGCCCCGACGATCGGCGATGCGGTGGCACGGCTTGCGGCCCGTGGCTGCCGTTCGCTCGTGGCCGCGCCCCTGCTGCTCTTCGCCGCCGGTCACGCGAAACGCGACGTGCCGGAGGCCGTCGCCGAGGCCGCCGCGATGCACGGTCTCGACGTGGGGCAGAGCGACGCCTTCGGTGAGATCGAGGAAATCGTCGAACTGTCGCGGGCGCGGCGCCGCGAGGCGGTGGCCGCCCACGGTCCGGTGGCGGCGGCCAAGACCGTGCTCCTGATGATCGGCCGTGGTTCGAGCGATCCCGCAGCGGCGGCCCAGCTGCGGTCGTTTACGGAGGCGACGTTCGCCGACCCGGAAGTCGAGCGGCCCGGGCGCGTGGAGTTTGGGTTCGTGGCAGCCGCCCGGCCGCGGCTCGAGGAGGCGATCGTGGCCGCCTGCGACCCAGCGGACGCCGAGGTGCGTAGGATCATCGTGCAGCCGCACCTGCTGTTTCGCGGCCACGTGGAGGATCAGGTGGATGATGCGGTGGCCGACGGCCGGAGGCGGCGGCCTGACGTCGAGTGGATCCAGGTGGCCAGGCTGGGCGCCGATCCCCTCGTGGCCCAGGCACTTTGCCGCCGCGTGACGCAGGTTCTTGCGGCCCAAAGCCTGTCTCGCCAAGGCTGACGCGAAACGGCACAATGAGGTGTTCTGCGGCCGGGCCCAGACACCAGGTTCGAGCCAGACACCAGGTTCCAGAAGGTACGCACGTCATGACACGGAGGATTCACCGCGTGGACGACACGACACGATCGGGGTGGTCGAGGGGCCTGGTCGCGAGGCTTGCAGTTGTCGGCATGGCAGCCGCGATGGTCGCGCCGGGCGGGGCCGGGGCACAGATTCCGGCGCAGCCGCCCGCAGTGGTCGCGCCCGCCCCTGCCGACCGGCCGGTGATCCAGGCGCCCGCGGCGGCTCCTGCCCCCGCGCCCACCGCGGCTCTCGGGCAGGCCAACGCGCCTCCGGCGGTCGTGAAGGCCGGGACCAACGACCGCTACATCGCGGTGGCCGTCCGCCGCCAGTTGGAGAACGAGCACTTCCTGCGGAAGCCGATCGACGACGAGATCGCCCGCCGCTGGTTCTCGTCGTTTCTCGAATCGCTCGATCCCATGAAGGTCTACTTCCTGCAGAGCGACGTCGATTCGTTCATGCAGAAGCGGGAGTCGCTCGACGATCTGGTGAAGAAGGGCGACGTCACCTTCGCCTACGACGTGCTGACGCGGTTCCTGCAACGGGTCGATCAGCGCCAGCCTCTGATCGAGCGGCTCATCCAGTCGCCCCAGGATTTCACGAAGGACGAGACCATCGTCATCGATCGCGACGAGACGAAGTGGGCCAAGAACGAGGCCGAGGCCGAGGACGTCTGGCGGCGACGGATCAAGTACGACCTCCTGGTGCAGAAGATGGAGAAGACGCCTCCCGAGGAGGCGAAGGACAAGCTGCTCCGCCGCTATCGCAGCCTCGCCAAGCGGTGGCATCAGATGACGGCCGACGAACTGCTCGAGACCTACCTCTCGTCGCTGACCAGCAGCTTCGATCCGCACACGAGCTACATGTCGCCCGGCACGCTCGAGAACTTCGAGATCGGGATGCGGCTGCAACTGGACGGCATCGGCGCGCAGCTCAAGGGCGAGGACGGCTACACGACGATCGTGGAACTCACCCCAGGTGGTGCGGCCGACAAGGATGGCCGGCTGAAGTCAAAGGATCGCGTGGTCGGCGTGGGGCAGGGCAAGGAGGGCGAGATCGTGGACGTCGTTGACATGAATCTCAACGAGGTCGTCAAACTCATTCGCGGCAAGCGCGGCACGGTCGTCCGCCTGAAGGTGATCCCGGTGGGCGAAAACGTGCCCAAGGTCTACGACATCACCAGGGCCAAGATCGAGCTCAAGGACGCGGAGGCCCGGGGCGAGGTGATCGAGCACGGCACGAAGCCCGACGGCACGCCGTACAAGGTGGGCGTGATCAACCTGCCGAGCTTCTACATGGACATGGCCGGAGCCCAGCAGGGCCAGGCGGAGTACAAGAGCAGCACCCGCGACTGCAAGCGGCTCCTCGAAGACTTTCGCACGCAGGGCGTGGACTGCGTGGTGCTCGACCTGCGGAGCAACGGCGGCGGCTCGCTGCCGGAGGCGATCAAGCTCACCGGACTGTTCATCGACAAGGGGCCGGTGGTGCAGATCAAGGATTCGGACAAGCAGGTTCGCCCCTACGACGACGTCGACCCGGGTGTGACCTGGGACGGCCCGTTGGTGGTGCTCACGAGCAAGTTCAGCGCCAGCGCCAGCGAGATCCTCGCGGGGGCCATCCAGGACTACCAGCGCGGTCTGATCGTGGGCGACAAGTCGACACACGGCAAGGGGACCGTGCAGACGCTGCTCGACGTTGGCCGTCAGCTCTTCGGCCGGTTCGACAACCTGCCCCAGCTCGGCGCCATCAAGGTGACGATCCAGCAGTTCTACCGCCCGTCCGGCGACAGCACGCAGCTCGAGGGCGTGAAGAGCGACGTCGAACTGCCGAGCTTCACCAGCCATCTTCCGATCGGCGAATCGGACCTCGATCACGCGCTCACGTTCGACCGCGTGCCGCGGGCGGATTTTCGGTCCTCCGGCAAGGTGACCGACGGCATGGTGGCGATGCTCCGCGAGGCGTCGGCCAAGCGGGTGCAGGTCAACAAGGACTTCGAGAAACTCGCCGGAGACATCGCCCGCTACGAGAAGCGGAAGGACGAGAAGACGATCTCGCTCGTGGAGACCGAGTTCGAGCGGCAGTGGAACGAGGGCAAGGCCGCCGAGGACGAGGAGGAGAAGAAGCTCGAGGAGATGGAGTCGCAGAAGAAGCCGGTCGTTCGCCGCGACTACTACTTCGACGAGACCCTCAACGTCACGATCGACTACCTCAAGGCGCTCGCCGGCGCCACGGGCCTGACCGAGACGGCGAAGGTGCTGGAGCAGGCGCCGGCGCCGTGACCGGCACCGCATCAGGAAGCCCGATCGCATGAGCGATGGCGGCCTGTCCGCTGCGCCGCTCGGGTCCGCCCATGCCCTCTCGCCGGACGTTCGTTTCCATCAGGAAGCCCAATCGCGTAAGCGATGGGGGCTTGCCCGCTGCGCCGCTCCGGGCTGCCCATGTCCTCTCGCCGGACGTTCGCGTCGGGCATCCTGCCCGACGCTCTCTGCATGTCCGCTGCGCTTCGCCGGGCACCGATCCGCCGCAGGCGGATTGGTCGTGGCTGCGCTTGCTCCCATAGCCCGCTCGAGGGCACGGGCAGCCCCGAGCTGATACGGTTCACACGTGATCCTCGCGGTCGAGGCCGCTGGCGAACCACGCTGGACGCCGCATCGTGTGGTGGTTCGCCCCACGCTCCACGCCTCACGGCGTTGGGCTCGGACGGCGGCCGCGCGAGGCTCTTCTACGCGTCACACGTGATCCTGAGGCGTTCCTGCGGCGGTGTCACTCCGCCAGGAAGCCCCGAGCGGGAGCGAGGGGATCATGCGTGGCGGCGGCGAGCGACGCGTGCCGATCCGCGGAGCCGTTCCCGTCGCTTCCGCTCCCGGCTTTGAGGGTCCCGTGGAAAACGCGCGAGGATCAAGTGTGACGCGTATGAGTGGACCCGTAAGCGATCGTTTTCCTCACGGAGTGCAGGTTTTCAACCTGCACCTGCAGTGTGATCGGCTCCGCTTCGCCGCAGGACGCCATCGTGCGGCCCCATGGACGGGTCAGGACCTGGTGTCCACGAGGTCCGCGAGCGCTGCGAGAGGGTTGGGATGAGCCGGCCGGAAGCCGAGGTCGCCAAACAGCAGCGTCGGATCGACCCGCTTGTCGGCGCCGCGGGTCCGCGGGGCGGCTGTGTTCCAGCGGGGCTCTGGGCTGTTCGTGAGCGTGGCGAGCGTGCCGTACCAGTCGCGCCGGCGGACAGGATGGCCGTCGGACACCACGTAGAGCCCACGGGGCGAGGCGGCCGCGGCCACCCGGCACACGACATCCGCGGCGTCGTCCACGTGGACGAGGTTGAGCCAGGAGTCGGGGTCGGCGGCGATCGGCAGGCCCGCTTGCAGGTCGCCGATCCGCGGCAGGCGGTCCGGTCCGTAGAGCCCGGCGAACCGCAGGGCGGTTCCGGGGCCGGCCGGATGGGCCGCGAGCAGCCCCTCGGCTTCGACGAGTACGCGGCCGGCATCCCGCGAGGGATTTGGCGGTGTCGATTCATCAACGACACCGCCCCCTTCGTCTCCCCAGACGCCGGTGGAGCTCGAGAGGATCACCCGCGGCAACGGATCGCCGCCCCGCGCCGCCGCCAGGGCGTCGAGAAGCCGGCGCAGGCCGTCCACATGGACGTCGCGAGGCGTCGCGGTCGAGCCGCGATCGAACCCCACGCCCCAGAAGACCGTCAGCGGCACCCCGTGCGTGGCGAAGAGCGTCGTCCACCCGGGCTCCGCCGACGTGACGTCGATGACCGCGGGCGTGAAGCCTTGGGCCGCCAGTTCCGCCGCGCGGGCCTCGCGCCGCGTGGTGGCGATCACGGTCTCACCGGCCCTGGCCCACCGCCGGGCGACGCGCTCGCCGAGATACCCGCAGCCGACGACCAGCCGGGGCCGCCGCGGGTGGTCACCGGGTTCGCCGGCCGGGCGACGATCCTCGAACATCGGCCCCGTGTGGGTGAACGCGTCGTTGATGGGCATGGAGGAGTTATACGCCGCCCACGTCAACCACGCGGCGGGACCGCTACCCGTCGAGGGCCCTCGGCCGCTCACCCCGGGATTGCGATTCGAGCCACGACTGGAGAACCACCTGCGCGGCGACGGCGTCGGCCCGCTGCTTCTTGCGGCCCCGCGTCATTCCGACGCCGGCAAGCATGCCGTCCGCCTCGCGGGAGCTGTATCGCTCGTCGTGGAAGACGACCGGCCGGCCGGTGATCCTGCTCAGCCAGGCGCCGAATCGCTCCACCTCCTGCGACATCGCGCTGATCGTGCCATCGGCGTGGACCGGCAGTCCGACGACGAAGCCCGCGACGGTCTCCGCGGCGACGAGCCGCTGAAAGAAGGCGGTGTCCACGGCACGGTCGCCGGTGGTCTGGTGCACGCAGAGCGGGCTGCAGATGATCCGTTCGGCATCGCAGATCGCCACGCCGATCCGCCGTCGACCGTAGTCCACGCCGGCCAGTCGTCCTGCCGGTAAGCCGTCGCTCATCGACCGTCCCCGTCATGGCCGGCCGCGAAGCGGCCTGATTTCAGGAACGATTCGGTCGCCCGCTTGACACGCTCGTCGCGAACCATGGCGGCGTGGTGAACGGGCACGAGCAGGAAGTCGTCGGCGCCCTCGAGCCTCGTCTCCTCGACGCGAACGATGGCGTCGTCGTCGCCGTCGAGCAGGGGGCTGAAGCCCGAGTCGTCGCCGCGGCCGCCGGCCACGATGCCGAACTCGCACGGGGGCACGGCGAGGTGCGGCTCGACTCTCGGCCAGTCGATGACGAGGTCGCGGGCGGCCCCCTCCGCAAACGCGGCGAGGACGCCGACGCCACCGACCTGGCGGGCGAGATCGGAGCCGTGGTTGGGAGGCCCGAGCATGACGACGCGATCGACGCGGGCAAGGTCGCCCTTGTTCGCGAGCGACATCCAGCGGCGCACGACCAGGTTGCCGAGGCTGTGCCCCACGAAGCTGACCCGGGCATCCGGGTGGAGGCCGCCGACGACGGCGTCGAGCGAGCGGCCGTGGGCCTCGATCGGCGCGGCCGTGCTGGCATAGCCGAAGAGGAGCACCGTCGCGTCGAGGGTTTTTTGCAGGTGGTCGGCGATCGGCCGCATCGACGCGCGTCCCTCGCCGAGGCCGTGGAGCACGATCACCGCGGGCCCTTCCATCGGCGGGATGGTGCCGTCGGCCTCGAGCGCCGCGAACGCCGCGCGGCATTCGTCACGGGAGCCCTGGCGGACGACCGAGTCGCGGGCATCGAGGATGCGGCAGCGGCCGTCGCGGGGTCGTTCCTGGAGCCGCCAGTCGTGACGAATGCTCGCATCGCTCCACTCGACCGCCTCCTGTGATCGGCGGAGCCGCGCGAGCCAGGTGGGATCCTGCCGCGGCGCCTCCTCGGCCGCGGCGGCCTGGACGAGCGCCACGCACAGGATCGCCGCGATCAGAGGTACTCGGTCCATCCGCGTTTCTCGAGTTCCGCCACCACCTTGCGGACGGCCTCCTCATGGCCGCGGTCGGCCACCAGCGTGGCGTCGGGGGTGTGCACCACAAGGATATCCTTCAACCCGAGCGTGACGACGAGGTGATCGTCGCCCGCGTGCACGATCGTGCCGGCCGAATCGATGCCGAGATGGCGTCCGACCGAGGTGTTGCCCGCATCGTCCTGCGTCCGCTGGCGAGCCACGGCGGACCAGCCGCCGAGGTCGTCCCAGCCGAACGGGGCCTCGATGACGGCCACGTCGGTGGCGTGTTCGAGGACGGCGTAATCAACGGAGATGCCCTTGATCGCCGCAAACTCCGCGGCGAACACCCCCTCGCGGTCCGGGCCTTCCCAGGTGTCCGCGATCCGCCGCAGGTGCGCCATCGTCTCGGGCTGACGGGCGTCGAGCGCGGCGATGATCGTGGACGCCTTCCAGACGAAGATCCCCGCGTTCCAGAGGTAGGTGCCGGCGGCGACATAGTCCGCCGCCACGCTGGCCGGCGGTTTCTCCTTGAACCGGGCCACCACGTGGGCAGGGGCGTCGCCCGGGGCGGTCGCAAGCGGGGCTCCCTGCTGGATGTAGCCGAAGCTCTCGGCCGGGTAGGTGGGCCGCACGCCGAAGGTGACGAGCCGGCCGGGACACGTCTCCACCATCGCGGCCGCCTGCTGAATCGCGCGACGGAAATCGGCCGCAGGGCGGATCACGTGGTCGGAGGGCATCACCGCCATCGTCGCCTCGGGATCGCGGCGGGCCACGAGCAGCGCGGCCAGGCCGATGCAGGGGGCCGTGTCGCGCTTGCACGGTTCACCGACGAGGGCCGACTCCGGCAGGCCCGGAACCTGCGAGCGGACGGCGTCGAGCAGCCGTGCCGACGTCACGATCATGGTGCGGTCGGGCGGCACGAGGCCATCGAGGCGATCGACGGTGTCCTGGAGGAGCGTCGTCGCGCCCGCAAGCGGCAGGAGTTGCTTGGGGAGCGCCGCCCGGCTCGCGGGCCAGAATCGCGTCCCCGATCCGCCCGCCATCACGATTGCATGCAGCATGGTTCCAGTCTCCAGGGGGTCGCCCGCGGTGCGTCGGGCGAGGATGGTTGCTCAGCGGCCGCGGACCCAGCTCCAGAACAGGAAGCAGAGGATCGGAAAACCGCCGAAGATCAGCCCGTAGGTGAACAGCGTGGTCCAGAGACGATGAGGCCAACGGGCCATGGTTCACCTGGAAAGTTGCGCGACGAGGTCGACGGGAATCTCGAGCGGCTCCTCGGCCGGCTCGCTCAGGCGGCACTCGATCCGCACGCCCCAGGGCAGCACCTCGGCCGCGGTGACCACCGCCTCGACGCCGTCGTAGTCCGTCGAGACCTCCACGGCCGGCGTCGCGGCGAATGCGGGGCAGAATCCGACGTGGGCGTGAGTCGCCTTGCCGCCCGCCGGGATCGAGAGCCGCACGTGGCCGGAGATGCAGTCCATGCCCTCGGCCGACTCGTACCGCTCCAGTCGCTGCTGCAGCCGCCCCTGGCTTGCCGCCGGCACCCGCGATGCGAGGACGGGCTGCGGAGGCTCCGCGATCGGCGGCGGTTCATGCGGCGTCGCCGGGGACGGCGTGCCGCCACGGGTCGCATGTCCCGGCCGTCTGCCCGGGTCGTCGGCGGTCGGCGCGGAACGCCGCCGGTGCCTGGTTTCGAGCCGACCTGGCGTGCGGGGTGGGGGCAGGACGCCGGCCGCTGCGGCCACGGCCAGCGCCAGGACCGAAACCCAGTCGCCGGCTTTCGGCGGGAGCGTCACCGCCGCCATGGCGAGCACGATCCCGAGCCGCGCTGCGAGAGAACTGCTCAGGGTGCCCCCTGCGCGTCGGCCCGCATCGGTGATGCCGAGGAGGATCATGCCCGCGCCGAGCGTCATCCAGGCAAGCCCCGGATCAGCCGCGGTGAAGCCGCCCGCAAGCCGTCGCCAGGCAAGCACGAGTCCACTCGACACCGCCGCGGCAGCCGCAAGCGTGCCGACCGACCGCAGCAGCGGCGCCGTCATCGGCCCGGCCGGCGACCGACGGGTGACCGATCCCGGGAGCATGCCACCGGGCATCGGAGTCAGCCGTCGGCCACCTGCGGGCAGGGTCGCCATCGTCAGCCGACGGCGGCGCCGGCCTTGGCGGCCTGCGCGAGCTTGGCGGCCTTGTCCGTCTTCTCCCACGAGAAGCCGTCGCGGCCGAAGTGGCCGCCCGCGGCGGTCTTGCGGAAGATCGGCTGACGCAGTTCGAGGTACTCAATGATGCCTCGCGGCGTGAGCGGGAAGAACTCCCGCACCACCTCGCAGAGCCGCTCGTCCTCGACCTTGCCGGTTCCCTCGGTGTCCACGTTCACGCTCACCGGCTCGCTCACGCCGATCGCGTAGGCGAGTTGCACCTCGCAGCGGTCGGCGAGGCCGGCCGCCACGATGTTCTTCGCCACATGGCGGGCCATGTAGGCGGCGCTGCGGTCAACCTTGGTCGGATCCTTGCCGGAGAAGGCGCCACCGCCATGGCGGCCCCAGCCTCCGTAGGTGTCGACGATGATCTTGCGGCCGGTGAGGCCGCAGTCGCCGTGAGGGCCACCCACCACGAACCGCCCCGTGGGGTTGATGTGGTAGGTGATGTTCGACGTGTCGAGGTTCTTGGGGAGCAGAGGCTTGATGATCTTCTCGACGATGAACTTCCGGATGTCCTCGTTCGACACGTGCGGAGCATGCTGCGTGGAGACCACGATCGTGTCGAGGCGCACCGGCTTGTCGTCCTCGTACTCGACCGTCACCTGGCTCTTGGAGTCGGGGCGCAGCCAGTCCACTTCGCCCTTCTGCCGGGCCTCGGTGAGCCGGTTGAGGATGCGGTGCGAAAGCGCGATCGGCAGCGGCATGAGTTCGGGCGTCTCATTGCAGGCATAGCCGAACATCAGGCCCTGGTCGCCGGCGCCGATGTCCTTGCCCTTCGACTCGTCCTCGTTCACGCCCATGGCGATATCGCCCGACTGCTTGCCCACCGCCACGAGGACGGAGCAGGTGTCGGCGGCGATTCCCATCTCGTCGTCGGTGTAGCCCACCTCACGGATCACGTCGCGGACCACCTTCTGGTAGTCGATCGTGCCCTTGGAGGTGATCTCGCCGGCGATCACGGCGAGGCCCGTGGTCACCATCGTCTCGCAGGCGACGCGGCTCTTCGGGTCGAGCGCGAGGTAGGCGTCGAGCACGCCGTCGGAGATCTGGTCGGCCAACTTGTCCGGGTGACCCATGCTGACCGATTCACTGGTGAACAGATACTTGCCTCGTGCCACGGCGGAAGCCTCGCGCTGAAGGGTGGTGGGGTCGAAAGGGACCGGCGGCGGTGGCCGGCCATCACGACCCAGCATTATCGGGAACGCCGCACGCTCAGCAACCCGCGGGCCGTGTCATGCGGTTTCGGGGCCGGGTTGACCGGGATCGGGGAGCCGATCGAGGATCATCCGGGCCGTCGTGGCGACGGCCCCGCGCTGGGAGGCGACGAACCGCGAGGCGTGTTCGCCGAGCGTGGCCGCCCAGGCCGGGTGTTCGAGGCATTTCGCCACGAAGGCGGTGAGGGCCGTGCCGTCTGCCACCACCATCGCCGCGTCGGCGTCGAGCAGCCGGCAGACCTCGTCGCGGAAGTTTCTCGTGTGCGGCCCGAAGGAGATGGCTGCCCCGTAGGCCGCGGGCTCGAGCATGTTCTGGCCACCGCGTTTGCCGTCGAGGCTGCCGCCCACGAAGGCGATCGCCGCCGTGCCCCACCAGCAGCCGAGTTCGCCCGTCGTGTCGACGAGGAGCGCGTGTCCTGCGGCAAGGGGCGTCGCATCCGTCAGTCGGCTGCGGGCTGACCAGGAGACGGCGAGGCTGTCGAGCATCGCGCCGATCTCGGCCGCGCGTTCGACGTGCCGCGGCACGATCACGAGCCGCAGCCGCGGATGTCGGCCCCGAAGGGCGAGAAACGTTTCGGTCGCGAGCCGTTCCTCGGGATCCTGCGTGCTGCCGGCGAGGAACACCACGTCATCGGCGGCGAAGCCCGCCAGGCGACGCAGCCGCTCGACCTCGGGGGCGCGTCGGTCGCCGCGCACGCCGTCGAACTTCATCGAGCCGGTCACGGTCACGTGGGGAGCGCCGAGGGCCGCGAACCGGTCGGCGTCGGCCTGCGAGCGGGCGACCACCAGCGTGATCGACCGCAGTGTCCGTCGGACGAGTGGCACGATCCTGGCATATCCCGCGGCGCTCCTTTCGCTCATCCGGCCGTTGGCGACGATGATCGGGATATCGCGATCACGGACGCGGGCCACGAGGTTGGGCCAGAGTTCGAGCTCGCCGAGCACCACGACATCGGGGCGGACGCGATCCAGCACCCGGTCCACCGCCCAGGTGAAGTCGAGCGGGCAGGGGAAGGCGTGGGCGGCACCGCACCGCTTGGCCGCCACCTCGAGGCCCGTCGTCGTCGAACTCGAGATCACGCAGTCGAGCGGCATTCCGGCTGCCTGAGCCTGTCGGCTGAGCTCCTCGGCCAGCACGGCGAGCAGCTGCGCCTCGCCGACGCTCACGCCGTGGAGCCAGATCCGCGCGGCTCCGGCAGGCTTGGCGGCGACATCGACGGCCCCGGTGAAACGCGTCCACGGCGCCGCCACGGGTCGTCCACCGGCAAACCTCCGCCAGGCCACCCAGGGCAGGGCGACGACCACAGCCAGGAGGTAGACGAGATTGAGCAGCACGGGGGCAGGATAAAGGATGAACGCAGCCTGCCGCACCGGCGGCTTCGGCCCGGATGGGCCGGACGTGGCCGGCCCCAGGCCACGCGCGGCCCTGGGCCTGCGTGTCGATGAGGCCGGGCGTCAGCCCGTGGCGACGCCGCTCGATTTGCCGCAGCAGTTCTTGAACTTCTTTCCGCTGCCACACGGGCAGGGATCGTTGCGGCCGACCTTGTGGCCCATGTTGCGGATGGGCTCCACCGGCCCCGTCTCGCCCCGCTGCTCGGGCGGCCCGCCGGCGAGCTGCGAATCACCGGGCGGCGGCAGCGTTGCCGATGACGCGTCGGCGTGGATCGCGGCCGTCTCGTGCCAGGTGCTCCGGAGGGCGTCCTCCTCGACCTGCTCGATGCGGTAGACGATGTCCACCACCCGCTCGTCGATTCCCTTCCACATCAGGTCGAACGTCCGCATCCCCTCCCGCTTGTATTCCACCTTCGGATCGACCTGCGCGTAGCCGCGCAGACCCACGCTGCTCCGCAGGTGGTCCATCGCAAGCAGGTGGTCCTTCCAGGCGTTGTCGAGGATCTGGAGGAGCACCGCCCGCTCCATCCGCCCCATCTCATCCCGCGGGGCGTCGCCGCGGCCGTGCCGTCGGCGGCTGGCCTCGACGAGATTCGCCCGCAGCTGCTGGAGGTCGCCCGACGCGACGGTGTCTTCCGGCAGGGCCGGATCGAAACGGTCGCGGGCCCAGGCGAGCAGTCCCTCCCGGTCGAGCCGCCGCGAGCCGTCGGGCTGGCGGCCCGAGAAGTGCGCGAGGCCCACGAGCACGGGGTACTCGACCTCGCGGCGGGCGTACACGTCGCGAGCGAGTTCGCAGACCCGCGCCTTGAAGGCCGCCGTGTCGAGTCCACCGCGTTCGAGCTGCGCCACGTCGTCGTCGGAGAGGCTTGCGCCAAACCGCCATTCCGTCCAGCCGAGGGCGCTGCGGAGGCCGAAGTCGGGGGCCAGGAACCTCGCTCCCTCGGAGAGGTCGATGCGGTGGATCGCCGCGCCGGCCTTTTCCTGCAGCCACTCGCAGACTCCGTCGCGGCCGACCTTCCTGAGGTCGCGATCGCTCACCGAGAGCTTCCAGCGGGCATTCGCGAACGAGGCGAGCGCTCCCCAGTTCCAGTCGTTCTCATCCTCGCCCGCAGGAAGATTTTCCTCGACCGCCTCGTAGATCTGCCCCTCGGCGTTGCGGACGGCCTCCTGCACGGCGATCCGCTCGGCCTCCTCGGCCGTCATGCCGCGGAAGTCGGTGGGGTCGAGTTCGCAGGCGAGCTGGCCGCCCGCCCAGGTGGCGTAGGTCTGGCAGCCGTAGTCCTTGTCGAGGAAGGTGCCGATGTTCTGATCGACCTGCCGATCCACCATCTCGAGGATCATGTCGCGGCAATCCGACTCGCCGTCGGTCTGGTCGAGGATCTTCTGCCGGAAGCCGTACACCCGCTTCCGCTGCTCGTCCATCACCTCGTCGTATTCGAGCAGGTTCTTGCGGACCTCGAAGTTCCGCTCCTCCACCTTCTTCTGCGCGGCCTCGACCCGTCGGGTGACCATCTTGCTCTCGATCGCCTCGCCCTCCTGCATGCCGAGTCGCGTGAGCACGTTCTTCACCCACTCGCCGGCGAAGATCCTCATCAGGTCGTCTTCGAGCGAGAGGAAGAACCGGCTCGAGCCGGGGTCGCCCTGGCGGCCGCAGCGGCCGCGGAGCTGGAGGTCGATGCGGCGGGCCTCGTGTCGCTCAGTCCCGATGATCTGCAGCCCGCCCATCGAGCGGACGAGTTCGCCCTCGGGCCTCATGTTCTCGCGGGTGGCGATCTCGGTCACCAGCGCGTCCCACTCGGACTTGGGGACGTCGAGCCGGGTGGGATACGTGTCCTGCAGTTTCGCCCAGGCAAGCGTGTCGGGATTGCCGCCGAGGATGATGTCCGTGCCGCGTCCCGCCATGTTGGTGGCGATCGTGACGGCGCCGAGCCGCCCCGCCTGTGAGACGATCTCGGCCTCCCGCTTGTGGTGCTTGGCGTTGAGCACCTGGTGATCGACGCCCCGCTTCTCGAGGAGCGCCGAGAGCCGCTCGCTCTTCTCGATCGATACGGTGCCCACGAGCACGGGCAGGCCCTTCCGCTGGATCTCCTTGATCTTCGCGTTCGGGATCCGTTCGCTCGTCCGCTCGCCCTTGGGCTCGAACTCGATCTCCCCGTCGAGATCCTTCGTGATCCGGCCGACCTTCCAGGTCCCGTCGGTGAGGGCCACCGTGTCCCAGCGGTTGATCCGCTCCACCTCGTCGGCGACGGCGACCCACTTCTCCCGCTCGGTGCGGTAGATCACGTCGGGATGGTTGATCCGCTTCATGCCGCGATTCGGCGGAATGGCGATCACGTCGAGTTTGTAGATCTTCCAGAACTCGGTGGCCTCGGTCATGGCGGTGCCGGTCATGCCGCCGACCTTCTTGTAGAGCTTGAAGAAGTTCTGGAGCGTGACGGTGGCAAGGGTCTGCGACTCTTCCTTGATCCGCACCCCTTCCTTGGCCTCGACGGCCTGGTGAAGGCCGTCGGACCACTGCCGGCCGGGCATGAGGCGCCCGGTGAACTCGTCCACGATCACCACTTCCCCCTGCTGCACGACGTAGTTCACGTCGCGCTTGTAGAGGTGGTGGGCCTTGAGCGAGTTGTCGATGAGGTGCGGCCACTCCATGTTGCCGGCGGTATAAAAGCTCTCGACGCCGGCAAGCTTCTCCGCCAGCCGCACGCCCTCCTCGGTGAGGGCGACGGTGTGCTCCTTCTCCTTCACCTCGAAATGCTCGTCGGCCCTCAGTTGTCGGGCGATCTGGTCCGCTTTGGCGTATTTCGAAACGTCGTCGTGGGCGGGGCCCGAGATGATCAGCGGCGTCCGCGCCTCGTCGATCAGGATGTTGTCAACCTCGTCCACGATCGCGAAGTTGAGCGGCCCCTGAGCCTGCTGCATGTGCTTGGCGAAGCGATCGTCGCCCCGCGCCGCCATCCGCATGTTGTCGCGGAGGTAGTCGAAGCCGAACTCGTTGTTCGTGCCGTAGGTGATGTCGCAGTCGTAGGACTTCTGCCGTTCGCCCGACTCCATGCCCGACTGGATCGCGCCGACGGTCAGCCCGAGGCCGATGTAGAGCGGCCCCATCCACTCCATGTCGCGGCGGGCCAGGTAGTCGTTCACGGTCACCACGTGCACGCCCTTGCCCTCGAGCGCGTTGAGGTAGGCCGGGAGCGTCGCCACGAGCGTCTTGCCCTCGCCCGTGATCATCTCGGCGATGGCGCCCGAGTGGAGCACCATGCCGCCGATCAGCTGCACGTCGTAGTGCCTCATTCCCAGGAACCGCCTGCCGCCCTCGCGGCAGACGGCGAAGGCCTCCACGAGGATGTCATCGAGCGTCTCGCCGGCGGCGAGGCGGCGGCGGAACTCGGCGGTCTGCCCGCGGAGTTCCGCGTCGGTCATCGCCTCGTAGGTGGCTTCGAGCGAGTTGATCGCCTCGATCTTGGGCCCGAGCCGCCGGAGGTAGCGGGCGTTGGACGAGCCGAAGAGTCCCGTGAGGAAGCCCTCCAGGCGGCTGCCGACACCGGCGGCACCGTTGGAGACTGCATCCCAGAGGCGTTCGAGGGTTTCCATAGATGAAGGAGTCGTGTGGGCCGGGAGGTGGTCCGGACCGGGCGGGGCTGGCGGGCGAGGCCGCCGGGATCGGAAAAAACGGGCAACCCATGATTCTCGCGGGGAAGGAGCGTGGGGGTCAAGGCGACCGGTGGCGGGCCGATCGCGGGCCGCCCGGCTCAACGCGGCGTCCGAGACGTCGCGAACCATTCCGGTTCCCGAGCGTAGAAGCCCCGATGGCAGGACCGTCCGCAGCGGCGGTACGGACTTTGCCAATCGTGTGTCAGCGCGTCATGGAGGGTTCTCGATGGTGCATCGCGTCATGATGGTGGTGATGGTCTGCGGCTGCCTGGTGGCGATGAAGCCTGCCAGCGGCCAGGTGTTCTGGCCGGGCGGAGTCGTGCCGGTGGCCGTGCCCGCCCCGGTGTTCGTGGCCCGACCGATTGTCGTGGCCAGGCCCATCGTCGTGGCTCAGCCCGTGGTCGTGGCTGAACCCGTCTGCGTGGAGACGGTGGCGTATGCGGCCCCCGTTCCCGCGGCGGTTGTGGCTCCAACGCCGCATGCCTACAAGCATGCCTATCGGGCCACCCGTCGGGCGGTGCGGCGCGGCTGGTAGTGACGAAGCGCGGGCGGGCTGGGTGCTTCGACGCCCGGCCCGCCCGGCGGCTGCCGCATTCGCGGGCGGTTTGCGAGGCGCCAATGGTGCCGGCGGCCGAGGCCACCGATAATCCCCCGCATGCCGCCGTCCGAGATTCAGCATTCCGAGTCGACTCGACCGCCCCTTGGTGTCGGTCGCGACATCACCGGCCGGCTGCTGTTCCTCGGCACCGGCACGAGCACCGGCGTGCCGCTCGTCGGCTGCGGCTGCGAGACCTGCACCAGCAGCGACCCGCGTGACGTGCGGACGCGGACGAGCGCGCTGCTCGGCCTTCCCGCCGGCCACCTCCTGATCGATACCACTCCCGACCTTCGCAACCAGCTGCTTCGCGAGCGGGTCGGCCGGGTCGATGCCGTGGTCTACACGCACGACCACGTCGATCACGTCTACGGCCTCGACGACCTGCGGCCGCTCTGCTTCGCGACCGGCCGGTCGATACCGCTGCACTGCGAGGAGCGGGTCGAGAACCGGATCCGCAAAGCCTTCGACTACGCCTTCGCCGCCGGGCCGCCTCTCGGCGGCGGCGTCCCCAAGGTCACGTTCGAGCGGATCACGCTGGCGCCATTCGAACTGCTTGGCGCCCGCATCGTGCCCCTGCGGCTGCGACACGGCGTGTTCGACGTGCTCGGCTTCCGGGTTGGCAACGTCGCCTACTGCACCGACACCAACGGCATTCCGGACGAGAGCTGGCCGCTGCTCGAGGGGCTCGACGTCCTCGTGCTCGACTGCCTCCGGGCCAATCGCCATCCGACGCACTTCAACATCGAAGAGGCGTTGGCGGCGGCGGCTCGAATCGGAGCCCGGCGGACGCTCTTCGTCCACATGGCCCACGACGTTCGGCACGCGGCGGTCGCGGCCGCACTCCCGCCGGGCGTCGAACTGGCGGTCGACGGCCTGGAAGTGCCGCTCACGTAATGAAGACCACCCCTCCCCTGTAGCACAGGTTTTCAACCTGTGTGCCTTCCTGTCAGGCGAGGCCCGGCTTCAGGAAGCCCAATCGCGTGAGCGATGGGGGCACGCTGGCTCCGTTGCACCGCTCGGAACTGCCCATGCCCGTCGCCGGACGCTCGCTGCGGGCTCCGGCCCTCCGCTCGCTGCACGCCGGCTGCGCTTCGCCATCCTGGCTTCGCTTGCCGCCGAGCCCGGCTCCCGGGCACGGGCAGCCCCTCGCTCGATCCGGCTTCAGGAAGCCCAATCGCGTGAGCGATGGGGGCATGTCGGCACGACCGCATCGCTCGGAGCCACCCATGCCCGTCGCCGGACACTCGCTGCGCCCATCCTGGGCTTCGCTCGTTCGATACTGACTTCGCTTCGCCATCCATGGCTGCGCTCGTCAGCAACGCCGGCTCCCGGGCACGGGCAGCCCCTCGCTCGATCCGGCTTCAGGAAGCCCAATCGCGTGAGCGATGGGGGCCCTGCGTGTCTTCACGGGTCGCATGGCGTGCGGCCTGCGGAATCGGCGATCACTCTGCGCCGGCTCTGGCCCGTTCGATCAGGAAGTCGACGAGTTCCTGGCACCGGAAGAAGCCTTCCCACATCGAGTGGCCCTGACCCTTGGCGACGACCAGCGTGACGAGGTGACCACGACCGGCCGCGTCGTAGCGGCTCTTGAGCCGTGCCGAGTTGGGCTCGAGCGGCACCTTCCGGTCGCCGTCGCCGTGGATGATCCAGAACGGCACGCCCGCCTTCGCGGCCACGTCGATTCGTTCGATCGGGCAGAGTTCGGACGCCCTGGCCGCGAGATCCTCCGGCGAGAGTCCGTAGGCCGGAGCCGCCGCGTCGATTCCCGGATACGTCCGCCAGTCGTAGACGGGATAGATGCCGCCGACACCCGCGGTCAGTTCCGGATGGGCGATGGCCCACGAACTCGCCCACAGGCCGCCACGGCTGCGGCCCAGGAACGCCGGCTTCGTGGCGTAGCCGCGGCGGACCATCTCGGCGTGGAGCGCCTCCATTGCCGTCACCCCCGCGGGACTGCCGTACGACTCGCCGGTGTCGATGCCGGCCACGGCCACACCCGCCGCCGTGAATCGCTCGTGCATCCACTTCTCGGCCTCGTCGGGATACGCAGGCAACGTGGGGCCGTAGAGGATCCAGGGCTTCGGCCCGCTCGGCACGTCGGCGGCGGCGGGCGTGAACACGAACGCCGTCTTGCCATCCACGGCGAACACCTCGCCGGGCACGACGAGGGTTTTGGTGGCCTCGGCGGCGCCGGCCAGCGCAGCGCAGCATGACGCCAGCAGCAGTGTGACGGTGGTGATGGTGTGGCGCATCGCCAAGGCTCTCCGGGCAGGGGGCGGGCGGCGGTGGCGGACGGCCGCCCGGGATGCCGTCATGCGGCAGGAGCGTGGGACAGTTCGGCAAAGCGCTCGAGCAGCGTGGCGGCCGCACCGCTGTCGATGGCGTGGTCGGCGAGGCTGCGGGCCGCGGGCTTGTCGGGGGCTCGGCCGGCGGCCCAGAGCACGGCGGCCGCGTTGAGGACGACGACGTCGCGTCGCGGACCGCGGCAGCCGCCGAGCACGTCGCGGATCGCGGCTGCGCTTTCCTCGGGGCCCGCCACCTCGAGGTCGGCGAGGGCCGCCGCCGGCGCGGTGGCGAGTCCAAAATCCTCCGGCGTCCACCGGCCGCGGGTCATGCCGGTCGGCGTCACGTCGATCACGTCGGTCGGCCCGAAGAGACTCACCTCGTCGAAGGCCTTCGACGCCCCGACTGCGTCGTCGTGGCCCACGTGGCCGGAGACGACCAGGGCCCGCGCGGCGCCGAGGAGCCGGGCCGCCTCGGCCATCGGCTCGCGGGCCGCGGGCCGGCCCACGCCGATCACCTGCACCGACGCTCCGGCGGGATTGCAGAGCGGGCCCACGAGGTTGAAGACGGTCGGCCGTCCGAGCGAGCGGCGGAGCGGACCGACGCGAGCCATCGCAGGATGATGCACCGGCGCCAGGCAGAAGCAGAGTCCGAGTTCAGCGAGGCAGCGGCTGCTCACATCGGGCGACGCATCGACCCTCACGCCGAGTCGTTCGAGCACGTCCGCCGATCCGGTGCGGCTGGAGACGGCGCGGTTGCCGTGCTTGGCGACGGGCTGACCGGCGGCGGCGACGACGATGCCGGCTGCCGTCGAGATGTTGAACGATCCCGACCCGTCGCCCCCGGTCCCGCAGGTGTCGGCCACGGCAGCGGCGGCGTGGTGGACCGGCAGCATCCGGCTGCGGAGAGCGGCCGCCACGCCGGCGATCTCGCCGGCCGATTCGCCGAGGTCGGCGAGCGCCACGAGCCAACGGCCGAAGGCGTCGAGGTCGATCGTGCCCGCGAGCACGGCGTCGACCAGATCGCGGACGTCGGCTGCAGGCCGACGGTCGCCCCGCCGAACCTCCTCCGTCCAGCCGGCAACGTCGATGAGGCGTGAGCCGAGGGGCGTGGCGGGTGTGTCGCTCATGGGAAACCGCGGCCGGCAGGCCTCGGGGAACACGGTTTTGGATACGATTGGTGTCGCGGTCGGCCCAGC
>JAGWWA010000056.1 GCA_018970605.1 Planctomycetota bacterium | reverse complement strand
GCACGAGCACGCGGTCGGTGATCTTGGGATTGCCGCCGAAGCAGCAGTCGCCCTGGTCGCGAACGAGCAGGAACTGCACGAGCCCGTGCTGCTGCTTGCCCGGATAGATATAGCCCTTGAGGAGCACATCACGGCCATGCATCCGTCGGGCTGACTCGGGCACGCTCGCGGCGGGTTCGCCCTCGGCCGGCTGGAGGTCGGCATACGACAGCCGCACGAATCCTTCGGGGAGCTCGGTGGCGTACTCGTGGGCATGACTGGCCACGCTCGCCGCCAGCGTGGCCAGCGACACCACGAGCGCGGCCACGGCCAGCGGCCGGCCGGTCAGGAGAGGATGCCGGGCCGCGATGTCGCGCAGCGCGATCCCCGCGAGCACCGCGCCGAGGAACGGCACCGCCACGAGCCACCAGCCGAAAAAGGCCACCGGCGACACGGCCGCCACGGCCATGGCGGCGATCGCGGTGCCCGAGACCGCCCGGTAGGCGTCGCCCTCGTCGGAGGGCCGATCGTCCCGGCGAGCGGAGTGCGACGGCGCGTCGAACAGGCCGGCTCCCATGGCGAACTCAGCGGGTTCCGCCGGGCATCGGCCGCATGGCAACGCGGGAGGCCAGTGCGATCGCCGTGACCACGGCTCCCCAGACGATCCACTTCCACCAGCCCCGGGGCGGCGCGGCAGGGGGTGTCACGGACGGAGGCGATGCGGCAGGATCGCGGCCGGGCACGGCGTCGGTGGCCTCGTCGTCGGCGAGCACGGGCGCGACCGTGATCGTCGCCGCCGGCTCCTCGATGGCAGGCGGCTGGTCGCGACCGGAGTTGTCATCGGGATCGGCTTCCGGGGCCGCCGAGCCCGACGCGACGAGCCCGGCGATCCCCGCGAGCGTCGCCGCACGGCGGACGGCCTCGGGATCGATCGTTTCCAGGTCCGCGACCGCGGCGGCGGCCTCCGGCAGCGGGCAGGCGCGGAGGTAGTTCACGATCGGCTCGCGGACGAAGATGTTGTCGGCCTGCGCCTCCTTGAAGAGGGTGACGAGCCTGTCGATGGCCGACCAGTCCTGCCAGCGGGCAAGGTCGGCGATCACGAGGTCGGCGAGTTTGGGTTCCTGGAGCAGCAGTCGCAGCGACGCGAGCACGCGGTCTCGCGGCACGAGATCCGATTCCTCGCCGAGGAACCGCAGCGCCATCACCGCCGCGTAGGTCTCGGTGAACGGCACGTCGCGGCCTTGCCGGTCGAGGAACAGCCGATCGACGAGGTCGAGTGCCTCCGGTCCCTTGAGGGCCACGTAGCAGGCGATCAGCGCGTCGAGACCGCTGCGGGCTTCGAGCTGCTCCGGGGTGAGCCCCTCGCCGGAGAGAATCGTGCCGATCCGCTCGGCATCGGCTTCCGATCCGCAGACGCCGAGCATCGTGGCGTAGAGCCGACGGCGATTGGCCTGCACCTTCGGATTCTCGATCCAGGAGAGAAGCTTGGCCGGATCCATCTTCTCCTTCAGACCACGCACATCGGCGTAGGGCGCGATCGCAAACTCATCGTAGGCGTCGCGGGCGAGTGTCTCATCCTCGTCTTCGAGGTGGTCCTGAAAGAAGGCAAGCCGTTCCGGCCCCTTCTCCGGCAGACCGCCGAGCTTCCGCACATACTCGACTCCACGGTCGCTGACGCGGACCGGGCTCGACCAGACGAGATGTGGCGGCTCCACGGCCATCAGCAGAAACATCGTGCCGATCGGCTTCTCTTCGAGCATGATCGTCTCGATCGGCGTCGCATCGCCGCCGGTGAGGCCGGCCTCGGCGACGAGGTCGCCCCCTTTGAGCACCTCGACGACTGCGAACTTCCCCTTGGGCAGCGGACCGTCGGCGGTGGGCAGCAGCGACCCTGCCGGGGGCGGCTCCACGAGCTTCGCGATCACGGCCGCCTGGCTCTGCGCGATCTCCTGGGAGAACGTCAGCGACACCGCCGAGCAGAACGGGCAGGCGACTGCCGTGGCGGTCAGGGTCACGGCAACCAGAACCGCCGCGCATCGAAGGACCAGATTCATCATGCCGTCATAGTACCCGGTGGCCTGGGCACAAGGAACGGAAGTCGAGGGCAGCGGAGCGACCTCAACCAGCCAAATCCGGCTGCGGGACGGGACGAGTTCGCTCGCCAACGGCAGGATAGCCGACGCTCGCGATCCTCGCCCCGATCCCGCAGCCTGTGGCTCACGGTCTCGCCCTGAAATCGACAGCGAGGGGCTGCCTATGCCCTCGAGCGGGCTATGGGAGCAAGCGCAGCCAGGATGGCGAAGCGCAGCGTACATGCAGTGAGTCGAGGCCCGGAGGGCCGAGACGAACGTCGAGCGAGATGGCATGGGCAGCCCCGAGCGGCGTACTGCCAGCCCGCGGCCTCACGGCCGGTCGGCTTGCTGCGACGGTCTCACCCCAGCCACTTCGCGACGTCGGTGCGGTAGGCGGCGAGGGCCGGCATCAGGGCGGCGAGGATCGCCAGCGCGATCAGGAACGGCACGAGCAGCAGTTCGGCGGTCGGGGCCGCCGAGAGGAGCGTGGCCGAGACACCCGCGTTGGTGGTGATCAGCGGGCCGATCGCGGCCACGAGCACGTGGCCGAGCGCCCAGCCGGCGAGGCCGCCGCCGAGGGCGAGGATCACGGCCTCGATCAGCACCGTGGCGAGCACCTGGCCGCGGCTGGCCCCCAGCGCCCGCATCACGGCCACGTCGCGGCTCCGCTCCAGCGACGAACCGACCATGCTCACCAGGATCCCGATCGCCGAGACGATCACGACGAGCGTGGTCACGAGCAAAAGCAGGAGTTCGAGCGGCCGCACGAAGAGCCCGAGCAGCACGCTGATCTCCCGGATCGGCTCGGCGGCCTGGCCGTCGCGGCCCTCGTTGATCTGCGTCTTGAGCGCCATGGCCGTGAGCTCCGCGGGCAGGCCCGGCAGCGAGACCGTCTCGACGAGGATCGCCGTCACCTCCCGCTGCTCGCGGGGCAGTGGCGCGGGCGTGCCGTTGGCCTGCTCCGCGGGCTTCGCCACCGTCATGCCCTCGACCGGCTTCGCATGTCCTTCCTGCAGATAAAAGCCCTCCATGTTCACATAGACGCCGCGGTCCACGGGCGTGTCGGTCCGCGCGAGCACGCCGGTGACGGTGAACGGGTCGTGGACGAGGCCGTCGTCGGCGCCGTGCGTGGGCGCGAACGGGTCGCCCGCCTTCAGGCCGAGCTTCTCGGCCACCTCGCTGCCGAGCACGCCGCCGAAGAACTCGTCGTCGCGGAAGTTGCGGCCATCGGCGAAGGCGAAGGAGCGCGGTGGCGCCGCAGCGACGGTGCGGCCGAGCAACTTGGCCAGCCAGCGGGGCAGGCCCGATGGTGCACCGCCGCCATAGGTGAGCCGGTCGAAGTAGGCGGCGCTCGTGCCGATCACGCGGTAGCCGCGAAAGTAGTCGCCCATGCAGATCGGCACGGCGGTCTGCACGCTGCCGGCGAAGGTGCCGGCGACGCCGTCGGGCCGGGCCGCCGCCGGGAGGAACTCCTCGTAGAACCCCCAGGAGATGTTCTCGATCGGCTTGCTGACCAGGTAGACGCTGTTGAGCACCAGCTGCAGCGGGCTGCCCTTCGCCCCCACGATCATGTTGTAGCCCAGCCCCGAGCCCGACTTGAACGCCTGGGTGACGACGGTGCCGATCACCAGCGTGGCGACGACGAGCGCCACGCCGAGCGCGAGCGACAGGGCCGTCAGGCCGCTCGTCAGGAGCCGCTGCCGGATGGTGCGCCAGGCGATGCCGAAGAGTGACATGGATCGTGGTGAGGACGGGTCGTGGTGGACCGCTCAGCCGTGAGGGATGGCCGCGCGGTTGAAGTCTTCGAGGCGGAGCCGCTTCGGAAACCGTGCAGCGACCTCGGGGGAGTGGGTGACGACGAGCAGGGCGACGTCGTGCTCGGCGCAGGTGCTGGTGAGCAGGTCGATCACCTGATCCTGATGCGCGGTGTCGATGCTCGCCGTGGGTTCGTCGGCCAGCACCACCCGCGGCCGGTTGGCGAGCGCCCGGGCCACGGCCACCCGCTGCTGCTGGCCGATCGAGAGTTCGCCCGGCTTGTGGTCGAGCCGGTGGGAGAGTCCGACCGAGGCGAGCAGGTCGGCGGCCCGCCAGCGGTCGGGCTTGCCGCTGCCGAACGACATGGCCACCAGCACGTTCTCGAGTGCCGTGAAGCCGGGCAGGAGGTTGAACTGCTGGAACACGAGGCCGAGCGTGTCGGCACGAATCCGGTCGGTGGCCGCCTCGCCGAGCCTGGTGATGTCGTGGCCGGCGATGCGGACGCGGCCGGCGTCGGGCCGCATGATCCCGGAGATCACGTGGAGCAGCGTCGACTTCCCGGACCCACTCTGGCCGGTCAGGGCGACCTGCTCCTTCTCGTCGAGCGCGAAGCGGTCGATGTCGAGCACGGCCACCGTTTCGCCACCGGGCATGGCGAACGCCTTGCGGACGTTTTCAAGTTCGACGACGGGGGACGGCATGGGCGGGAGTTTACCCGCGGTGGCTCGTTCGGGCTCCATGGTGGGGCTCGGGGTTGCCCGTGCCCGTCGCCGGGCGCTCGCTACGGGCATCCTGCCCTTCACTCGCTCGATGCTTTCTCCGCTGCGCCATCCTGGCTGCGCGGAGAAAGCAACGCCGGCTCCTGGGCACGGGCAACCCCTCGCAAAGAGTCGTTGATCGGCAGGTGGTTCTGGCTTTGCCGCTTCCAGGACCAGGCAGCCGGGCGGGTCGGGGGAAGTCGAGGCGAGTAGGCATATCCTTGCCTTCCGAAGCCGAGGCTTTCACCGCCCGCCTGGCGGATTCGGCTCGTCAGGCTGGCATCCGGCGTGCTTTCCACCGCGGCTTGGCTGCTGCCGATTGAGCCGCCGGCGCACGGGCGTGTATCATCCCGACCCCGCCAGAAAGGCGTCGGCGTCCGCAACGGAGCGGAGCAGCCGGGCCCGCAGACACGCTTCCCAGGAGACTCGCCGTGCCCATTCGCGTCGGCATCAATGGTTTCGGCCGCATCGGCCGCCTCACCTACCGCGCCATCTACGAGAAGTACGGCCTCAACGGCGACGTGCAGGTGGTGGCTCTCAACGACCTCACCGACGCCAAGACCAACGCCCACCTCCTCGAATTCGACTCCAACTACGGCCCCTTCAAGGGCAAGGTCGGCTACGAGGGCAACGACCTGTTCGTGGACGGCAAGAAGATCCACGTGTTCGCCGAGAAGGATCCGGGCGCGATCCCGTGGGGCAGCCAGGACGTGCAGATCGTCGTGGAGAGCACCGGCTTCTTCACCGACGCCACGAAGGCCGCGGCCCACAAGCGGGACAGCGTCAAGAAGGTGGTGATCTCGGCCCCGGCCAAGAACGAGGACCTGACGATCGTCCTCGGGGTCAACAACGAGATGTACGACCCGAAGAAGCACCACGTGATCTCCAACGCCTCCTGCACCACCAACGGCCTGGCGCCGGTGGCCAAGGTGCTTCACGAGACGTGGGGCATCGACCGGGGTCTGTTGACCACGGTGCACGCCTACACCAACTCGCAGAAGACGGTCGATACGGCCGCCAAGGATCTTCGTGATGCCCGGGCCGCGGCGCTCAACATCGTTCCCTCGAGCACCGGTGCCGCGAAGGCGGTCGGGCTCGTGATCCCGGCTCTGCAGGGCAAGTTCACGGGCATGGCCTTCCGCGTGCCGACGCCGACAGTGAGCGTGGTCGACTTCACCGCGATCCTGGGCAAGGATGCCTCGCCGGCCGACATCAACGCGGCCATGAAGAAGGCGGCCGACGGCCCGCTCAAGGGGATCCTGCGGTACACGGAGAAGGAGCTGGTGTCGACCGACCTCAAGGGCGACCCGCACAGCTCGATCTTCTCGGCGGTCGATACGATCGGCCTCGGAAACTTCGTGAAGGTGGTGAGCTGGTACGACAACGAGTGGGGCTACTCCAACCGCGTTGCCGACCTGCTCAACTTCCTCGAAGACCGCGGGCTGTAGTACGGGACGCGGCGTCTGGTGGCGGTATGCCCCACGCCTCACGGCGTTGGGCTTGGACGGGAGTCCAGAAAGCCGACCGGCTGTGATGAGACCGTGGGCGAACGAAACCGGCCGGCGGATCGAAGGTCGATGGCCGGCCGCAGGATCACCGCGTCGGAATCGTGGCGTCTGCTTCCAGCACGGCACCTTCCGGACCCGTGACCCGCACGGCCACCCGAACGTGGTCGCCGGTCGGCGGCCCGCTGGTCCAGCGGAGCGGAATGTGCACGCCGCGGAGCCGCGTGGTCGGGCGGAAGTGCGTCGCCGCCTGCTCGGTCGGAATCGTCCATGAGGCGATCGGCGCGGCCGGGTTGGACGTGTCGAACACGGTGATCGCCACGGCGCCTGGCGCGGGCACGAGCCGTTCGGTCGCATCGCGGGGCTCGAAGGTCACCGCGATGCCGTCGCTGGTGCCGTCGCCATTGTCGTCGAAGCAGGCGGTGGTGGTGGTGCTCACCTCGAGCCGCACCGGCCGGCCATCGGGCAGGGGCTGATCGTAGGCGACAGGCACGGCTACCGGGGTCGGTGGTGCTTCGTCCGGTGCGACGGGCGCAGCCGCCGCGGCGTCCACGGGCTCGGGCAGCGCCAGCGGGGAGGGCTCCGGCTGCGAGGAAGGCTTCACCGGCAGGGGCGGAATGTTGTCGAGTGCCGGTGGGGCCAGGGGCGCCGCCGCCGGTGCGGGGGCGCGGATCGACTCCGGGATCTGGATGGCCGGCGGCACGGCGACCGGCGCGGAGGCGGGGCGTGGCGCACCCGTCCGTGATCGGCTCAGCGAGTCGCCAGGGGTTACGCCGAGCTGCTTGCGGAGGCTCGCATTCTCGCCCGACAGCATGTCGAGCCGGCTGCACTTGTCCTGAAGCTCGTCCTGCAGCTGATAGATCTGATCTTCCTGGTAGCGGAGTTCCCGCTCCAGGAGCTGCTGGCTCAGGTCGCTCTTGCAGCCCACGGTCGCGACGCACATGACCGCGACGATGGGCATCCATCGGCTCGCGTGCCACCGGCGTCGGTCGTGCCACCACATCGAAAGCGTCTCCCAACGCCCCGCGGCGCGGCCGCCGCCCATCGGCGGGCGTGCGTCATCCGGCTGCCACGGGGGCGGGGACGCTAGCAAACCCCGCGGGCCTCCCGCAATCGCAGGATCAGCCGTAGATGCGGGCCCTTTTTGGGCCACGACGACCCCTCAGGGCGGCCGTACGCCTGACGGCGTTACGCTTCCTGAGGCCATACCGCTGACGGCGTTGCGCTTCCTGAGGGCTGCCGTACGCCTGACGGCGTTACGCTTCCTGAGGCCATACGCCTGACGCCGTTGCGCTTCCCGGCGGTTTCAGGAAGCCCAATCGCGTGAGCGATGGGGGCCGTCCGAGCATCACGTGCGATGCGTATCAGACCGGCTTGCCAGCCGGCATCCGCTCGATCACGTCGTCGATCAGGCGGTAGTCCCGCGCCTCCTGAGCCGACATGAACCGGTCTCGATCGGTGTCCTGCTCGATCTTTTCCAGCGGGTGGCCGGTGTGCTTCAGCAGAATGCCGTTGAGCTTGTGCTTGATGTTTTTGAACTCTTTGGCGTGGATCATGATCTCCTCCGCCGTTCCTTCCATGCCGGCCAGCGGCTGGTGGATCATGATCCGGGCGTTGGGCAACGCCCGACGCTTGCCGTTGGCCCCGGCGGCGAGCAGCACCGCTCCCATCGAGGCCGCCTGGCCGATGCAGTAGGTGGCGACGTCACAGGTCACGAACTGCATCGTGTCGTAGATCGCGAGGCCCGCGGTCACGCTGCCGCCCGGCGAGTTGATGTAGAGGTGGATGTCGCTCTTCGGATCGTCCGACTGCAGGAAGAGCAGCTGGGCGACGATCGCGTTGGCAACCTCATCGTTCACCTGCGTGCCCAGGAACACGATGCGGTCCTTGAGCAGGCGGCTGTAGATATCCATCGCCCGCTCTTCGCGGCCGCTCTTTTCGATGACGTAGGGGATCAGGGGCATGGCGTGGGTTTCTTCGTGGATGGCGGGACGGGCGACGCGGGCTCAGTCCTTTTCCTGGTCTTCGGCAGCCACCGGGGGCTTCGTCAGCACCTCGTCGACGAGGCCGTATTCCTTCGCCTCGGTCGCGGAGAGGTAGCGGTCGCGGTCGGTGTCCTTGGCGATCTGGTCGATCGGCTGGCCGGTGTGGTGGGCCAGGATCTCGTTGAGCACGGCCCGCGTCTTGATGATCTCGTCGGCCTGGATCTCGATATCGCTCACCTGGCCACCCACCTGCCCGTAGGGCTGGTGGATCATCACCTTGGCATGCGGCAGGACGAACCGCTTCCCCTTGGCGCCGCCGGCGAGCAGCACCGCGCCGCCACTGGCCGCGAGGCCCACGCAGTAGGTCGCCACCGGGCAGGAGAGGATCTGCATCGTGTCGTAGATCGCCATCGTCGCCGTGACGCTGCCGCCGGGTGAGTTGATGTAGAAGTGGATGTCCTTCCGGCGGTTCTCGCTCTGCAGGTAGAGCAGTTTCATCACCAGTTCGTTGGCGTTGCCGTCGTAGATCTCCCCCTGCAGGAGAATGATCCGGTTCTCGAGCAGCAGGTCGCCGAGCGTCATCGTCCGCTGCCGCTGGTAGTCGCGGTGGGCCGTCGAGGCGGAAGCGGCCGTCACGGTCGGGAGAAACGACGAGGCGTGGTGATCGTGGCGATGCATTGGGAATGCGCTGGGGGTGACGGAACGGATCGTCGGCTAGCCGCGTTGGCCGGGCCGGGGGGTGGGCTCGGCTTGCGTGGCGGTCGGGATCTCCTCCTCGCCCACCACGACGCCGCACACCGCATGGTCGATCGCCTCGGCGTCCGGCTTGGAGAACTCGAACGGCGTGTCTTTGAAGGACGCGTGTGAGGTGATCAGGTCGACCGTCTTCCGCTCGATGATCTGGTTGCGGAGCACGTCCATCAGGCCGCGCCGCTCGAGGCTGGCCCGGACGCGGCGGGGCGACTCGCCCGACTGGGCCGCGACCGCCCGAATCTCCTCGTCGTAGTCGGCGGCCGTGTCGGCGATCCCCTCATCCTCGGCGATCCGCTCGAGGATGAAGTGCTCCTTGAGCGCCCGGGCCGTGCTCGCCATCACGCTCTGGCGGAGTTCGTTGACGTACCGCCGAATGGAGTCGTCGTCGAAGCCGCTCCGGCGGAGTTCGAGGATCGCCCGTTCAAGCTCCCGCTGCGCCTGCCGCCGCAGCAGCGCCGGGGGCAGGTCCCAGGAGGCCGAGGCGGTCAGGGCGCTGGCGACCTGCTGCCGCACCTGCTTGCGACGGTGCCACTCGAGCTGTCCTTCGAGCTGCTTCCGCACGGCGGCCTTCAGCGCGTCGGCGGATTCGAAGCCACCGAGTTCATCGAGGAGGGCCGGAGTCATCTCGGGGAGTTCGAGCCGCTTCACGTCGAGGACGGTGAGTTCCATGGTCACGTCCTTGCCACGGACGTCCTCGAGGGCCGCCTCGTCGGAAACCTTCACGGTGGCCGTGACGGTCGTGCCCGGCTTGGCCTTGGCGACGAGCTTGGTGAAGCCAGGGAGTTCGGCGTCGGCGAACGACAGCCGATCGCGGACGATGATTTCGGCCTCGTCGGCCTGAGACAGCACCCGATCGCCGTCTTTGAAGGCGAGCTTCGCGACGATCAGATCGCCGGGCGATGCAGCGCCATCGTGCGGCACGAACCGGGCCCGTTCGCGGAGGTGGCCGGCGAGCGCCTCGTCGACATCGGCATCGGTGATCTCGCGGGCGGGCCGGGAGATCGACAGCCCCTTCCACTTCGGCAACTCGAACTCGGGCCGGACCTCGATCGAAAACTCGAAGGTCATCGGGCCGTCATCGGGCAGGAGAACGGCGTTGATGTCGAGTTCCGGCTCGCTGATCGGCGAGAGTTTCTGCTGCTCCGAGACCTGCGTCATCGCATCCGTCAGGAGCTTCGAGCGGATCTGATCGGAGAGCTCCGACTTGAATCGGCTGCTGACGAGCCGCCGCGGGGCGCGGCCCGGACGGAAGCCGGGCAGCAGCGCCGTCGGCACCAGGTCGCCGAGCGCCTCGTCGCGGTAGCGGTCGATGTCTTCGCGGGGGATCGTCACCTTCACCCGCCGCTGGCAGGTCGAGACGCTCTCGACGGAGACGTCGAGAGCGAGTGGCTTGGGCAGACCCTCGGAGGACTCGGGGGCGGCGACGGCGGACGTATCTGACGCTGACATGAACGGTTCCGAAACGAGGGTCGTTGGCGAAGGCAACCCGCCCGATGAGACGTCCCAGTGGCGAGCGGCACGACGGAAGGGCGAGGGCATTCTCGGCACCGCCACGCCGCCGCCAGGACATCCTGGCCGGCTCGGTCGGCACCGAGACACGGGACGAAGCGGGTGATGGGATTCGAACCCACGACAACCACGTTGGCAACGTGGTGCTCTACCAACTGAGCTACACCCGCAGGAGGCACCCGCAGGATCGAAAACCACCGCCGAAGCAGCGGAATTCCAGCCTGCGAACGCCCCGGGATTATAGGGCGGCACCATGCCGCCGCAAGGTCTCCCCCGGGGCGGCCGGGATTTCCATGCGGCCCGGATGAGCGAGAGTTGGAGGCCCACCGCGGCGGTGTACACTCGCCGAAACCGCGGCGGATGACGGCGACCATCGCCCTCCGCCGCCCCGCCGACACCTGGGCTCGCCACCGGTGGACGTCCGCCTTGCCATCCTTGCGCCCTCGGGATCGCATCGCACGATCGTGAATGGATCCGCCGCAGGTGGGCGGCGGTGATTGAACGAGTTTTCCAAGAGCCTCTCATGACGCCCCAGCCCAGCACCCCGCGAAGGGTCACCGTGCTCGACCTGGCCGCGGCCCGGGAGCGAGGCCGACCGATCTCCATGGTGACGGCCTACGACTGGCCCACCGGGCGGCTCGCCGACGAGGCGGGCGTGGATTGCGTGCTTGTTGGAGACAGCGTGGCGATGGTGATCGCCGGGCGTTCCTCGACGATTCCGGCCACGCTCGAGCAGATGATCTACCACGGTGAGATCGTTTCGCGGGCCGTCTCGCGTGCGATGGTCGTCGTTGACCTGCCCTTCCCGCTGCAGCACCTCGGAGTGCGGACGGCCGTCGAGGCGTGTGCGCGGATTCTCAAGGAGACCGGCTGCCAGGCAGTGAAGCTCGAGGGCACCGCGGGCCAGGCCGACGTGATCGCCGGAATCGTGGCTGCCGGGATCCCGGTGATGGGGCACGTCGGCCTGCGGCCGCAGGCGGTGCACCAGCTCGGCGGCTACCGGATGCAGCGCGACGAGGATCGGCTCGTGGTCGACGCCCGGGCGGCGGCCGACGCCGGCGCGTTCGCGGTCGTGCTGGAATGCATACCACGGGCGGTGGCTGCCGCGATCACGCACGCGCTGCACGTGCCCACGATCGGCATCGGCGCCGGCCCGGACTGCGACGGCCAGGTGCTCGTGATGCACGACCTCGTGGGCCTCTCGCCCGATCGCGTGCCGAAGTTCGTCCGCGGTTACGCCGACGCCAAGGCGACGATCGCCGACGCGCTGGCCCGCTGGCGGGCCGATGTCGAGCGACGGGAGTTTCCAGGGCCGGGCGAGACGCTGGGGTAGGGATTCGCGAGGCCGCTGCACTCACCGCCGCGGACGAGAGCGGCTGGTGCTGGACGGCTGTTTCGTCGGAGGGCGAACGCATGGACTACAACCTCTCGATCGGTGGCATCGGTCTCGTGCTCGGCGGGATTCTCGTCGCGCTGGCGATGGTGGCGGCGATGCGGCGGCTGATTGCGGCCGAGGTGCTCCGCGCGGCGCACGACGCCACCGGCAACATGCTCGCGGTCGTCGGCACGCTCTACGCCGTGCTGCTGGGGCTCATCGTGGTGGATGCGATGGTCCGCTTCGAGCGGGCGATGGACGAGGTGCAGCAGGAGTCGAACAGCCTGGCCGACATCTTCCTGCTCGCCGACCGGTTTCCTGAACCGCAGCGGTCGCGGATCCAGAACCTCTGCCGGACCTATGCCCAGCAGGTGGTCGACGTCGAGTGGCCGCTGATGGCGCGAGGGAAGATGAGCGTCGAGGCGCGGCGGACGGGCCTCGCGCTGGCGAAGGCGCTCGATGATTTCGAGCCGGTGACCGAAGCTCAGAAGATCGTGTTTCCGCTGGTGCTCGAGCAGTCGCGGCAGCTCTGGGATCTTCGTCGCGACCGGTCGAATGCGGTGCAGTTCGGGATCCCGGCCGTGGAGTGGGTGGCCCTGATCGTGGGCGCCGGCGTGGTGGTGTTTTTCGTGGGCCTGTTCAGCGTGGACCACGCCGGCCTGCAGCTGCTCCTGACGGGCCTCTCGGCCCTCGTCATCGGACTGAATCTCTATCTGGTCTCCCTGTTCGGATACCCCTTTGCCGGCGACCTCACCGTCTCCAAGCGGCCCTTCGCGCTCGACATTGGAATCTTCGAGGGGGCCTTTCAGGCCGGCCCCGCCCACGCGGGCGAGGCGCACGCCACGCCGCCGTGACGCATCCAGGAAGCCCCGAGCGGAAGCGAGGGGACTCACGGTCGTGAACTGTGGGGTTTTTTTGCCGCCGGGCGTCATCCCCTCGCTCGCGCTCGGGGCTTTTTGTGACCCTGCGCGAGGAACTGCCAGCCGGAGCGAGGAATCGATGGTCGTGAACAGCGAGGCTTTTTTGTCGCCAGGCGTGATCCCCTCGCTGGCGCTCGGGGCTTTTTGTGCTGTGGGCCGTTCGCCACGGATGGCGATGCAGCCCTCGATCAAGGAATCACGACTTCGTCGGAAATCACCACCGGCTTGCCGGCCGTGACGCCGGCCGGCGTCGGCATCGAAGCGCCGGCACCCGGGCCCGGCGATCCGCCGGGGCCGGCCGGCACCGACACGCCAGCGGGCATTCCACCGGGCATGCCGCCCTCGACGACCGTGCCACCGCCCTCGCAGGAGTTGCAGCCCGTCGAGACAGACGCTGGGGCCGACTCACAGCACTGCGATTGCTGACCGCAGACCCGCGGGGCTGCGGCCGGGGCGGCGATCGCCGCGGCCGGCGGCGTGAATCCGGGCGGGAGGTGCCCGAAGCACTTCTCGTACTTCCACACCTCCATCGCGATGTATCGCTCGTTGAGCGACTTGCAGCCACTCGCCGACATGACGGCGATCATCGCCGTGGATGCCAGCAGCCGACGGGCCCAATCCTGTGCACGCATCGATCCGTCTCCTCGGGCGGCCGTGGCGCCCGCAGACGAGCGGGGCAGCGAACTCGCGCTGAACGCGCGGCCGTCACCAACAGCCACGCAACCCTACCCCACGCTGGTCGCGCGGCAACCAAAAAGGCCGGGGCGCCTGCAGGCAGATGCAGAACGGGTGGCAGACCCTGCGGGTCGTGTCGAACGGAACGCCGGGTCACCCGGCGTCGCGCCGCGGATCAGCCCTTGCGATGCCGGATGCGGGCCCGCATCCGCCGCTTCTTCTGGCCGAGTTTCCGCCGACCCTTACCCGTTTTCTTGACGCCCATCTGGTCCTCCACGTGGCCGACGGCGCCCATAGCTTCGGCCGTCGTGCTCGCGAAGGTTGTAAGATGGTCCTCCCCCCGTTGCAAGCATCCCCGGCGGTCATCCGCGGCAATGATCGTGTTCTTCCCCACCTACGCGATCCGCACGCCGCACGGGTGGACGGCACGGGTGGCGGGCATGGTCGCCCGGCCGCTGCCCGAGCGAAGCCGGCGGAGGGTGCTGGCGGTGGCCGTGCTGCGGCGGTTGCTCGATCTCGACGAGGCCGAAATGGCCTCCGATATCTTCCGCCGCCGGGCCGAGATGTTCCTCTTCCGCAGGGTCGCGGGCTACCGCGTCAGGATCACGCTCGGCGATCGTATCGTCGATGTCGGTTTCACCGACAAGGCGGGTCATTTTGAGACCCGGGTGGAGTTCGACGACGAGTTTTCGGCGTCATGGGCGGTGGCCGATGGGGTGGCTGGGCGTCGGCTCGAGTATGCCGGAGTGGCCGACGCGGCTGGCGACGAGGGAGACGGTGTTCCGACCGGCACCGGATGCATCCACCTCGTCGAGGACTCGGGCACGTCGGTGATCTCCGATATCGACGATACGGTGAAGTTCAGCAACGTCGCCGACAAGCGGGAACTGCTCCGCAATACGCTGCTCCGGGAGTTCATCCCCGTGGAGGGCATGCCCGAGACCTACCGGCGGTGGCGGGAAGCCGGGGCGGATTTTCACTACGTTTCGAGCAGCCCGTGGCAGCTCTCCGATCCGCTCTGCCGGTTTCTCGGTCAGGCCGGCCTGCCTGCGGGCTCGATGCACCTCAAACTCTTCCGCCTCAAGGATTCGACGCCGCTCGGGCGGCTGCCGTCGCGCAAGCGAGGGAAGCGGCGAACGATCGACCGCATCATCGACGACTTTCCGGCACGCCGGTTCGTGCTCGTGGGCGACTCGGGCGAGCGGGACCCCGAAATCTACGCGTCGATCGCCCGGCGACGGCCCGAGCAGGTGGCCGGCATTCTCATTCGCGAGGTGCCCGCGAAGTCGTCGCGGGCGAAGGTTCGCGAGCGGCTTGCCAAACTCGCCCGCCGGTTGCCGGCCGATTGC
Organism: Planctomycetota bacterium; assembly: GCA_018970605.1. Taxonomy (GTDB): domain Bacteria; phylum Planctomycetota; class Planctomycetia; order Pirellulales; family UBA1268; genus QWPN01. The sequence goes on along the minus strand of JAGWWA010000056.1, from coordinate 4,896 downwards.
CTGACGGTGTTTGAATCTCCGGACGAAATCGCCGATCTGCAGCCGGTGCGGTGAACCGGACGGTGTGCCACCGACGGTTGCCAACCTGTGGCTTCGGGGTGGCCGGGACGCCTTCCGGGCGGAGGCGCGGATCGTCGCGGAGGCGCAGATCGCCAACCTGCACCTGAAGCGATGGTCGGCCCACGTCGCATCGATCGCGGTCAGCCGGGATCGTCGAAGGCGTTCTGGTAGTGTTCGACGATCGGCTTGCCGGCGGCATCGAAGGTGACGGCCACCACGTCGATCCGCACGCTCTGGTCCTCGAGCCGATGGCGGCGGATGTAGGCGTTGACGAGGGTCGCGAGCCGCCGCTGCTTCGCGAACCCCACCGTCTCGGCCGGATGGCCGTGGGCCGTGTCGGACCGCGTGCGGACCTCGACGAACACCACCGTGCGGCCGTCGAGGGCGACGATGTCAATGTCGCCGCGGAGCACTCGCTCGCGACGGCCGACGATCCGGTAGCCGAGGCCACGGAGATACCTCGCCGCTTCGTCCTCGCCGCGGCGACCGAGTTCGTCTCGGGACGTCGCCACGACCAGGCTCCCGGCTCAGGTGCTGGCGACGGCCTTCTTGCCCTTGCCGGCGGCCGGCTTCTCGGCGACGAGGTCGTCCCGCTTCTCGCGGAGGCGGGTCGACTTGCCCGAGCGGTCGCGGAGGTAGTAGAGCTTCGCCCGCTTCGACACGCCCGACCGCTTGACCTCGATCTTGGCGATCTTCGGCGAGTGCACCGGGAACTTTCGCTCGACGCCCTCGCCCGCCACGATCCGGCGGACGGTGAACATCTCGCGGCTGCCCGCGCCGCTCTTGGCGATCACGACGCCGTTGAAGATCTGAACCCGTTCCTTCTCGCCTTCGAGGATTCGGGTGTGGACATCGACGGTGTCGCCGATCTCAAAGCTGGCGGTCTCGGGCTTGAGGCTCGAGGCCTCGACGGCGGCAAGCAGTTTGCGACTCACGATGCGCTCCTTTTCGGGGTGGCTTGTCAGGGGTGGCTTGTTACGAGTGACTGGGGGAATGGACGGGGTGTGGCCGGCTCCGCTTCGCGGTCGCCGCGACGGCCTGCTCGCGTCGCCAGCTGGCGATCCGGCCATGATCGCCCGAGAGCAGGATCTCGGGCACGGCGAGGCCGCGAAACTCACGAGGCCGCGTGTACTGAGGGCCCTCGACGAGGCGGTCGGCTCCGGAGAACGAATCCTGGCCGGCGCTCTCCTCGTGGCCGAGCACGCCGGGCAGCAGTCGGGCGACGGCATCGACCACGACCATGGCGGCGACCTCACCGCCCGAGAGCACGTAGTCGCCGATCGAGAGTTCCTCGGCGGCGAGCGTGGCACCGATCCGGGCGTCGAAGCCCTCGTAGCGGCCGCAGACGAGCACGATGCGGTCGAGCGCCGCGAGTTCCTCGACCGCGGCCTGATCGAGCTGCCGGCCACCGGGCGTGAGGAGGAAGGTGCGACCTATGGGTGCGGCCTCAGCCTGCACCGCCTCGACGCACGACACGACCGGACCGGGCATCAGCAACATGCCGGGCCCGCCGCCAAAGGGGCGGTCGTCCACCTGTCGGTGCACGCCCTCGGCGAAGTCGCGGATGTTCGTCAGCCGGACGTCGATCAGACCCGCGCGGCGCGCGGCCCCGAGCAGGCTTCCGTCGAGGAAGCTCGTGAACATCTCGGGGAACAGCGTGACGATGTCGATGCGCATGGCGGCGACGCGATCGGCGCGGTCGTCCGGCCGCCGGCCAGGGCGGGGTCGGAGCGACGCGGGCTCACTCGGACTTCGGCTCTTCGGCGGGTGCTTCGGCGGCCGGTTCGGCGACGGCTTCCGCCACCGCTTCCGCCACGGGGGCCGCGGCGGGTGCCTCGGCCGCGGGTTCAGACTTGGGCGTGGGCACGAAGGCCGGCTCGCCCGGATCGGGAACGATCCGCGGCATCGAGAGCTTGGCGCGAGCCGCCTCCATCTGCTGCAGGTGCGTGCCGTTGGTGCCGTACTTCTTGATGAGCACGCGAACGGCGTCGCTCGGTTGGGCGCCGACGGAGATCCAATAGTCGATCCGCGGGCCGTTGAGCGTGCAACGGGCGTCGGTCTCCGGTACGTGGGGATCGTAGGTGCCGAGCTCCTCGATCACGCGGCCGTCGCGGGGGCTGCGCCGGTCGGTGGCGCAGATACGGTAATATTCGCGGTTCTTCCGGCCCATCCGCTTCATTCGAATCGCCACTGCCACGGTCGGGAATCTCCAATAAGCCAGGGAATGCTCGGGGATCGTCGAGCCCCTTATGGTAGCCGGGCTTCGCCGGAACCCAAGACCTGCCCCGTTGCCCCCTGTTTTCGGCGTAATCCCGGAGGAATCCCCGAAAAAATGGCCCACCATCGCCCCGTCAGCCCTGTCGCCCTCACCATCGCCGGCTCCGATCCGTCTGGCGGTGCCGGCCTGCAGGCCGACCTCAAGACCTTCCACCAGCACGGCGTGTACGGCATGAGCGTGGTCACGCTGGTGACGGTGCAGAACACGCGGCAGGTGTCGGCGGTCGAGGTGCTCGATCCGGGGCTGGTGGTCGAGCAGTTCGACGCCGTGATCGCCGACATCCCGCCGGCGGCGGTGAAGACCGGTGCGCTGGGCCGGGCCGATGTGATCGCAGCCGTGGCGGCTCGGGCCGCGCGGTTGCGTGTCCCGCTGGTCGTCGATCCGGTGATGGTGAGCAAGCATGGCGCCGCGCTCCTGGCCGACGACGCGGTGGACGCGCTGTGTTCGGAACTGCTGCCGCTGGCCACGCTCGTGACCCCGAATCTCCCCGAGGCAACGCGGCTTGCCGGGTTCGACGTGTGTGATCGGGAATCGATGGAGCATGCCGCCCAGGTGATCGCGGCCCGCGGGCCGCGGCATGTGCTCATCAAGGGAGGTCACCTGTCCGGGGCCGCCGTCGATCTGCTCTGGTCGGAGGGCCGCGCGATCCTGCTGTCGGCAGAGCGAATCGAGACCTGCCACACCCATGGCACGGGCTGCACGCTCTCGGCGGCGATCACAGCCCGGCTGGCGCGTGGCGAAGGCGTGGCAACGGCCGTCGCCGGGGCCTGTGGGTTTATCCGGGCGGCGATTGCCGGGGCGCCCGGGCTGGGCGGCGGTACGGGTCCGGTGGACCACTTCGCCCCGACGGGCCTGTAGCCCGGCTGAGGTGCTCGTTGCGAGTCCGACGGCGGTGTACAACGGCGACGGACGCGGGCATCCCCGATGGGGATGCGAAACCCGGTCTTCCTGCCTCCACGGTGACGCTTCCTGGATCAACCTGTCGGGAAGTCCGGCGATCACAAAGCCCCACAGCGTCTGCCGTGGGGACTGACCCACGATTACGGACGGATCACGGACGTCGCATCCGGCCAACACCATGGATATCGCAAGGACATGAGCACCGGCCCTTGCCTCGCCGCGGAACCGGCCGACGACCTGAGCCGCATGGACGTCGCGGGCTTCTGCGCCGCCATCGAGCGGCTGAAGGCCGAGACCTACCGGCAGATCGGCCCGGCCGACTTCGTCCATCTGCGGCGAATCGAGCGGTACGGCCGACTCGCCACGCTCGCCGGCTACGCCACCGCCTGGATCATCCCCAATCCGGCGACGGCGTTTTTGCTGAGCCTCGGGCAGTTCACCCGCTGGCTGCTCGCCCACCACATCATCCATCGCGGCTACGACCGCGTGCCGGGGATTCCCGCGAGGTACACCAGCCGGGTGTTCGCCCGCGGCTGGCGGCGATTCATCGACTGGTTCGACTGGCTCCATCCTGAGGCTTGGGATTACGAGCACAACGTGCTTCACCACTACCACACCGGCGAAGATGCCGACCCCGACGTGGCCGAGCGGCACCTCGAGTTTCTCCGTGGCATGCGGATGCCGGTGGGGCTGAAGTACGCCCTGATCGCGGTGGTGGCCTGCACCTGGAAGATCATCTACTACGCCCCCAACTCGATGAGCGTGCTCGACCCGAAGAGCCGCAAGCGGCTTCGGCACGAAAAGATCGTCTCCCTGACGGTGGGCAGCGTCATCGACTTCCGCCGCCCGGCGGTGCGTCGGCTCTGGCTGGTCTGCTACCTGCCCTATGCCACCTGGCACTTTGGTATCGTGCCGCTGCTGTTTCTGCCGCTGGGCACGACCGCCGTCTGGTGCGTGCTGGTGAACAAACTGCTGGCGGAGGCGATCACCAACGCCCATGCCTTCCTGGTGATCGGCCCCAACCACACCGCCGACGACCTCTATCGGTTCGCCTTCCACTACGACCGCAAGGAGGAGTTCTACGTCACGCAGGTGATGGGCTCGGCAAACTATCGCTGCGGCGGCGAGGTCACCGACTACCTGAGCATCTGGCTCAACTACCAGATCGAGCACCACCTGTTCCCCGATCTGCCGATGCGGCAGTACACCCGCATCCAGCCGGTGGTGAAGTCGCTCTGCGAGCGGTACGGCATCCCCTACCGACAGGAGAGCGTGTTTCGGCGGTTCCGCCGGATGCTCGATGTCGCCGTGGGGAACACGAGCATGCGGGAACTGGAGGCGTTTCCGCGGCCGACTGACCCCGCAGCAGCCTCCGCGGCGCGGCCGCGGATCGTGGCGGCCGTCAGCCGATCGTCCGCCTGAACTGCCGCCGGGATGGTGGGGCATCCGTCCCCATCGCTCGCGCGATCGGGCTTCCTGCAGACGATCCCAGGAAGCGTAACGCCGTAAGGCGCGTCACACTTGATCCTCGTGCGTTTTCCACGGAACCCTCAAAGCCCGGAGCGCAAGCGACGGGAACGGCTCCGCGGATCGGCACGCGTCGTTCGCAGCCGCCACGCGTGATCCCCTCGCTCCCGCTCGGGGCTTCCTGGCGGAGT